>NZ_JARAMM010000004.1:0-322657 GCF_028807335.1 Sulfitobacter sp. PR48 | reverse complement strand
GCCTTCATCAGAGTGCCTTCATCAGAGTGCCTTCATCAGAGTGCCTTCATCAGAGTGCCTTCATCAGAGTGCCTTCATCAGAGTGCCTTCATCAGAGTGCCGTGATGACATGTCAAATATGACATGTCATCACGGCACTCTCTGTCACCTCAGGCGCGAGGAGATCAGGTTGCGTCTCGCCCGGGGCGGGCAGCGCCCGGTGGATTGCCGCGTCGGGCTTTCCTGCGCCAATCATCTCGCCCCCTGACCGATTGCAAACCGGCCCTTCTCCGGGACAAGGCGCTTTTGCACGCTGCAACGGCGCAACGTGACCCGCCAATCCCCGCCCCAGCCGTTAAGAAAACCTCGCGGGGCACCCCCTTCCAGACCCCGCGTTTCCGCATTTCCCACAGGTAACCCGCCAGGAGACCAGATCAGAATGATTGTCCGGGACCACCCCTCAACACTGCAGCTGTTTATCGTCATGCAAGGCTCGATCGTGCCAAAGATCATGGGCAAGATCCTGGGCATTGCGGTGCTGACCGGACTGGTGCTCTACCTTGACCGATACCATGTCGGCCTGCCCCATATCTCGATCTCGGCCATGGGCATCTTCGGCGTGGCGCTTTCCCTGTTTCTGGGGTTTCGCAACAACGCCGCCTATGACCGGTGGTGGGAGGCGCGCAGGCTCTGGGGGTCGATGATCGCGGATGTGCGCAACCTGGGCCGGCACATGTGCATCTTTGTCGGCAACGGCACGGACCGCGCGCGGATCCTGTCCTGTGCCGTGGCATTTGCACATCTGCATCGCGGCTACCTGCGGCAGGTGGATACGCGCGGCGATATCGTCGGTTGGGTCGGCGCCAAGAAAGCCGATGCCATGCTCGCCCATCAGAACCCCGCAGATGCCGCCCTGCGTTCGATGGCGGACCAGATCGGCAATCTGACGGGAAAGGAGGCAATCAGCGGCTTTGGCCAGATGACCATTTCACAGACCCTCTCTTCCCTGGCCCTTGCACAGGCGGGCTGCGAACGCATCCTGACAACACCGCTGCCCTTCGTCTATTCGCTGCTCATCCGCCGGACGACCTATCTCTACTGCTGGCTGCTGCCCTTTGCCCTGATCGAAGCCACCGGCTGGTTCGCACCAATCTTTGCCGCCGTCGTAGCCTACGTCTTTTTCGGCCTGCAAATGGTGACCAATGAACTGGAGCTGCCGTTCCAGAACGTCCACAACGGGCTGCCGCTCGATGCCATGTGCCGCACCATCGAGATTTCGGTGGCCGAAGCCCTCGAACAACCGGCACCCGAACCGCTCAAGGCCAGCAACTACGTGCTGACCTAAAGCGTTTCGGGATATACCTGAATCACTTGTTCGCTGCCTCTCCCTTCGGCCCTACGCGAAAAGCGACGCGGGATGTTTCAAGCCTATCCCGAAACGCTGTAGTTCAGGCCCCCTCCGAACCCGCGTCAGAACCGGTCAAGCAGCCGGTTCAGATAATCGCGTTCCAGTTCCGGACGCTCGGTCTGGCCCGAGCGGCGGCGGATTTCATCCAGCAGGCGGCGGGCGCGGTCACTGGCATCCGGCCCCTCGCCGATGCGGCCGCCGTCCGACAATCCACCCTCGGCGCTTTCGCCCTCGCGGCCCAGCGGGTCACGGTTGGCGCGGCCGCCCTGTTCGGTGTCGCCCTGACCGGGCTGCTGCTGACGTTCCTGCTCGGCCATCGCCTCGCCCAGCGCGCGCATGCCCTCGCGCAGCGCCTCCATGGCCTGCGACTGGTTGTCGATCGCCTCGGCCAGATCATTGTTGCGCAGCGCCTCTTCGGCACCGTCCATGGCCCGGCCCGCCCGGTCCAGCGCATCCCGCGCCGCGCGGCCCTCGGGCGTGCCCTGACCCGGCAGGTTCTGCTGCTGGCGGCGCAATTCCTCGCGCAGCGCCTGCTGACGTTCCGCCAGCCCCTCCTGGCCCTGTCCCGGCTCGGCCTGTTCGCCGCGCTGGCCGTTCTCGCCCTGCTGCTGATCCTGGCCCTGACCCTGCCCGTTCTGGCCCTCGTGGCTTTCGCCCCGGCCCTGACCGCCGTTGCGCCCCTCGTTGCCCTGGCTTTCGCCGGCCTGGGCGCCGGGGTTGAACTGTTCCTGCAGATCCCGGAATGCCTGATCGCTCAGCCCCTGCTGCTCGCGCAGGGTCTCCGACAGCCCCTCCATCGCCTGCTGCCCCGGAGACTGCCCGTTCTGGCCCGGCTGCCCCTCGGTCACGCGCATGTTCTCCATCAGCTCCTGCAACTCGCGCAGCGCCTCTTCGGCCTCGGCCATGCGGCCCTGTTCCATCAGCTCCTGAATGCGGTCCATCATGCGCTGCAGGTCGTCCTGCGTCATCTGCATGGTCTCGCCCTGTTCGCCCTGCTGCTGCGGGTCACCGTTCTGTTCGTTCTCCTGCGCCTGCTGGCGCTGCAACTGCTGCAGATATTCCTCTGTCGCACGGCGCAGCTCATCCATCAGCTCGGCGATTTCCTCCTTGGAGGCGCCGTTCTTGATCGCCTCGTTCAGCCGGTCCTGCGCCCGTCGCATCCGCTCCAGCGCATCGGCCAGCACGCCTTCTTCCAGCTCGATGGCCAGCCCCCAGAGGTCCTCTGCCAGCTCGTCCTGAATCTCGTCGCTCAGACCATAGCGGGCATGAAGCTCAAGCCGGTTGATCACATCGCGCAGCCGCAGCGCCGTCACCTCCGAGCGGAACAGATCCCCGGGCCGGTAGGCCACCGCGCGCAACACCTGCGCCATCCGCGTCGTGTTCGACTTGGACCACAGCAGGTCGCGCCGCATCTCGATCACCGCCGCCGCTGCCGGGTCGAAAAAGCGTCGCCCCGGCAGGGTCATCTGGCGCGGTGCCGTCTGGCCGATCTGCTCGGCGGAATCCAGCACGCTCATGCTGATCCGGACGGGCAGGTTCGCCCAGGGGTGTTTGGAGAAATCCTCGATCAGGTTTTCCTCGAAATCCGCGCGGTTCCCCGCGATCGGGGTCGGCAGCGGCACAATCACCTCCGGGCGCGGGTCCGGATCCACCACCAGCCCGTAGCGCCGGCTGACCGAGGCAAGATCCAACGTGATCCGTGCCTCGCCCGCCTCCACGCCATAATCGTCCCGCGCGGCAAAGGGCAGACGCATCTCGCCCAGCGCCGAGACCTCGGGCGGGCCCAGCTGTTCCACCTCGGGGGCGGTATCGGCCAGCATGGTCACATCCCAGCGCCGCCCGCCGGGCCCGTCAATCGCGATGCTGCCATCCTGCACCACGGCAAAATCCTGCGCCGGGTCAGAGGCCGCAGGCACATCCGTGGTGCGCCCCGACACGGTTTCCGCCAGCGTCAGCGCGCCCACATCGCCATAGAACCGCAGGGTGATCAGCGTGCCCGCAGGCAGGGTCAGCGGCCCGGCGTCCAGATCGTTCAGATACAGCGTCGGCCTGCCGGTATAACGCGGCGGCTCCGCCCAGCCCTCCCAGACCGGACCCTGCGCCAGCCCGCCCCGGCCCGGTGCCATATCCGCCACCGAGGCCACCCGCAGCACCGAACCGAAGAGCAGCGCCATGCCAAAGGCCAGCACCGCCACATAGCGCAGCGCATAGGGGTCGCGCCGCGACACCCGCAGATCGGCAGGCACCGCCCGGGCCGTGGCCGCGCGCGCCGCCATCCGCGCCTTATGCGCGCGCCAGACCGCCATCGCCGCCGGGTCGCCCTTGCCGATGGCCGGATCGTCCAGCAGCGCCTGAATCGGACGCCCCGGCAGGCTGCGGTCCAGCCGCGCCATGGCCGCGCCCTGCGTGGGCAGGCGGAACCGGCGCAGCGCATGGACCAGCGCCGCCAGCCAGCCCAGGCCCGCCACAACCGCAGCGCCCCAGACCACCTCAAGGCTGACCACGTCCTGCAGGCCCATCATCAGCGCCGCCAGCACCAGAAGCGTGACGCTCAACAGCGGCCAGAGCGCCTGCACCAACCCCTCGGCCAGCATCCCCGCCCATGTCAGGCGCAGCGGCCAGCGCAGGGCGGACAGCGCGTCCTTGCGGTCGGTGTTGGGGGATGTGTTCATCAGGAATTGCCTCCGGCGCGGCCGCAGGCAATATGCCTTACAACCATTCAGGGATGGTATCGCGATTTATCATTTCGTCAAAGCTCGGACGTCGGCGGATAACCGCGAATTGATCCCCATGCACCAGAACTTCCGGAATCAGGGGCCGGGAGTTGTATTCGCTGCTCATGACCGCGCCATATGCGCCCGCAGAACGGAAGGCGACAAGATCGCCCGCCGCCAGCGGCGGCATCATCCGCTGCCTTGCAAAGGTATCGCCGGATTCGCAGACCGGCCCCACCACGTCGATGGGCGCACGTTCCACGCCCGCGGCGGGTTCCACCACCGGGATGATGTCGTGCCAGGCATCATACATCGCCGGGCGGATCAGGTCGTTCATCGCCCCGTCCAGGATCAGGAAATCGCGCCCCTCGCCGGATTTGACATAGATCACCTCGCTCACCATCAGCCCCGCATTGCCCGCGATCAGCCGGCCCGGCTCGATCTCGATCTCGCAGTCCAGATGCCCCAGCGTCCGCTTGACCATGGCACCGTAATCCGAAGGCAGCGGCGGATCGGCATTGCTGCGCTCGTAGGGGATGCCAAGGCCGCCGCCCAGATCCAGCCGCCGGATCTCATGGCCGTCGGCGCGCAGCACCCCGGTCAGCTCCGCCACCTTGCGATAGGCCAGCGCATAGGGTTCCAGATCGGTCAGCTGCGAGCCGATGTGCACGTCGATGCCCACCACCTCAAGCCCCGGCATGGCCGCAGCCATGCGGTAGACCTCGCGCGCGCGGGCGATCGGGATGCCGAACTTGTTCTCGGATTTGCCGGTGGCAATCTTGGCATGGGTCTTTGCATCCACATCCGGGTTCACGCGGATGGTGATCGGGGCGACCTTTCCCAGGGCGCGCGCACAGGCATCCAGCACCGCCATCTCCGGCTCGCTCTCCACGTTGAACTGGCGGATGCCGCCCTCAAGTGCGGTGCGGATCTCCTCGCGGGTCTTGCCCACGCCGGAGAACACGATCCGTTCGCCCGGCACACCTGCCGCCCGGGCGCGCCGGTATTCCCCGCCCGAGACCACATCCATCCCCGCACCCGCCTGCGCCAGCGTGCGCAGCACCGCCTGGTTGGAATTGGCCTTCATCGCATAGCAGACCAGATGATCCATGCCCTCCAGCGCCTCGTCGAACAGCCGGAAATGCCGCAGCAGGGTGGCGGTGGAATAGACGTAAAACGGCGTGCCGACCGCAGCGGCAATATCGGCCACAGCAACATCCTCGGCGAAAAGCGCGCCGTCGCGGTAGAGAAAGTGATCCATGTTCTTTTTGGCCTTAAATATTCCCCGCCGGAGGCTCCCGTCCTATCGGACCGGCGCCGTCCGCAAAAACAGATAGAGCGGCAGCCCGCAACTCACCCCGATGCAGAAGGTCGCGGGAATCGCGATCAGCGCCCCCCAGTTGCGCCGCACCGCAACCTCGGCCAGGATCCAGAGCGTCAGCGTGACCGCCGCGATGGTCAGGTCCCAGACCAGCCCGCTGGCCGCCGCATTGGCATGCCAGGCCGCCACCATTGCCATGATGTCCCAGCCATTGGCCTGGAACCAGGTGATGAAATAATACATCGGGTGGATTGCTCCCCAGACCGCAAGCCCGAGGAATGTCATCCGCAGTGCCGACATGTCAGAACCTTTTCTTCACGCCGATGTTGGCATAGCCCGAGATGCTGACCCCCGGCGTCAGATTGGTCGGCTGCTGGCGCGTATCCGCCCGGCCCGCCGGATCGTCATCGGGGTTCTTCGGCCCGCAGGAGACCAGAGCCGCAAGCGCCGCAAGCGCCGCGATGATCCGGGCGGCCCTCACAGGCCCAGCCCCAGCGACATCCCGAAGGACCCCTGCCGCAGCCCCAGGCTGGTGCCCGCCTGCATGCCGCTGCTGGACAGGGTGACGGTCGAATTCGCCGATGGCTGCACCGGCTCGCCGTCCGCGCCGCAGGCCACCAGCGCCGAGATGCCCAAAAGGGCCAGGATGATCCTCATGCCAGAATGTCCTTCCACCGTTCGATCTGAACGCGCACCTGCGCCGGTGCCGTCCCGCCATAAGACATACGCGAATTCACGGAATTTTCCACGCCCAAGACATCGAAAACACCATGCGTGATCCCGCCATGCACCGATTGCATCTGTTCCAGCGTCAGGTCGGGCAGATCGCAGCCCGCCTTTTCCGCCATGCCCACCAGGGTGCCGGTGACATGATGCGCATCGCGGAACGGCAGGCCCAGCACCCGCACCAGCCAGTCCGCCAGATCCGTGGCGGTGGAAAAGCCGCTGCCTGCGGCGGCGGCAAGATTGTCGCGCTGCCCGGTCATGTCGCGCACCATGCCCTCCATCGCGGCCAGCGCCAGCATCAGGTTGTCGGCAGCGTCAAAGACCTGTTCCTTGTCCTCCTGCATGTCCTTGGAATAGGTCAGCGGCAGCCCCTTCATCACCATCATCAACGCGGTATTGGCGCCAAAGATGCGGCCGATCTTGGCGCGGATCAGCTCGGCGGCATCGGGGTTCTTCTTCTGCGGCATGATGCTGGAGCCGGTGGAAAACCGGTCCGACAGCGCCACGAAACGGAACTGGGCCGAGGACCAGATCACCAGCTCTTCGGCAAAGCGGCTGAGGTGCATGGCGCAGATGCTGGCGCAGGACAGGAAGTCCAGCGCGAAATCCCGGTCGCTGACCGCATCCAGCGAATTCGCGCAAGGACGGTCGAAACCCAGCGCCTGCGCGGTCATGTCGCGGTCGATGGGAAAGGAGGTGCCGGCCAGCGCCGCGGCCCCCAGCGGACTTTCGTTCATCCGCTTGCGGGCGTCGCGCACCCGGGAAAGATCGCGGCCGAACATCTCCACATAGGCCAGCATGTGATGGCCCCAGGTCACCGGCTGGGCGGTCTGCAAATGGGTGAAACCGGGCATCACCCAATCGGCACCCGCCTCTGCCTGTGCCAGCAGGGCATGGATCAGCGCCACCAGACCGGCGTCAAAGGCATCGAACTGATCGCGGGTCCAGAGCTTGAAATCGGTGGCAACCTGGTCGTTGCGGCTGCGCCCGGTGTGCAACCGGCCCGCGGGTGCGCCGATCAGCTCCTTCAGGCGCGCCTCCACATTCATGTGGATGTCCTCAAGGGCTGCGGAGAATTCGAATGTGCCGCCTTCGATCTCTGACAAGATCGTGAGCAAGCCTTCCCGGATCGCCTCCGCATCGCTATCAGTGATGATGCCCGTGGCAGCCAGCATGGCGGCATGGGCACGCGAGCCTTCGATGTCCTGTGCGGCCATCCGCTTGTCAAACGAGATCGAGGCATTGATCGCCTCCATGATCGCGTCTGGCCCGGCGGCAAACCGGCCACCCCACATCTTGTTGGAAGTCGTGTCAGTCATGTCAAACCCTCGGAGGGACAGATGAGAAAATTCGTGCTCGGCCTCGTGTATACGGCCCTGTTGGCAGGTGCAAACCCCGCATTGGCCGGGACGGTGGACATTCTGGGCCTGCGCGCGGGGGACATGAAAAAGCTGGTGGTGCATGACACGCCTGCCGCCACCTCCGATGCCGCCTTCGACCTGGCCGACGGGGCGGGCAAGGGGACGCTGGCCGATTACCGGGGCAAATATGTGCTGGTGAACTTCTGGGCGACCTGGTGTGCGCCCTGCCGCAAGGAAATGCCGCAGCTCGACGCGCTGCAAAGGGAATTCGGCGGCGATGATTTCGAGGTGCTGACCATCGCAGCGGGGCGCAATTCCCCCGAAGGCATCAAGAAGTTCTTTGCCGAGGCCGGTGTCACCAGCCTGCCGCGCCACCAGGATCCGAAACAGGCCCTGGCCAGCCAGATGGGGATTTTCGGCCTGCCGATCACCGTGCTGGTGAACCCCGAAGGCCGCGAGATCGCACGGCTGCGCGGGGATGCGGACTGGTCCAGCGACAGCGCAAAATCCATCATCAAGGCGCTGATCGCAGAGCGCGCCGGCGGTTAACGGGAGCGGCCCCGTGAAGCTGTAACCCGCAGATCGCGGCGTGACGTGCAGCGGCGTTTTCAAAAACGCCGGACCGAATTCTTCAAAGAATTCGCAGCGGCGCACCACCTCGAAAAAGCCCAACCCGCAGATCGCGTCGCAACGCCCGGCGGTGTTTTCAAAAACACCGGACCGAATTCTTCAAAGAATTCGCAAAGGCGCACCGCTTCGAAAAAGCCCAACCCGCAGACCGCGTCGCAACGCCCAACGGCGTTTTCAAAAACGCCGGACCGAATTCTTCAAAGAATTCGCAAAGGCGCACCACCTCGAAAAAGCCCAACCCGCAGACCGCGTCGCAACGCCCGGCGGTGTTTTCAAAAACACCGGACCGAATTCTTCAAAGAATTCGCAGCGGCGCACCACCTCGAAAAAGCCCATCCTGCAGATCGCGTCGCAACGCCCGGCGGCGTTTGCAAAAACGCCGGACCGAATTCTTCAAAGAATTCGCAAAGGCGCACCGCTTCGAAAAAGCCCGACCCGCAGATCGCGTCGCAACGCCCAACGGTGTTTTCAAAAACACCGGACCGAATTCTTCAAAGAATTCGCAAAGGCGCACCGCTTCGAAAAAGCCCAACCCGCAGACCGTGTCGCAACGCCCAACGGTGTTTTCAAAAACACCGGACCGAATTCTTCAAAGAATTCGCCCCCTCACGCCGCGTGGTTCAGGATCGCCGCTTCGGAGGCCGACAGATTGCGCCGCGAGAAACTGCCATAGGTATGCGGATCGTATTCAAGCTCCGGATGGGTGGCCAGCAACCGCTTGCGGTCGCCCTCGTCCAGCGCGGATAGCGCCGCAGAGGCGGGATGAAAGCTTTCGGTCTCCACGCTGTTGGCCCAGAGTACCTGATGGGAATCAAAGAGCACGTGGATATAGGTGACCTCGCGCATTTTCAGATCCACGGTGATGGTATCGCCGTTGATCAGGTCCTTCGCGGCGACCAGCACCTCGGGGGTGTTGAACAGCTCCTGCGCGGTCGGACCCTTGATCAGCAGGCGGTGCTGCGGTGACACGATCAGATCCGCATCGGGCTCGCCCGCGTTCAGCACACCGGCCGCGATCCGCACCGGGCGCAGCTTGGGCATCGCGAACAGCCGCGCCCCGGACATGCGCCTGCTGCCGACCCAGCGGATCGGCTGGGCGCCGTCATCCTTGGTCTGCACCAGATCGCCCTCGCGCAGGTCCTCGATCAGGCGCTGGCCTTGGGGCGTGCGGATGCGGGTGCCGGGGGTGAAACAGATCACGCCGCCATCAGTGTCCGAAGCCGCATTGCCGCAGGAGGGGCCAAGGGTGTGATGCACGATCCACAGATCGCAGTTGCGCGGCGGCATCTCATCCAGAAACATCAGCAGGGGCTGGCTGCCACGGCCCAGTTCGATCAGCGTCACGGTATAGCTGCGCCCGCCGTCGGTCACGACAAAGCTGTTGTCCATCAGCGGACCGGTATCCTGCCCCGCCCCGCGCAGACCGCCCCTGAAGGCGCCGCCGCTTTCTTCCAGCGCCGCGCCGACCAGCCGCCGCACCATTCTGGCAGCGCGTTTGCGCAGATTTTCCGCCTCGTCTGCCTGGTCCAGCCGCAATACGTCATTCGGGCCATCGACCCGGATCGCGTCCCCTCGCCAGGCCCATGCCGCCCCCACAGAGAGAGATTGCACCGGCGCGGCTTCAAGGCCGTCTATTTCTGTTTGCGACCAGCTGATGACAAACGTGCCCTTAAAGCCCGTTTTCATTGCTCGTTCTGCCTGCCTCAGTTTTTTATTACCCCATAGGTAGCAAAGCTTGCCCGACCTGCATAGCCATAATCATGTCATTTTTCAGGGTGTTGCAAAATGACCTTGATGTCGGGCCGGAACCTTTGGGGCGGTCTGGCCTTCCCCCCGGCGCCGGGGCGCGGCGGGGTGCAGATGGCCTGAGCCCCCCCTTCCGGCAGCGTCTGCCACGGAATCTGCCCATCATTTACCACAAATACCGTTGCAAAACACCGGCGATTTGTTAACGTCAGATGGGTTACCTTGGTTCAGGAGTTGTCATGTCCCAGCCGCCGAAAGCCCTGCCGGGGCGTCGCATCGTCTCTTCCCGCCACCTGGCAGAGGGCGAGGGCTGGGAAGCCTCCGAGCTGGAATACGGGATGATCATCGCCTTCAACGCCTTCACCCGCTGGATGTCGCGTTGCATGGCGGCGGCGGGCAATGCCGACCTGACGCCGCTGGAAATCCTGGTGCTGCACAACACCAACCACCGCAGCCGCGAAAAGCGGCTGACGGACATCTGTTTCCTGCTGAACATCGAGGACACCCATACCGTCAACTACGCGCTGAAAAAGCTGCTGAAGTCGGACCTTCTGGTGGCCGAAAAACGCGGCAAGGAAGTGTTCTACCGCACCTCGGAGACCGGTGCCGCGCTTTGCGATGCCTACCGCGCGATCCGCGAGACCTGCTTTCTCGACGGGCTCAACCGGATGGATCTGGGCGGCGACGACCTGCGCCTGGTCGCCGCCAGCCTGCGCACCATGTCGGGGCAATACGATCAGGCCAGCCGGGCTGCCGCCTCGCTCTGATCCACCCGGGTCAGAGCAGCGCGGCCATGGCGCGGGCGGTGTCGTTCATCCGGTTGGAGAAACCCCATTCATTGTCGTACCAGCTGACCACCCGCACCAGACCGCCATCGGTCACGCTGGTCTGCGCGGCGGCAAAGCAGGAGGAATGCGGATCATGGTTGAAATCCACCGAGACCAGCGGATCGGTCTCATAGGACAGAACCCCTTTCAGCGGGCCCTGCGCGGCCTTTTCCAGCGCCGCATTGACCTCTGCCACCGTGGCCTTGCGCCCGGGCAGGAAACACAGGTCCACCATCGAGACATTGGCCACCGGCACCCGCACGGCAGAGCCTTCCAGCCTGCCCTTCAGCCCCGGCAGGACTTCTGAAATCGCCGCCGCCGCCCCGGTCGAGGTCGGCACCATGGACAGTGCCGCCGCGCGCCCGCGATACAGGTCCTTGTGCGGCGCGTCATGGGTCGGCTGGTCGCCGGTATAGGCGTGGATCGTGGTCATATAGCCGGTCTCGATCCCGAAATTCTGCTCCAGCACCATGGCCACCGGGGCCAGGCAATTGGTGGTGCAGGAGGCGTTGGAAACGATCACGTCATCCGCCGTCAGATCGCCGTGGTTCACACCATAGACCACCGTGCGGTCCACCCCCTTGCCGGGGGCCGAGATCAGCACCCGCTTCGATCCGTTCTCCAGATGTTTGGCCGCGCCCTCGCGGGTGGTGAAGATGCCGGTGCATTCATAGACGATGTCCACGTCGGCCCAGGGCAGCCTGGCCGGGTCACGCTCTGCCGTCAGGCGGATGGTATGATCACCGACGCTCAATGTGTCGCCGTCCAGGCGTGCCGTTTCGGTCAGCCGCCCGTGTACGGAATCATATTTCAGCAGGTGCAGCAGGGTCGCCGCCGGGGCCAGGTCATTGACCGCCACCACCTCGATCCCCCGGGCGCCGTTTTCCAGCAGCGCGCGCAGCACGTTGCGCCCGATCCGTCCAAATCCGTTGATTGCGATTTTCGTGGTCATGATATTTTTCTCCCCTTCCGGACCGGTCCATTCCGCGCGACACCGCGAATCCCGCCTGTTGCAGGACATCTGGATACGTCTTTGGTTCTCGTTAGCGCTAACAAGGGGAAATTACAACCTCCAATCCCGCCGGCGCCGCGGAGTGCCTCCGATTTGTGCAGCGTGACACGGCTTTGACCCGGCGCGCGGGATTTTCCGACCCCGCCCAACGGGCGGCATCACGCAAAGTTGACCCGAAGGCCGGGACGTGCGGGGATAAAGTGGAATGGGCGCGCGCCCGTGCCCGGCCACCTGCCCGGCGCGGGGGCTGTGCTCAAAAAAGCAGCGGGGCAAGTCGCATTTTCACCCTGTACTGCGCGCGCAGGTGCCCTATAGAAGCCGCCATGACCAATATGCATGAACCCATTCTGATTGCGGTGGACGCAGGCGGCACCGGGTGCCGGGCCGCGGCCGGCACTGCGGCACGCGGCATCCTGGCCGATGCGCGGGGCGGGCCCGCCAATGTCGAGAACAATTTTGGCGGGGCGATCGCCAATATCACCGCCGCCGTGCGCGCGGCGCTGGCCCAGGCCGGGCTTGCCGATACGCCGCTGGAGCGGATCATCGGCCATGTCGGCGCCGCCGGGGCCAACAGCCCCGAGACGATGGCCGAGGTTGCCGCCGCCCTGCCCTATGGCCACACCATGGTGTCGGGCGACAAGGAAACCACCGTCGCCGGGGCACTGGGGGCACATGATGGCTATGTGCTGGGCATCGGCACCGGCACCTTCATCTCGCGCCAGTGCGGCGGCGTGGTCAGCACCGTGTCGGGCTGGGGTTTCCAGATCTCCGATCAGGCCTCGGGCGCATGGCTGGGCCACCGGCTGCTGGAACGCACGCTGCTGGCCCATGACGGGATCGAACCGCAAAGCGCCCTCACCCGCCGGACGCTGGACCGGATGGGCGGGCTGCACGAGATGCGCCGGTTCTGCCTGACCGCCACGCCGACCGATTACGCGACCCTCGCGCCCGAGGTGCTGAGCGGCGCGCAGGAGCAGGACCCTGCCGCGATGCAGATCATCGCCCGGGCGGTGGACTTTCTGGAAAAGGGGCTGGCGGCGCTTGATTTCACGCCCGGCGACAGGCTCTGCCTGACCGGCGGCGTGGGACCGCATTACCGCGGCTACCTGTCCGAGGACGTGGTGCGCAACCTGGTCGCCCCGCAGGGCAATGCCATGCAGGGGGCCTTTGCGCTGGCCCGTCAGGCCGCGCAGCAGGAAGCATAGTCACCCGGAATCAAAGTTCGGTTCATTAAATGCAGCTCTCAACGGCAGGTTCGCACCCGACACCGAGGGCGGCCCTCCATTTGGTGAGACATTTTCACTTTTTCCATAGTTCGCAGCATCTTGCGAGGTTGGAGTTTCGCACCCGCCGTTTTGCCGAAGGCAAACCTGCGGTTTGACGGGGGCGGGGTCGGGTGCGAACCGGATCGCAAGCGATCCGGGGGCAGTGGGAAATGATGCGCATTTCGTTTCCGCCATACTAGGTCGGAATCGAAGTTGCAGCGTTGAAGCGGGTGCCCGACAGAGGTTCGCGCCCGGCCCCGAGGACGCAACTTGGCGCGCCATACTGCAGGGGAAGACATGTCATACATGACATGTCAAAAATGACAGGTCTATCATGACATGTCTTCACCTGCAGGCAGCAGGTAGCAGGTAGCAGGTAGCAGTGCAGTGGCGGCAGATGACAGCGGTGCAAAGCCTATGGTTGCGGCTTCGGCCTGAGTGATCCGGGATCGTCTGAAATCAGATATTTCATCGCGTTCCAACGCATCGCTTTAGCGCCCGCCGCAGCGGTCACGCTTTGCTTTCCTCGTCTGGGTCTGTGGATCTGTGGGGACCGTTGAAATGGCGGCGCCGCCGGATCGGATGGATGAGACAGGGATGACCCTGCACGTTGAACGGTTCAAAGTGGCCCGTTGAGGACGGGCCTCTGTTTCTCCGAATGCGCCCGGCGTGTCAGACCGGGTGCGGATGTCGCGACAGGTGGGGTTCTACCGGCACAGGGTTAACCCTGTCCTGCTGCCCCGTCCGTTGCGCGCCCATGGGCGGGATGCCTGCGCCGCACCGATGCGGGGCGCCCCGGCAGATTCAGCCGCGCGTCATTGCGGCTCTGGCGCGAGATCACCTTGCCTTTCGCCACCACCAACAGCCGGTCGGGCCGCAGGCGCAGCGCCTCGATCGGATTGCCCGCGTCCAGCACCACCAGCGAGGCCCGCGCGCCGACCTGCAGCCCGTAGTCCTGCAGCCCCATGATCCGCGCATTCACCTCTGTCACCATGTCGAAACAGCGCCGCATCTCTTCCGGGCTGCTCATCTGCGCCACATGCTGGCCCATGAAGGCGACATCCAGCATGTCGCCGGTGCCCATCGAATACCAGGGGTCCATCACGCAATCCTGCCCCCAGCCCACGGTGATGCCCTGCGCCTGCATCTCCTTCACCCGCGTCAACCCGCGCCGTTTGGGGAAAGTGTCATGGCGGCCCTGCAGCATGATGTTGATCAGCGGGTTGGGGATGGCGGCAACCCCGGCTTCGGCGATCAGGGGCAGCAGTTTGGAGACATAGTAATTGTCCATCGAATGCATCGAGGTCAGATGCGACCCGGCCACCCGGCCCTGCAGGCCAAGGCGCTGCGTCTCATAGGCCAGCGTTTCGATATGGCGCGAATGGGGGTCGTCGGTTTCGTCGCAATGCAGGTCCACCATCAGCCCGCGCTCGGCGGCAATCTCGCACAGGGCGGTGACCGACCGCGCGCCATCCACCATGGTGCGTTCGAAATGCGGGATGCCGCCGACCACATCCACCCCCATGTCCAGCGCCCGCAGCGTGTTGGCATAGGCGGTGGGGTCGCGGTAGAGCCCGTCCTGCGGGAAGGCTACCAGTTGCAGGTCGATGTAGCCACTGACGGCGCGGCGGACCTCCAGCAGCGCCTCGACCCCCAGCAGGCGGTCGTCGCAGGTGTCCACATGGCTGCGGATCGCCAGCAGGCCGAGCGAGGCCGCCCAGTCGCAATATTCCAGCGCGCGGTCAAAGACCTCTTGTTGTGTCATCACGCCCTTCAGCTCGCCCCAGAGCCCGATCCCTTCGAGCAGCGTGCCCGAGGCGTTGATGCGCGGGGTGCCGTAGCTGAGCGTGGCGTCCATGTGGAAATGCGGATCGACGAAGGGGGGCGAGACGAGATCGCCGGTGGCGTCGATGACCTCGCCCGCCTCCGCCTCCAGCGTGCCGATGGCGGTGATCCGGTCGCCCGCGATGCCGATGTCGGCGGTGGTGCCGTCCGGCAATGTGCCGCCCTTGATGATGATGTCGAACATGGTCTCACTCCCTCAAACTGCCGAAAGGTCCCGGGTCTTCGTCCGGGACGGCGGCCCATATCGTCTCGACCGGCGCAGCCGGTCAGCGCCTGCCTGCCCCCCGGCAGGCGCTTTGAGCGCTCCGCCGGATGCAACGTCCCGCATTTCCCGAAACCTCCGCCAAGCCACCCCGTTTCGCCCCGCGCCTACCCAGGCAGGCGCTGACCGGCTGCGCGCACCTGATGCGTCATTCAACGCTCCCCCTTGTTGAAGGGCACCATCAGCGCCGCAGGCACCTGTGCGCGGCGCGACATGACCACCAGCGCCAGGATCGACAGGATATAGGGCGCCATCAGGAAATACTGGTAGGGTATCCCCGCCCCCAGCGGTGTCTGTTGCAACCGCACCTGCAACGCGTCGAAGGCGGCAAAGAGCACCGCGCCCAGCAGGGTCTTGCCGGGCCGCCACGAGCCGAAGACCACCAGCGCGATGCAGATCCAGCCGCGCCCGTTCACCATCTCGAAGAAGAAGGAATTGAAGGCGCTCATGGTCAGGAACGCCCCGCCCACCGCCATCAGCCCGCTGCCCGCCATCACCGCGCCGATGCGGATGGCCGAAACGCTCAGGCCCTGCGCCTCCACCGCCGCCGGGTTTTCACCCGCCGCGCGCAGGGCCAGCCCCAGCGGCGTGCGGTACAAAACCACGCTCACCACAACCACCAGCACAAAGGCCAGATAGGTCAGCGGCGTCTGCGAAAACAGCGCCGGACCGACCAGCGGCAGATCCGACAGCAGCGGCACCTCCCAGGGCTGGAAGGCCGCGATCTTGGGCGGCGAGGTGACCTCCGGCAGGGCCAGACGGTAGCAATAATAGGTCAACGAGGTCGCCAGCAGGGTGATGCCCAGCCCCACCACATGCTGCGAGAGCCCGAAGGGCACGCAGAGCACCCCGTGCAGCAACCCGAATGCCATGCCCGCCAGCATCGCCACGCAGACCCCGAACCAGAGGCCGCCGCCCAGATAGACCGTCAGCCAGCCGGCAAAGGCGCCGACCACCATGATCCCCTCGATGCCGAGGTTCAGCACGCCCGCGCGTTCGCAGATCAGCTCGCCCAATGCGGCAAAGATCAGCGGCGAGGCGATGCGGATCGCGGCGGTCCAGAAACTGGCGGAGATGAGAATATCAAGGATGTCCATCAGCCGCGCCTCACCCTGAATTTGGTCAGCATGATCGCCAGCACCATCAGGAGCAGCGCCACCGCCAGCATGATGTCGGCCAGATAGGTAGGCACGCCCGCCGCGCGGCTCATGCTGTCCGCGCCGACGAAGATGCCCGCGACAAACAGCGCCGCCACCACCACGCCCAGCGGGTTCAGCAGCGCCAGCATCGCCACGATGATCCCGGTGTAGCCAAAGCCCGGCGAGATATCCAAGGTCAGGCTGCCCTTCAGCCCCGAGACCTCGGAAAACCCGGCAAGCGCGGCGAGGCCGCCTGACAGCAGCGCGGTCTTGATCAGCGTGGCATTGACCGGGATGCCCGCAAAACGCGCGGCCTCCGCGTTCAGCCCCACGGCGCGCATCTCATAGCCCAGCGTGGTGCGGCGCTGGATCACCCAGACCACAGCCGCCGAAATCAGCGCAAGGCCGAAGCCCCAGTGCAGGCGCAGCCCGTCGATGATGCGCGGCAGCCGGGCCTCTTCGATCAGCCGGGCGGATTTGGGCCAGCCCAGCCCCATCGGGTCCTTCAGCGGCCCCTCCAGCAGCATGGAGACCCAGAGCAGCACGACGAAATTCAGCAGAAGGGTCGTCACCACCTCATCCACGCCAAAGCGGGTTTTCAGGAAGGTCGGCACCAGCAGCACCAGCGCCCCCGCCAGCATCGCGGCGATGGCGATGAGTGGCAGCAGCGCGGCCGAAGGCCAGGCCAGCGCGCCGGTGCCCAGCACCACGGTCACCACCGCCCCCATGTAAAGCTGCGCCTCGGCCCCGATGTTCCACAGCCTGGCCTTGAAGGCGACGGCAACCGCCAGCCCGGTAAAGATGAGCGGCGTCGCGCGGTTCAGCGTTTCCAGCGTGGCGAACTTCGATCCGAAAGCCCCCTTGAGGATCAGCCCCAGCACCGAAAACGGCTGCGCCCCCGCGATCATCGCCAGCAGCGAGGCGATCACCACGGTGCCCGCCAGCGCCAGCGCGGGCAGGCCCAGGCGGCGGGTCAGCGCGGGGTTGGCAATGGGTTCAAGCCGCATGGTCAAACCCCTCGCCCGCCATCCAGACGCCCAGTTCCGCCACGCTCAGCGCGCCCCGGTCAAAGGCGGGCGACAGCCGCCCTTCGGAGATCACATGGATCACATCCGCCAGCGCCGTGACCTCGTCCAGATCCTCGGAGATCAGCAGCACCGCCGCGCCCCGGTCCCGTGCCGCCAGCAGCTGTTCATGCACATAGGTCAGCGCCCCGATGTCGAGGCCCCGCACCGGCTGGTTCGCCAGCACCACGTCGGGGGCGGTTTCCAGCACCCGGCCCAGGATCAGCTTTTGCATGTTGCCGCCCGACAGCAGGCGGATGCGGGTTTCGGGCCCTGGGCAGCGCACGTCATAGCCGGAGATGATGTTCTGCGCGAAATCGCGGGCGGCGCGCCAGTTCATCCAGCCCCGGCGTGAAAACGGCGGCCTGGCGTAAAGCTCAAGCACCGCATTTTCCGTGAGGTCGAAATCCGCGATGGTCCCGGTCTTGTGCCGGTCCTCGGGGATGCGCGCGATCCGGGCGGCCAGCGCAGCACGCGGGCTCCACCCCGCAACCGGCGCATCCGAGATGCGCAGTTCCCCCGATGCGGGCGCAATCAGCCCGCCGATCAGGTCGGCCAGCGCCGCCTGCCCGTTGCCCGACACCCCCGCCAGCCCGGTGATCTGGCCTGCGCGCAGGTCCAGATCGACCGCCTTGAGCCCCGGCGCGCTGCCCCGGTCCGGCGTGGTGACCGCCCGCAGAGAGATCCGCAGGGCGCCGGGGTTGGCCTGCCGCACCTGCGGCGCGGCAACCTCCGCCCCCACCATCATCTGCGCCAGCTGCGCCGCATCGGTATCGGCGGTGCGCGCCTCTGCCACCAGCCTGCCATGGCGCAGCACCACCACGCGGGAGGAGATCGCCGTGACCTCATGCAGCTTGTGGCTGATGAAGATCACCGACAGCCCCCGCGCCACCGCCCGGCGCATGGTGGCAAAGAGATCGTCGGTCTCCTGCGGGGTCAGCACGGCGGTGGGTTCATCCAGAATGAGAATGCGCGCCTCGCGGTAGAGCGCCTTGAGGATCTCGACCCGCTGGCGCTCGCCGACGCTGAGCGCGCCGACCTGCGCCTCCATGTCCACCCGCAGCCCGTAATCCTGCATCAGGGCCCTGATCCGGCGGCGCGCGGCGGCACGGCCGAACCCCGGCCGCCAGAGCGGTGCGGTGCCCAGCACGATATTTTCCAGCACGCTCATGTTGTCGGCGAGGGTGAAATGCTGATGCACCATGCCCACCCCGGCCTCCAGCGCCGCGCGCGGGTTGCCGGGGGGCAGCGGCTGGCCAAAGACTTCGACGCTGCCCTCGTCCGGCGTGTAATGGCCAAAGAGGATGTTCATCAGCGTGGTCTTGCCCGCGCCGTTTTCGCCCAGCAGGGCGATGACCTCGCCCTGCCGCAGTTCGAAGCTGATCGCATCATTCGCGGTCAGCGCACCGAACCGCTTGGTGATGCGGTCAAGACGCAGAACAATGGGGGCTGTGGTCACGCTCATTCAGGGGCCGTCAGCGGGTGCTGGCAGATGCAAAGAGCAGCGCCGTCCCGAGGGGTGGCGCAAAGGGCAGCGCCTGCCTGGGGAGGCGCAGGGGCGTGACGGCGAAAATGGCGACCGGGACGGGGTACATGCATCATTGCATCCGGTGGCAACGTCCGAAGCGCCTGCCGGAGGGCAGGCAGGCGCTGCCCGGCCTCCGGCCGGGCGGGACCATTTGCAAGGACTGCGCTCAACTGGACTTCGGCTCTTCGTCGTTGATCTCGACCGTGTATTCGCCCGCCTTGATCGCCTTGGTGCGTTCCGCGATCAGGTCCAGCGCCGCCTGCGGGATCTTGCCCTCAAACGTGCCGAAAGGTGCCAGCGATGCGCCGCCCTCCTTCATGAAGGAATAGACGCCATAGTCGGCGGCGGTGAAGTTCCCCGCCTTCACCGCGGCAATCGCGGCATCCAGCGTCGGCTCAAAGTGCCAGATCGCCGAGGCGACGACGGTCTCGGGGTATTCCGCCTGTGTGTCGATCACATTGCCGATGGCCAGAATGCCCTTTTCCTGCGCCGCATCCGAGACGCCGAAGCGTTCGGCATAAAGGATATCGGCACCATTCTCGATCATCGCAAATGCGGTTTCCTTGGCCTTGGGCGGATCGAACCAGGAGCCGATGAAGCTGACCTGAAAGGCGATGTCCGGCTTCATCTCGGCGGCGCCGGCCATGAAGGCATGCATCAGGCGGTTCACCTCCGGAATCGGAAAGCCGCCGACCATGCCGATATTGCCGCTTGTCGTCATCGCCCCTGCCACGATGCCGGAAAGATAGGCGGCGTCCTGGATGTAATTGTCGAAGACGGCAAAGTTCGGCAGGCCCGCGTCTTCCTTGAAACTTGATCCCATCAGGAAGGCGACATCGGGGTAATCGGCGGCGACCTCGCGCGCCTCCTGTTCCGCGCCGAAGACCTCGCCGATGATCAGGGTGTTCCCGCTTTCGGCATATTCGCGCATGACGCGGGCGTAATCGGTGTTGGAGACGTTTTCGGTAAAGACATATTCGATGTCACCGCGGGCCTGTGCCGCCTCTGCCGCCTTGTGGATGCGGCTGACCCATTGTTGTTCGACAGGTACGGTATAGATGCCCGCAACCTTGATCGGGTCGGCGGCAAGGGCGGTGCGCGGCGTCAGGGCGAAAGCGCCCGCCAGGGCGGCGGCGGAGCCGAGCAGAAATCGGCGTGTGAAGCGACGTGTGGTCATGATGATCCCCCGTTGGTTTTATTATTGCAGATCGTTTGCCAGTGGCCCGGATGAGTCAATAGAACGCCGCGTGTTAGGCTCTGGACCCATTAATTCTATATGCTCAGTTTGACAGATTTTTTCGCAGACAAGAAGCATCTGCGCAAGAATAGTGGTTCTATTTCAAGCAGATGCGCCGCAGGCTGCGGGAAAATCCGTCAAACCCGGAGGGCGGTGATTTCACTTCATTTCAACGTCTTGGGTCGCTTGCAAATAGAACCACTATTGGCTGCACGCCCCAAACCATTGAAATTTCGTGAAATCGCCGCTGAGCATATAGAATCAATGGGTCCAGAGCCTAGGCAATACTTCTGTCGCGGTCGCGGCGATGCGCCCAGTCTGCGGGCGGTCCACCGCCAGCCGGGAGAGACTGCAAAAGCCATCAGCATGCCGCAGCGGGGCGTCGGCTCATGCCGGTTGGCCGGCGGGCCTGCCAAGGGTTGACAGCTCCTGCGCAAGCATGTCGCGCACCCGCGCGATCCGGGGCACATGGCGCAGGGCATCGGGGACCACCAGCCAGACCGGCAGCGCCGGCAGGGTCACGAAATCGGCGATGCGCTCGACCCTCGGGTCGGCATCGCCGATCAGACGCTGGAACCCGCCCACACCGCCCCCCGAACAGACAAGGGACCAGTTCACCAGCTGATCCTCGCAGCGCAGCGGAAAGAAATCGCGGGTGACGTGCAGGCCGTTCTGCGCCATCAGGCGCAGGATCAGCTCGGATCTGTCGAAGCCGACAAAATCCATTTTCATCAGCGCCTCGGGCGTGTCGGGGCGGCCCGCACGGGCGATGTAGCTTTGCGCCGCGTAAAGCCCCAGCGGCAGCTCCGCGATCTTTTGCGCGATCAGGTTGCCGCGTTCGGGCCGGAACATCCGCAGGGCGATGTCCGCCTCGCGGTGCATCAGGTTTTCCGGCATGTCGGAGGCCACAAGGTCGATCTGGATGCCCGGTTCCTCCGCCCGCAGGCGGGCCAGGATCGGCGGCAGGTGCCAATAGGCCACGACCCGCGACGCGGTGATGCGCACCCGCCCCTCCAGCCGCGCGCTCTTGCCCGCGGCGGTCAGCGCCACATGGGAGGCCGCGTCCTCCATCTTGCGCACATGGTCATAAAGCTGATGGCCCAGGGCGGTCAGGCTCTGGCCGTCGGGCTTGCGGATAAAGAGCGGCTGTTCCAGCGCGGTTTCCAGCGCGCGCACATGGCGCCCCAGCGTCGGCTGGCTGACGCCGCAGGCGCGCGACGCCGCCGACAGCGATCCCGCCTTTGCCACCTGCAGAAAACTTTGCAGCAGCGACCAGTCCAATGCCCGTATATCCATTCATTTATGAATACCTGAACTGCAATTTCTGGCAATCCCCATTCGGATTATTTTGAGCAACAAGGGCGGGGCAATCGTTTCACAGGAGTTCACATGTCCCGAACAGTTCTCATTCTCGGTGCCTCGGGTTTCGCAGGCCAGGCTTTTGACCGCGCCTTTTCGGCGGATGGCTGGCGCGTCCGCCGTTTCCAGCGCGGCACCGATCCGGCACAGGCGGCGCGCGGTGCCGATCTGATCGTCAATGCCATGAACCCGCCGGATTACCACGACTGGGCCCGGCAGATCCCGAAGATCACCGAGCTTGCCATGGCTGCGGCCCGCGCCAGCGGTGCGCGGGTGCTGATCCCCGGCAACGTCTATGTCTACGGCAATCAGCCCGGTCCCTGGTCGGCAGAGACGCCGCACCGGGCCTGCAGCCGGAAGGGGCAGATCCGCGTCGAGATGGAGGCCGCCTGGCGCGCCTCCGGCCTGCCCGTGACGATCCTGCGCGGCGGCGATTTCATTGATGACCAGCGCAGCGGTCAGGCGATCGGGCTGGTGGTGCTGAAAAAGCTGCACAAGGGCCGGATCACGGCGATGGGCGCGCCCGGGGTCGAGCGGGCCTATGCCTATCTGCCCGATTTCGCCCGCGCGGCTGTTGCCTTGTCGAAACTGGAGGATCTGCCGGTTTTTGCCGATGTCGCCCTGCCGGGGCATAGCTTCAGCATCAACGATCTGGCCCGTGAGATCACCCGCCAGAGCGGGCGGGAGATGAAGATCGGCCAGTTCCCCTGGTGGGCGCTGCGCCTGAGCGCGCCGGTCTGGGAACTGGGGCGTGAGCTGCTTGAACAGCGCTATCTGTTCGATCATCCGCACCGTCTGTGCGGCGAGAAATTCGCGGCGCTCTGCCCGGCATTCCGGCATACGCCGTTCGAGGAGATGGTCGGAAGGCTGATTCAGCTTCACGATGCGGGTTAGGTGCCGGTCTGCCGGGTATCGCCCGACCTGGAGGGCGTTCCGACCTATGTGTGGCGACGAGGATCTCAACACGCGGGCGGGATTTGGCTGGGCAGAGGGTGCAAAATCGCCCTCCGTCACGCCAAAGGCGTGCCTATTCCAGTCGGCGCACCTTCGGTGAGATTCTTTACAGCGCACCTTCGGTGAGACGGGAGGTCGGGCGATGCCCGGCTTGCGCCGGGCGGGGCGGCTTGACCAACCTACTCCAGCGCGGCTTTCGCACCCTGCCGGGTAAGGGTCACATCGAAACCGCCCGCGCTGAGCGTGATGCGTTGCAGGGTCCGGGTGGCATAGGTCAGCTGCATGCCCAGCGACTTGAACCGGAAGGGTGACAGATGCCCCGGCCCCTGCACCACGCGGTAGGACATCCTGCAGGTGACCTCGCCACCGCTGTCGCTGCGCGCGGTGGTGGCGATGCGCACCACCCGGCGGCCGTCGTGGACAACCATCGGCTGCGGGCAGTCGCGGCCCAGCGCCAGCGCGGCAAAGGCTTCGGTCAGGGAAATCACGCCCCTTGGCACCTGCGCCACATCGCTGAGGTCCGTCGCCTCATCCGCCGGGATGACGGTGACTTCGGTCACCTGCCCCCCTGCCCGGGTCACCGCGATGTCGCGCTGCTTGCTGCCGCGGCTGCGGCTTTCATAGCCCACCGCCGCGCCGCGCGCCCTGGTCACCGCCTCGAAACTGCCGTCGGCCACCCCCAGCGGCGTGTTGTCCATGACCGCCAGCAGACGGCCCGCGCGCGGCCCGCCGTCAAAGGTCAGCGTGCCGATCTGGCGGTTGCCCAGCGCCATGGCAAAGCTCAGCTTTTCCGCAAGCGCCGGTCCGGCCAGCAGGCCCAGCGCGCAGGCGGTCAGGATCGCGGAACATCTCATGCAGGGTTTCCGTTGTCAGGGGCATCAGGGGCGTCGGGTTTTGCATAAGGCAACAACGCGCCCATGGCGAGGGGGCAGAGCCCGCGCCGCAGCATTCCGCTTGCCCAGGGCGGGGCTTGCGGAATACCCTCCGCGCGACAAAAGCGAACCCAGGATGCGAGGGCTGTACGGTGCCGAGTTTTAGTTTGAAACGCCCGACTGGTGCCGGGCTGGTCCTGGTTGCCCTTGTCGCGGGATGCGGCAGGTCCGAAGCGCCGCCGCCCTCTGCAAGCGATGTGGAATGCCTGGCCCGGGCGATGTATTTCGAATCGAACCGCTCCAGCCGGGACGGGATGGTCGCGGTGGGCAGCGTGGTGATGAACCGGGTCGCCTCCGACGCCTTTCCCGACACGGTCTGCGGCGTGGTCGGCCAGCCGAACCAATTCGCCCCCGGCGTCATGACAAGCCCGATGGAAAGCAGGGGGGCGGCACTTGCCCGTGACACCGCCCTTGCGGTCTATCGCGGTGAGCGGCATCCCCATACCGGCGCGGCCAAGTTCTTTCACGCGGCCTGGTATCAGGCGAATTACAACAACATCCACTATGTGGTGACGACCGGCGGCAATGCGTTCTACGAAAAGCGGCGGCCGGAGCATGTCTCGGTGCCCGCGCCCCTGCCCCCGACGGAAGGTCTGACCTCGGGCTAGAATCAACCCTCTGCCGCAGCGCCCAGCGGATTGAAACAGGCGATTTCCCGGCCCCCCCTGTCTCCGGTCAGGGCGGGCCTTTCGCGGCGGCACCGATCTGTCGCAAAGGCGCAGCGTTCGTTGAAGGCGCATCCCTTGGGCGGGTCCAGCGGATCGGGCAGTTCCACGCCGGCTTTCTCGGGGGCGGAGATCGGGCGGCCGACCTCCGGCGCGCTTTGGGCAAGCAGGGCGGTATAGGGGTGGCGCGGATTGGCGAAGATTTCCCGCGCCGGGCCGATTTCGACAACCGCACCGAAGTAGAGCACCGCCACCCGGTCGCTGACCGCCTCGACCACCGCGAGATCGTGGCTGATGAACAGATAGGTCAGGCCGAATTCCTGCTTGAGATCCGCCAGCAGGTTCAGCACCTGCGCCTGCACCGAGACATCCAGCGCCGAGACCGGTTCATCCAGGATCAGGATGCGCGCCCTGGCGGCCAGCGCCCGGGCGATGCCGATCCGCTGCGCCTGCCCGCCGGAGAATTCATGCGGATAACGGTCCAGGAATTCCTCGCGCAGGTTGACGGCGGCAAAAATCTCGCTGATCCGCGCGGCGCGCTCTGCCCTGCCCAGGCGGTGCAGCCTGCGCAGGGGGGCCTCCATGATCTGGCGGATGGTCTTGCGCGGGTTCAGGCTGCTGATCGGGTCCTGGAACACGTATTGGATGCGTTTGCCAAAGAGGGCGGGATCGGCGTTGTCCAGAACCGCCCCTTCGATTTCGATCTCTCCGGTGCTGGGCGGCAGGAGTCCGACAAGCATCTTGGCCAGGGTGGATTTGCCGCAGCCGGATTCGCCGACGATCCCCAGAGTCTCGCCGGTTTGTACCGTCAGATCCAGTGGCTGGACCGCATGCACATAGGACCAGGGTGCCCCGAAGGAGTGTTTGCCGACCCGGAAGGATTTTGACAGCCCCGTGAGTTTGAGCGCATCGGTCATAAGCTGTGCTCCGTCGCGTTTTCGGGAAAGAGGCAGCGGACCCGGCGGTCCGGTCCGGTCGGGCGCAGATCAATCTGCCCCGCCCGGCACTCCGCCTGCGCCTTGTCGCAGCGCGCGGCAAAGGCGCAGCCGGCAGGCAGGTTGTCGACGACGGGGGGCAATCCGGGAATCGCGGCCAGTTTGCGCTGGCCGCCGCCCAGGGTCGGCACGCAGTCGATCAGCCGGCTGGTATAGGGGTGTTGCGGGTTGCGCAGGACGGCCCCGGTTGGTCCCTGTTCGACAATCCGGCCCGCATACATCACCGCCACGCTGTCGCAGAGCTGGCCCACCACGCCGAAGTCATGGGTGATGAAGATGATCGCCAGGCCGCGTTCGCGCCTGAGATCGCTGAGAACCGAGAGGATCTGTGCCTGAACGGTCACATCCAGGGCGGTTGTCGGCTCATCCGCGATGATGACATCGGGGTCATTGGCCAGCGCCATGGCGATGCCGACCCGCTGCCGCATGCCGCCCGACATTTCGTAAGGGTAGCTGTCGATCCGGCTTTCCGCATTGGGAATGCGCACCGATTTCAGCAGGTCGATGGCCCGGGCGCGGGCGGCGCTGCGGGGGAGTGATTCATGCGACTGGATCGCCTCGATCAACTGGTCCCCGACCCGGTAGAGCGGATGCAGGGTGGCCAGCGGATCCTGGAAGATATAGGCCACCCGGCGGCCCCTGAGGGCGCGCAGCACCTCATAGGGCGCGCCGACAATGTCTTTGCCGTCAAAATGGACCGCGCCGCCGGTGATGACACCGGGTGGCGAGGCGACCAGCCCCATGACGCTGAGCGCGGTGACGGATTTGCCCGATCCGCTTTCCCCGATGATGCCCAGGCAGGCGCCCTTTTCCACATGCAGATCGACACCGCCGACGGCCTTGTATTGCCGGTCGCGGACATGGAATTCGGTCTGCAGGCCGGTGATGTCCAGCAGGCTGTCGGTGCGGGCGGCGGGCACCGCCCCCTGGCGGTCGACCGTGGTTGCGGCCATCGGGCGGCTGAGCGCGCCGGATTTCAGGCGCGGGTCCAGCGCGTCGCGGATGCCGTCGCCCAGCAGGTTGATGCCCATCACGATGATCAGGATCATCGCACCGGGCACGATGGAGGTATGGGGGTTGGTGATCAGCGCGGAGCGTGCCTCGCCCAGCATCGAGCCGAGATCGGCCTGTGGCGGCTGCGAGCCGAGGCCGAGAAAGGACAGGCCCGCGGTTTCAAGGATCATCCAGCCGACGGTTGTGGACATGGCGATGACGATCACCGGCAGCACATTGGGCAGCACCTCGCCCAGGATGATTTCGCGGTCGCGCATGCCGGCCAGCCGGGCGGCGTCGATGAATTCCTTATGGGCGATGCCGACCGTGATGCCGCGGATGTTGCGGGCAAAGAAGGGCACGTTGACCGCCGCCACCGCGATCAGCGCGTTCATCAGGCCGGGGCCAAGCGCGGCGACAATGGCCAGCGCCAGCAGGATATAGGGAAAGGCCATCAGCATATCGACGCCGCGCATGATGATGTTGTCGGTCCTGCCCCCGAAGTATCCCGCGATGATGCCGATGGCGGAGCCCAGCGTGGCCGCGATGATCGCGGCGGCCAGCCCCATGGCAAGGCTCAGCCGGGTGCCCCAGAGCAGGCGGCTCAGCAGGTCGCGGCCCAGATGGTCGGTGCCCAGAAGCGCGCCTTCGCTGAAGGGCGGCTTGAAGCGGTCGGCGGTCCGGGTGACATCGGGATCGGCCAGCGGCAGCAGCGGCGTCAGCAGTGCCAGCAGCACCACGATGCCGATCATGACAAGGCCCGCCAGGGCCAGACGGTTGCGCGCCAGCAGTTTCAGAAAGGCGGTCATGTCTTGATCCTCGGGTCAAGCAGCGCCTGGGCCACGTCCACGAGGATGTTGAACATCACGTAGCAGGCGGCGATGAACACCACCCCGCCCTGAACCAGCAGGATATCGCGTTTGAGGATGGCATCAACCAGCATCCGGCCAACGCCGGGCCATTGAAAGACCATCTCGATATAGACGGCACCGGACAGCACAAAGCCCGCCTGAATGCCCAGGATGGGAATGATCGAGACCATGGCGGCGCGCAGGGCATGGCGCCAGATCACCCGGCGTTCGTTCACGCCCTTGGCGCGGGCGGTGCGGATGAAATCCTGGCGCAGCACCTCCAGCATGGCGGAACGGGCCAGCCGCGCGATCACCCCGGTCGCCACCACCGAGAGGGCGAATGCGGGCATCGCCAGATGGTCCAGCAGCACCGGCAGGTTGCGGTCCCCGTAGATCGGCCACATGCCCGACACCGGGAACCACCGCAGCTGGACGGCGAAGATCAGGATCATCATCATGCCCAAAAAGAACGAGGGGATCGAGATGCCCAGCAGCACGGCAAAGGTGATCGCCTTGTCGGCAAACCCGTATTGCCGCGCCGCCGAGATGACACCGGCGGCGATGCCCAGCAGCGAGCACAGAAGAAAGGAACTGCCCGCCAGGATCAGGGTTGCACCGAAGCGGTCCAGCACCTCGTCCAGCACCGGCCGGTTGAGGGCAAAGCTGCGCCCGAAATCGCCCTGCAGCATGTTGCCGAGCCAGATGAAATACCGCGCCACGATGCCCTGATCGAGCCCGAGGTCGCGGTTCAGCTTCTCGACGTTCTCGGGGGTCGCATAGGAGCCCAGGATCGCGGTTGCCGGGTCGCCGGGGATCAGCGCCATGATCGCAAAGACGATCACGCTGATGCCCAGCAGCACCGGAATGGCCGAGAGCAGGCGTTTGAGGATATATCCGGTCATGGGCGGCTCCGTCGGGTTGCTGCGGCCCCCTGAGCGGGGCCGCAACGGGTCAGATCACGTGCTGGTCACTCATCACTTCTTGGTCACGTCATCCAGAAGCAGGAAGAACGAGGGCTGCAGTGAAAAGCCTTCGACGCGGTCCGAGGTGACGGCATTCTGTTTCCAGTTCGCCACAAAGACCCATGGCGCGTCTTCCTGCACGATCACCTGCATCTGCTGGTAGAGGCGCGCTCGCTCGGCCTGATCGGTCTCGGCGCGGGCGGCGTCCAGCAGCTTGTCCACCTCCGGGTTGGAGTAATAGCCGGAGTTGAAGCCGCCCTTGTCCGGCCATGCTTCGGTGCGCAGCGCGAGGAAGGGCAGCGTGTCGGGGTCATTGGTCATCCAGGCCATTTCGGCCATGTCCGCCTTGCCCTCCAGACCGGGGTTCACATTGCCCAGAAAGGTGTTCCATTCGTAGGTTTCGATGCTGACCTTCAGGCCCACGGCCTCAAGATCGGCCTGGATTGCCGTGCCCATCGACACCGGGTCCAGCATGCCGGAGCCGCCTTCGGTCACGTAGAAGGTCAGTTCGGCCCCTTCCGCACCGGCCTCTGCCAGCAGGGCGCGGGCGCGGTCGGGATCATAGGGATAGGGTTCCAGATCGGGGTTGTAAGCCCAGGCGAAGGCGGGCGGGGTCGGGCCGGCCGCGACCTCGGCGGTGCCTTCGAGCACGTCATTGACGATGGCTTCCTTGTTGATCGCATAGTTTGCCGCCTGCCGGACACGGACATCCGCAAAGGGGCCTTCCTTGGCATTCAGGATCAGGAACCAGACATGCGGGCCCGCCTGTTCAAAGACGGAATAGCTGTCGCCCTGGAATTCGCTGAGCGCGACGGGCGGGACTTCGACCATCAGGTCGATGCCGCCCGCGAGCATCTCGGCGGTGCGGGTATTGGCATCGGTGATCGGGCGGAACACGACCGCCTCCAGCCCCGGCGCGCCGTCCCAGTAGCCGGGGTTGGCCTGCACCACCACCGCTTCGTTGCTGCGCCATTCGCCGAATTTGAAGGCGCCGGTGCCGGAGGGGTTGCGCCCGAAATCCGCGCCATGTTGTTCGACCGCTGCGGGCGAGACGATCAGCCCGGTGGGATAGGCAAGGTTCGACAGGAAGGGCGCATAGGGGGCGTTCAGCGTGAAGGAGACCGTCATCGGGTCAATGACGTCGACCGATTCCACGGCGGAAAAGAAGAACGCGAGCGGAAACGGGCCGGTGTCATGGAAGGGGTGGGATTCGTCCAGGATGCGGTCGAAGTTGAATTTGACCGCCTCGGCGTCGAAGGCGCTGCCATCGTGGAAGCTGACCCCCTCGCGCAGGGTGAAGGTATAGACGGTGCCATCCTCGGAAATGGTCCAGTCGGTGGCAAGGGCGGGTTCGACCTCAAGCGTGCCGTCCTTGTAGCGGACCAGCCCGTCATAGACATTCATCAGGATGCGGAAATCGTTGACGGCGGTGACGGCGGCGGGATCGAGCGATTTGGGTTCAGCGATCTGGCCCACGATCAGGACGTTTTCGGGGGTCTGCGCAGTTGCGCTGCCTGCCGACAGGGCCAGCGCCGAGGCCGCGGTCGCCGCCAGCAGGGCACGGCGGGTGAGGGTCAGGAAAGTCATGGCGTATCCTCTCTGTTTCATCTTATTTATCATTATAAATTGCATTTGGCCAAATTATCATGATAAATACAAGTTAAATGTGCCGGGGCCGCCTCATGACGTTTTCCATTCTGACATATGACAAAAAAACAGGCGTTTACGCAGGTGCGGCGGCGACGGGCAGCCTTTGTGTCGGGGGCTGGGTGCTGCGCGGCGACATCGAATCGGGGCTCTGTGCCTCGCAGGGCACCGCGCCCAGCACCTTCTGGCGCGACGATGCGATGCGGCAGTTGCATGGGGGTGCCGGGGCCGGGGATGTGGTGGCCGCGCTGACCGGGGAAGACACGGGCCGGGACCATCGGCAATTGGCGGTGCTTGACAGATCCGGTGCCACCGCCGGGTTCACCGGTGCGGCCAGTGTTCCCTATGCCGGTTTCATCGCCGCCCCGGAGGTGATTGTCGCGGGCAACATGATCAGGTCGCGTGGGGTTCTGGAGGCCGCTGCCGCCGCCTTTGCCACGCGGGAGGGCACGCCGGCGGAACGGCTTGTCGCCGCCCTGCGCGCCGGTGAGGCGGCGGGATCGGATGTGCGCGGCCTGCAATCTGCCGCCCTTCTGGTTCTGAGCCCGGTTGCGCCGCCCATCGACCTGCGGATTGATGACAGCGCCCGCCCGCTGGACGATCTTGCAGCGCTATGCGCCAGGGTAAGCGCGCCGCCCTATGCCAGCTGGCTGGATGAAGCGCCCGTTGCGGTGGACCGCAGCCGCGCGCCGCGGTCGTAAGACCGGCGCGCGGCCCCGTCTATTCGGCCATGAATTCGCGGGTGATGCGCATTTCCTGCGCGTTCATCAGCCGTTCGGCCCCTTCCATATGCGAGGTCATGATGGCATGGGCGCGCGGGCCGTCGCCCCGGGTCAGCGCCTCCACCAGTTCGATCTGATGCCTGCGGCCACGTTCCCAAAGCTCCCGGTTGGGCGTGGCATAGAGGCGGCGGTGCACTGTCAGGTCAGAGAGGATCCGCGCCATGAAGGAGATCAGGAAGCCCATCAGCTGGTTGTCGGCGGCATCGGCGAGCCGGGCGTGGAAGGCCAGCGAAGAGATATGCTGCTGCTTTTCCTCTTCCGCTGTCTGCGCCGGTTCGGGGTATCTGTGCGCCATCTCGCGCAGTTCGGCCAATGTCGCGTCCGAGAGGTTGCCGGCCAGACGGGCGGCCAGGGCCGGTTCCACCAGCTTGCGCATCTCGTAGATGTCCGAAAGCGACAGGTCCTTGAAATAGAAGTAGTTTCCAAGCAGGGACATCGCCCGGTCCTTGCTGACCTCGCCCACCGCGCTGCCGCCGCCGGGGCCGGTCTTGGTCACGATCAGGCCCTGGGCCTCCAGAATGCGCATCGCCTCGCGCACGGTTCCCTTGGAGACGCCGAATTCTGCGATCATCGCCGCCTCGTTGGGTAGCTTGTCGCCCTTTTGCATGTCACGTTCGACCACCCAGCGTTTGATCTGATCCGCGACCTGAACGGGGCGCGACCGTTTCTGCGCCCGGGGGGCATCGGTGATCTTTGGATCGGCGGGGCGGGCGGCGGTTTGCTTCATGACATTTGTCTAGACGAGGGCTGGAGTCTTGTGTAGCTCATAATTTATCATAATAAATTCAGGATGCCTATGACCTTCGGTGAGATTGCCCAGAGCCGCCTGCACGAGATTGCCGCCTGTTCGCAGGCCGGGGATGGGGTGACCCGCCTGCCCTTCACCCCCGAACACCGGGCGGCGCTGGACCAGATCCGTGGCTGGATGGAGGCCGCCGGGTTGCAGGTGCATATGGATGCGGCGGCCACCCTGGTCGGGCGCTGCGCGGGGCCGGAGGGCAGCAAGACCCTGCTGATCGGGTCGCATCAGGATTCCGTACCCGGCGGCGGGCGCTATGACGGGATCATGGGCATTGCGCTGGCCTGCCTCGCGCTGGAAAAGATCCGCCGGGAGGGCCGCGCGCCGGCCTGTTCGGTGGAGGTTCTGGCCTTTGCCGATGAGGAAGGGGTGCGGTTTCCCACGGCGCTGATGGGGCCGAGGGTGCTGGCCGGGACGTTTGATGCGGCGGCGCTGGGGCTGGCGGACCGGGATGGCGTGACCCTTGGCGCGGCGCTTGCCGGGTTTGGCGGCGATCCGGCGCGGCTGGAGGCGCTGCGCCGCGATCCTTCCGACGTGCTGGGTTATCTGGAGGTCCATATCGAACAGGGCCCGGTTCTGGAGCGCCGGGCTGCGGCGGTCGGGGTGGTGACCGGGATCTGTGGGATCGAGCGCAATGCCATCCGCTTTGCCGGAGAGACGGGCCATGCGGGCACGGTGCCGATGGCGGACCGCCGCGATGCCCTTGTGGCTGCGTCCCGCTTTATCGCGGCAGTGTCGGAACAGGCCGGGCAGACCAACAGTATCCGCGCCACGGTCGGGTCGATTTCGGTGCATCCCGATGCGGTCAATGCGATCCCGGACCGGGCGGATTTCCCGCTTGAGGTGCGCTCGGTCTCCGACGAGGAGCGGCAGGGATTTACCGATGAGATGCGCGCGCTTGGCAATCGTATTGCCGGCGATGCCGGCCTGTCTTTCGAGATGACGCGGACCTATGTCCAGCCTGCGGTGTCCTGCGACCCGGAGCTGTCGGCGGCATTGGTTGCTGCGGTGGAACAGGGCGGGGCGGCGACGGTCACGCTGCCCTCGGGGGCCACCCATGATGCCTCTGCCATGTCAGATCTCTGCCCCATCGCGATGCTGTTCCTGCGCTGCCGGGGCGGGCTGAGCCATCATCCCGACGAATATGCCAGCGCCGCCGACATGGGGGCGGCGCTGGATGCGCTTGTGCATATGCTGGTGTCCTCAGGTCCGGGACAGTGACCGTGCGGTGCCCGAGCGCAGGGCGATGGCGACCACAAGACCCAGCAACGCCACAAAGGCACCGGTCAGCGGCGCGGCAGCATAGCCGCCGAAGCTGATCGCGGTGCCGCCCAGCAGCACGCCGGTGCCCTGTCCGAGATAGACCATCGAGCTGTTCAGCGTCAGAACGAAGGTCGTCGAGGGTCCCGCCGTTGCCGCAAGGCTCCCCTGCACCACCGGTGCGGTGGCAAACTGGCAGACCGGCGCAAGGGCGACGCTGACGACAAGCGCCAGGATATTGACCAGCAGCGGCGGGTTGGTCGACAGCGGTGGCACCAGAACCGCAAGCCCCAGGGCGATCCCGGCAAAGAGCCAGGCCAGCCCACGCCCGCCCAGGGTGGCCGCGATCCGCGCGCCAAGGATCAGCCCGGCGAGGCAGGACAGCCCGACGCCAAGCTGGAACAGCGCCACATGGGTGCCGGTGCCGCCGGTCAGGCTGGTGACAACCGGGCCGATGTAGCCCACCAGGCAGAACATCGCGCCAAAGGCGAGATAGGTCGAGGCCAGCAGCCCCGTGGATCTGGCGTCGAGGCGCGCGCTGCCCTTGGGGACAGGCTGTGCCGCGATGTCGGGGACGTTGCGCCAGACCAGCACGAGGGCCACGGCCGAGGCCAGCGCGGCCACGCCGAAGCTCGCCCGCCAGCCCAGCCAGTCCCCGGCCAGCGAGCCCGCAGGCATTCCCAGCATCAGCGCATAGGCGACCCCGGAATAGACCCTGGCGATGGCCCCGCCCCGTTGTTCGGGGGGGACCAGGGTCACGGCGATGGAGACCGCCAGCGGCAGCGAGAGCGCGCCGGTGATCCCCAGGGCGGTGCGCAGGAACAGGAGCTCATTGAAGCCCGGTGCCAGGATCGATGCGAAATTGAGCAGCACCATGCTGCCCAGCACCGGCAGGAGCAGCGGTTTCTTGCGCCGGTGCCGGGTCCAATGGGCCAGGAACGGCCCTGCAAAGGCGCAGCCAAGCGCATAGCCCGCCTGCAAAAGCCCGGCGGCCGAGACGCTGATGCCGAGGTCGGCGGCCAGCGGGCCAAGCAGGCCGGAGAAGACGAATCCCCCCAGCAGGAAGGCGAAGGGGACGGAGAGGAGCGTGATGACGGGCATGGTCTACCCCTGTGCCGGAAAGAGGAAACAGGTGGTGGTGCCGGTGGCGATCAGCCGGCCCGAGGCATCCTCCAGCCGCGCCTCTGCCGTGGCCGACCGCCGCCCCCGGGAGACCAGGGTGCCCAGCGCCCGGACCTGTCCCGCATCGGGCGCGAGGGGGCGGATGAACTTCACCTCCGTGCCCATGCTTGTATAGTTTTGGCCGGGGCCAAGCACCGAATGGACCGCACAGCCCAGCACGGAATCCAGCATGGTCATGATCCAGCCGCCGTGGACGGTGCCCATGGGGTTCAGGAATTCCGGCCCCGGATCGCCCCGGAACTCCGCCTGCCCTTCGGAGACCGCGTGTATCCACTGCCGCATTGTCCGCGCCATGGTCGGGGCGGGCACGCCGCCGGTGGGGATCGCGCGCAGGATGTCGAGCCCGGACATGGCCGCGATCTGGCGCGGGTCCGGCGGGCTGAAGCTCACTTCGGGCATGGTGGCCGCGTCAAAGGCGCGTTCTTTGGTTGTGGTGTCATGCTGTGGCATGGGTGCCTCCGGAATATCTGGGTGTGGGAATGCCCTGCGGGCGGTTGCGGAAGGGGGCTGGGGCCTTGGCCCGCCGCCCCCTGTCATGGGGTGCGCCGGTGACATGCGCGGCTGTCCGGGTCAGATCCATTGTTTGTCCTTTCGGGTTGGGTGAAAGCCGGGTCAGATTTCGATGGCCAGTGCCGTGGCCTCGCCGCCGCCGATGCAGAGCGAGGCCACGCCGCGCCGCTTGCCCCGCGCCCGCAGGGCGTGCAGCAGGGTGACGAGGATGCGTGCGCCGGTGGCACCGATGGGATGGCCCAGCGCGCAGGCGCCGCCGTTCACATTGAGCCTTTCGCGCGGGATGCCGATCTTTTGCGCGGCGGCCATGGGGACCACGGCGAAGGCCTCGTTGATTTCCCACAGATCGACCTGATCTGCGGTCCAGCCGGTGCGGGCCAGCAGCTTTTCAATCGCGGGGATCGGCGCGGTGGTATAGAGCGCCGGGGCCTGGGCATGGGTGGCCTGCCCGGCGATGGTGGCAAGCACCGGCAGGCCCCGCGCCTGGGCCAGGCTGCGCCGGGTCAGCACCAGCGCAGCCGCGCCATCGGCATTGGCGGAGGCGCTGGCGGCGGTGATTGTCCCGTCGCTGGCAAATGCGGGCCGGAGGCCGGGGATCTTTGCCGGGTCGACCTGGCCGGGGCGTTCGTCCTGCGCGACGGTGACTTCGCCCTTGCGCTGGGGCACTGTGACCGGCGCGATTTCATCGGTGAAGGCCCCCGAGGTGACCGCCATGCGGGCCCGTTCCAGCGTTTCGATGGCAAAGGCATCCTGTGCCGCGCGGTCAAAGCCGAAGTCCCGTGCCGTGACCTCGCCGAAGGCGCCCATGGGGCGGCCCGGTTCATAGGCGTCTTCGAGGCCGTCGAACATCATGTGATCAATCAGCGCGGCGCTGCCTGCCTTGCGGCCTGCACGCATTTCCGGTGCGAGATAGGGGGCGCGGGACATGGATTCCATGCCGCCCGCGACGATGATCTCGGCGCGCTCCAGCGTCAGCAGGTCGGCGGCGGTCATGATCGCCTTCATCCCGGAGCCGCAGACCTTGTTGATCGTGGTCGCGCCCACCGCATCGTCGAGCCCTGCCGCCCGCGCCGCCTGCCGCGCCGGGGCCTGGCCCTGTCCGGCGGGCAGGACGCAGCCCATCAGCACCTCTGTGGCGTCCGTCGGCCCGAGCCCGGCGTCGGCCATGGCGGCGCGGAGTGCCGTGGCCCCCAGCAGCGGCGCGGAGATCGGCGCAAGCGCGCCCATGAAGGCGCCGAGCGGGGTCCGGCGGGCGGCGCAGATGACGATGGGATCGGTAGGGGACATGGGGCGACTCGCTTTGCTCGTGATTTGCGATTAGATTATAAGCATAATCCAAACTGTCAAGATTAGATGTTAATTGACATCCAAACTGGATTTTTCTAGGATTGGCGGGCCATACCGACCAGAGATGAAAAGGCGCTGACATGCGTGTAAGTCGTGAAGTTGCACAGGAAAATCGCCAGAAGGTGGTTGACGAAGCCGCCCGGCTGTTTCGCATCCACGGATATGAAGGCATTGGCATTTCGGGCCTGATGAAAGCCGCCGGGATGACTCATGGCGGGTTCTACAAGCAGTTCCCGGACAAAACGGCGCTGATGGTGGAGGCCACCCAGGCGGCGATGGCGCAGCATGAGAAAGACTGGGCCAGGCGGCTGGAGAAAGCGGGGGGCGACCGGCTGGAGGCCTTCCGGCAGGCCTATCTGCACGACAGTCACCTGACGCGGGTTGCCGAGGGCTGCGTCCTGCCCGCGCTTGCGGCAGAGGCGCCGCGCCACGGAGAGGCCTTGCAATCCGCCTTTGCCGAGGGGCTGGAGAAGCTGGCGGATCTGGTGGCCCCGGAGGACAGGGCGGTGGCGCTGAGCACCATCGCCCAGGTGGTCGGCGCGCTGATGCTGGCGCGGGCGGCGGGGGATCACCCGGTTGCGGATCAGGTCATCGCGGCGGTTGGCGGCAAGGCCGATGAGGGTTGATGGCCTCGGGGTAAGTTGACTTTCGCGGCGAAGCGCATTGCCGGGTGGTGGTGCGGTGATGCGACCGCAGTGACCGGCAGTTCATGGCACCCAAGCCCGGAACAAGCCGAAGGCGCCGGGCCATCGCCTGCCCGCCGGTCGGGTAGGCGATATGGTTAGGCTTGGTGTTCCCCCGACAGGACTCATCAAAGCTGAGAAATTAAGTGGCATGAACCAAGGTCAGCATCGCCTACCCCGGGCAGGCGACGGCCCGGCTTGCATCCGGCCTTGGTGGATCAATCGGTGGTGCCGGGCCTGGCGCGCCCCGCCTTAAACTTGAATCGCCGATACCCTGCCGCGCTTCGCGCTCTCGGGACATCGGCGATACCGGGTGAATCAGGTTAAAGGCGGGACGCTGTAGCGCCCTCTCCGGCAATCAGGGTGGCAATGCGCTCCGGTGTCATCGGCAGGGAGGTCACCGGTTTGCCCGTGGCATTGGCAATCGCGCAGGCCAGCGATGCGGCGACATTCAGGATCGGCACCTCCCCTGCCCCCTTGGTGCCCAGCGGGCCGAGAGAGGGTGCCCCCTCGTAAAGCTCGAAGTCGATGGGCAGGACATCGCCCGCCAGCGGGACGCGGTAGCTTTCCAGCCCGGTCTGATCGACCGCGCCATCGGGGCCGATCGTGACCTCTTCGGTCAGGGCATAGCCGATGCCCTGCACCACGCCGCCCTGAATCTGGCCGTGAATGGCGCGCCGGTTCAGGGCGCGGCCCACGTCCTGTACCACGCGGTAGGAGAGGATTTCGCAACGGCCCGAGATTTCGTCAACCGCCACTTCGCAGTCGTGGACCGCAAAAACCGGGATGTCGATGGCGTCAATGAAATGGCCGGTGGCGCAGCCGGGCATGGCTGTTGTGCCCGGCGCGGTAAAGGCACCGCTGCCGGCAATCGGGCCGGTGGTCAGCTCCGCTTCGGCGATCACGGCTTTCAGGGTCATGCCGCTGCCGGGTTTGCCGTCAACCTCGACCCTGCCGTTGGTCAGCACCAGTGCGGCTGCGTTGGTCTGCAGCAATCTGGCGGCCACTGTCAGGAGTTTTTCCCGCACCTCGGCGCAGGCAGCCTCGCTTGCCGCCCCGATGGAGACGGTGGTGCGCCCGCCGCCAACCCCGAGATCGCGCCCGGCGGCATCCGTATCGGCGGTTTTCACGATGACCGCATCGGGATGAATGCCAAGGTTTGCCGCGACGATCTGCGGCAGGGATTGCATCATGGTGCCGGAGCCGATCTCGACCCCGGCGGTGACCAGCGTCGCGCTGCCGTCGGCGTTCAGGTTCACCGTTGCCGCAGAGGGGCCGACAAAGATGAACCATGTCCCCACGGTTGTCGCGCGCCCGTAGAGCCGCCCGTCGCGCAACCTGCCGCTGCGCCGTTCGACCGGGTATTTGTCAACCATGCGGTCCAGCATGGGGGCCAGCACATCGCCCTGAAAGGTCTGTCCGGTGGCCCCGATGTCGCCGTCACCGATCACGTTGCGGCGTCTGAACTCGAAGGGGTCCATCCCTATCGCGGCGCAGATTTCATCCGTATGCCGTTCCAGCGCGAAGGTGTTGTAGACCCCGTTGCAGGCGCGGAAGGCCCCGTTCGGGGGGGTGTTGGTATAGACCGCCCTTGTCACGATTTTCGCGGCACCCAGCCGGTAGTTGCCGGCCAGCGTATGGGCGGTCATCGTGGTCAGGAAGACCTGTTCGCCGCCATATGCGCCGCAATCCATGAGCACGCTGGCCTCGCGGGCGACGATCTCTCCCTCAGCGTCGATGGCGGAGCGGATGTGGATTTCGGCGTTTTCCCGGCAGAGGCAGGTCATCATCTCTTCGCGGCGGGAATTGACCAGCGACACGGCGCGCCCGGACTTGCGGGCCAGGATCGCGGCATAGGGTTCGAGGGAGCAATCGAACTTCAGCCCGAAACCGCCGCCGACGGCGGGCACTGTCACCCGCACGGCGGATTCCGGGACCTCAAGAACCCTGGCGACGACATGTTTGACCGTCCAGGGCGCCTGGGTGGAGGTCTGGATGTGGAAGCGGCCATCCTCATAAGATGCGATCACCGCGCGCGGCTCAAACGACAGGTGGTTCTGCCGCCCGACATCATAGGTGCCTTCGACAATGGTGACGTCATCGCGGGCAAAGGCAGCTTCGGTGTCGCCACGGTCGACGCGTGCTTCCCAGGCGATATTGCCGCCCCGTGTCGCGCCGGGGTGGAGCACCTCGTAGCTTTCCCAGCTGGGATGGACGAGGCGGGCATCGGGGGCCAGTGCCGCTTGCAGGGTCAGCACCGGCGGCATGGCTTCATATTCGACAATCACCGCATTGGCGGCGCGCCGGGCCAGGGCCAGGGTCTCTGCCGCGATGACGGCAAGGGGTTCGCCATGATAGCGCACGGTATCGCTGGCAAAGATCGGATGATCGGCGATGCCGATCCCGTGCAGGCCGGGGGCGTCCCTGTGGGTGGCGATGGCGTGGACCCCCGCCATCGTCAGGGCCGGGGTGACATCCAGCCGGGTGATGCGGGCGGAGGCCACGGTCGCGCGCAGCAAGACCGCGTGCAGAACCTCCGGCCCCGCCTGATCGACGGTGTATCTGGTCCGGCCCCGCAGCTTGTCGCGCGCATCGCGGCGCGGCAGGTCCATGACGGCAAGGGACGGATCATGGGCGTTCTTCATGGCTGAACCTCTGTCACGGGGTGTGTGGCACCCGAGAGGGACATCACCGCGTCGATGATCCGCTCATAGCCGGTGCACCGGCAGATGTTCCCGGTCAGCGCGGATTTGACCGCCTCGCGGGTCGGTTGCGGGTTGTCCTTCATGAAATGGGTGAGCGTCATCACCATGCCGGGAAAGCACATGCCGCATTGCACGACGTCAAAATCAACAAAGGCCTGCTGGACGGGGTTCAGCTCTTCTTCGGTGCCGATCCCTTCGATGGTGCGCAGATCGGACCCCTCCAATGTGCCCATCGGCACCAGGCAGGCGGTGGCGGGATGCCCGTCGATCCGGACCATGCAGGCACCGCAGAACCCCTCGCCGCAGACCTCCTTGGCGCCGGTCAGCCGGTAGGTGTCGCGCAGCACCTCAAGCAGCGAGGCGCGCGGGTCGCCGGAGAAGCTGCGGGCGCGGCCGTTGAGGGTGAAGCTTACGGTCATTGCGGGTCTCCCTTTGCGGTGGGCCGGGTCAGATCGGCAAAGGCGCGTTGCACCAGTTGCGGCAGCAGGCGGGCGCGGTACCAGCCGCTGGCATCGACGCCGTCGCGCGGGTGCAGGTCATGGATGCGAGCCTGTGCGGCGTCGCGCGCCGCCTTTGGGTCCAGGGGGCGGTCCAGAAGCGCGTTTTCCAGTGTCTCCCAGCGGCGCGGTGCAGGTTCCACCGCGCTGAGGGCGATGCGCAGGCTCTGGCAGGTGCCGTCATCGCGGCAACCGGCCAGAACGCTGACGACCGCAACCGGATATTCGCCCGCCTGCCGCAGCAGGGCGCGGGCATGGGCGGCTGTGCCGCGTGGCGGGGGCAGGTGTACATGGGTCAGGATCTCGGCGGCGGAGCGCGCGCCCCGCCCGCGCAGGAAATCAGCAATGGGCAGGCGTCTTTCACCTGACGGGGCCTGCAGGGTGACCATGGCCCCAAGGGCCATCAGCGCCGGGACAAGATCGGGGGCCATGAAGCCATCGGAACAGAGGTTGCCGCCGATGGTCGCGCGGTGCCGGATCGCGGGATTGGCGGAGGCCGCGCAGGCCATGCGCAGGCCGGCATGGGCGGGGTCAGCGCCCAGCGCCTGCGCAAGTGCGGCGTGGCTGACCATGGCGCCGATTGTCAGCCCGGCGCCGGTGTTTTCGATGCTGTGAAGGGAGGCGATATTCGCAAGGGACACAAAGGTCTTGTCGGTATCCTCACCACGCAGCGCGGCCCGCATGATCCATGTGCCGCCCGCCAGCGGGATGGCCGGACGCGGGGCGGCGGAGGAGAGGATAGAAAGTGCCGCTGCAATCGTATCGGGGCGGTGAAAAACCACATCTGTCTGGGTCATGCCGGCAATGTCCTGTTCAGGTTCCGGGTGCGGGGGATCAGGCGGCCCGGCAGGCGGGCCGCCCCGGTATCACGACCAGTGCGAGACCGAGCGTTTCTCGAAACTTTCGCGGAACTGCGCGGTGGATCTGGGCATCAGCTCTCCGGTGCCCCAATCCAGGATCACCGCGTATCTGCGCACCGCGTCCATCTCGTTGATCTTGCCCTTGCGGTACATCTGCGAGACCTCTTCGGGGTCCATCCGGGCCCAGCCGACCCGGTTGGCACGGATATGGGCACGGGCCTTTTCGGTGGCGGCATGGTCGATCTCGTAGTCGAGCATGTCGGCGTCATTGACCCTGATCACGACCCCATAGTCCAGTTCCGCGCGTTTGACGGAGACATATTCGTCGATCACATCGTTCAGGACATGTTCGGGGTCCCGTTCCATCGGGTCGCCGTAGCCGCCGCCGCCTGCGGTGGGGCGGGTGAACTTGTCGCCGCTCTTGATCTTGTAGTTGGAAAAGACCGAGCCCAGCCATTCTTCCTCGCCGGTGTCGACATGTTCGACCATCAACCCGTGCGGCATGGAGGGCAGGCCGCCTTCGACGCCCCAGACCACCGCGCGTTCGCGGTCGCAGATGTAGGACATGACGGTGTTTTCCGCCTCAAGCAGGGTCGAAGCCTTGATCACCCCTGCCCCGCCACGCCATTTGCCGGGGCCGGGGCTGTCCTGCTTGATCTGGAATTCATCCGCACGGGTCGGGTTGACCCTTTCGTTGCCTTCGGAGGGCTGGGACATCAGGCCGGTGCCGAAACAGGCGGTGGTCACGTCGCTGCCGTCCTTGCCGTTGCGCCCGCCCCAGCCGCCGGGGAGCCATTCGTAGAACATGTAGATCGGCTTGTCCGGTTTGCGCAGGTCGTTGCCGCCCGCCAGCAGGTATTCCAGGTTGAAGGCACAGGCGATGGCGCGTTCCGGCATGATCTGCGACCACATTTCGAAGATCGCGTTCATGATCTTTTCGAACGGCATCAGGAAGCCGGTCACCGCCACCGGCCACTGGGCGCTGACGACGCTGTTGGCGGGGGCCTTCACCTCTACCATCCGGTAGAAGCCGCTGTTCAGCGGCAGGTCGGGAAAGAAGGTCTTCATGCCCGCCACCACGGCGGAGAAGGTCGCGCCGGGGGCCGAGTTGTAGATCGAGGCGATGGTGGCGTGGCTGCCTTCGAAATCATAGGTGATCTCTTCGCCCTTGATGGTCATCTTGATGTGGATCGGGATCATCCCCTCGCCCGCACCCGGATCGCGGTCGATGTAATCCACGGCCTCCCAAGTGCCGTCCGGCAGGTCGCGGATGCGCTGGCGCACGGCACGTTCGACGTAATCCTGAACCGCATCCATGCCCTGGGTGACCTGATCGCGACCATATTTGCCCACCAGCCGCTGCAATTCGCGTTCGGCCACCTGGGTGGCCTGGGCCTGTGAATGAATGTCGCCGATGATCGAGGCCGGGTCGCGGGTGTTGGCGGCGATCATATTGGCCACGTCGGCGCAGAACCTGCCCTTGTGGAACAGCCGGATCGGGGTGATGCGCACCGCCTCGCCGAACATCTCGTGGGCGGTCACGTTGAACGACCCGGGGACGGAGCCGCCCAGATCGGACCAATGGCCGTTGGACTGCGAAAAGCCGATCAGTTCTTCCTCGTCGAAGATCGGCCGGATCAGGCGCACATCGCTGAAGTGGGTGCCGCCGGCATAGGGATCGTTGATGGCATAGACATCGCCGGGGTACATGTCCCCCTTGAAGAAGCGGATCACCTCCTTGCAGGTATGGTGCAGGGTGCCGACATGGACCGCGATGTCGGAATTGCCCTGGGCCACGCAATTGCCCTCGGCATCGTGCAGCCCGTTGGAGAAATCGCGGTTGTAGATCACGAAGGAATAGCAGGTCCGCAGCATCTGTTCGGCCATCTGGTCGACCGAAGTGATGAAGGAGTTCTTGAGCACCTCGAAGGTGACCGGGTCCAGTTCCTGTTTTGGCATCATGTTCATGTCTCAGTCCTTCACGCGGATCAGAATGTTCATATATTGGTCGATCTTCGCGGTGGCGCCGGGGGGGACCACCACGGTTGAATCGACCTGTTCGACGATGGCCGGGCCGGTGAATTCCGCGCCCGCCTTCATGGTGGCGCGGTCATAGACATCGGTGCGGCAGCTTTTCCCCTTGAACCAGACATCGCGCTGGCTGGCGGGGTCCGGCGCATGGGGCGTCACCTCGAAGGAGGGCAGCTCGGCCTTTTGCACCATGCCGGTGGCCTTGACGCCCACCCGGAATATGCTGACCGGCGCATCCTCGCGGCGGAAGTTGTATTCGCGTTCGTGTTCATCGTGGAAACCGCGCACGAGGTCTTCGGTGCTGGTGATCGTCGCGGGGGCGGAGACGGCGAGCGAGCGCCACTGGCCCTGATACATCATCTCTACCGTGCGCTGCAGGACGGTGTTTTCGGGGGCGACATCCTCGTGACGCAGCCGGTCGACGGCTTCCTTTTCGATCCGCGCAAAGGCGGCTTCGAGGTCTTCGGGCGCGGTTTGCGAGGCATCGGCCATGAAGCTGTCGGAAAAGTCGTGCTGGATGTCGACCAGCAGGCAGCCCATCGCCGAGGTCACGCCGGGGTTCGGCGGCACGATCACCACCGGGATGGAAAGCTCCTTGGCCACGGCGGCCCCGTGCAGGGCACCCGCGCCGCCAAAGGCCACCAGGGCAAAGTCGCGGGGATCGTGGCCGCGGCTGATCGAGAGCAGGCGCACGGCGTTGGCCATGTTCGCATTGGCCACGTCGATGACCGCCTCTGCGGCCTCGTGCAGTTCCATGTCGAAAGGCGCGGCCACGGTTTCGCGGATTGCCTTTTCGGCCAGACCCGCGTCCAGCGTGATGTCGCCCCCCGCCAGGCTGTGGCCCAGACGGCCCAGCACCACATTGGCATCGCTGTTGGTGGCGACCTCATTGCCGTTGGAATAGCAGGCGGGGCCGGGGAAGGCCCCTGCCGATTGCGGCCCGTTGCGCAGCGAGCCGCCTTCGTCCTTCCAGGCCAGCGAGCCGCCGCCGGCGCCGATGGTCAGCACTTCGATGGAGGGGAAGCGGATCGGGTAGCCGTATTCGATGTACCAATCCTTGGTCACCGTCGAATTGCCCTGAAAGCAAAGAGAGACATCGGTGGAGGTGCCGCCCATGTCGAAGCCGATGGAGTTTTCGTAGCCGCAGAGGTTGCCGATAAAGCGGCTGGCCAGCGCCCCCGCCGCAATGCCGGACCCGGCCAGACGCGCGGCAAAATCCTTGACGCTGGCCGGGGTCATCACGCCGCCGCCGGTGTGCAGCAGCAGCAGATCGCGGGTATAGCCGCCCTCGGCCAGCTTGTCGCCCAGCCGGGAGACGTAATCGACCACGACAGGCGAGACCACGGCATTCACCATGGTGGTTGAAAAACGCTCGTGTTCGAAGATTTCCGGCATGATCTGCGAGGAGATGGAGATATGCACATCCGGCATTTCCGCGCGCAGGATGTCGCGCATCCGGACCTCGTGGTCGCCGTTGACGTAGGAATTGATGAAGCAGACCGCGATGGCCTTTACGTCCCGCTTTTTGAGGATCCGGGCCACGCGGCGGGCCTCGGCCTCGTCCAGTTCGGTGATGACCTTGCCTGCCGCGTCGATCCGTTCCTTCACGGTCAACCGGTCGCGGCGCGGGATATAGGGTTTGGCGACATCCTTGTAGGTGTCCCAGAGATCCTCCTTGTTGGAGCGGCGGATCTCGACCACATCGCGGAAGCCTTCGGTGCAGACCATCGCCGCGCGGGGCAGTTTGCGGGTGATCAGCGCATTGGTGGCCACCGTGGTGCCATGGGAAAACATCGTGACATCCGCGAGGTCGATCCCGGCATCCGAAATGCCCGTCATGATGGCGCGCATCGGATCATCGGGGGTCGAAGGGGTCTTTTCGATCCGGATCTGGCCGGTGTCTTCGTCCATGATGCAGACATCGGTGAAGGTGCCCCCGACATCGACTGCGACTCTCGTTTTTGTCATCTCTGCTTTCCTACTTCGGTTGAGGCCACAGGTGCCGGCAAGCCGGTATCGGTCACCCGAAAGCACAGCTTTGGGTGGTGGCGCATTTTACTTTCGGGTGCGTCAGCTTCGGGCCATGGCCTCCAGCCGGGTCTGTTTTCGGGTGTCGGTCGGGGTGCAGCCGAACCGGGCTCTGTAGTGTTTGCAGAACTGCGCCTGGTCGTAGAACCCCCATTTATGGGCGATCTGGGCCATGGTGCTGGTGTTGTTCACCATGCGCAGCATCTCGTGGCAGCGGGTCAGCCGCTTGTCGCGGATGTAGCCAACGACGGAATGGTCATTCTCGGCAAAGAGCCGTTGCAGATAGCGCAGCGAGATGCCGCAGGATTCCGCCACGACCTGGGAGTTCAGGTTGGGGTTGGCGAGGTTGTCGCGGATGAATTGTTCGGCCCGCTGCAAATGCGCCGCGCGGATCGTCGAGGCGGTGCTGTCGAGGATGCGGTTGTCGCTGCGCATCGACAGGCACAGAAGGTCCAGCAGGTGCTGTCCGGCCATTTCCCGGGCGGCATCGCCGATCAGTTCAATGCTTTCGATGGTATTGCGCACCGACCCCAGGAAATAGGAACCCACCCCCGAGCTGGCGTCAAAGGTCAGCGCGCCAAGCCGGTCGGTGGCGCCCAGCCGCGAACGCACGCTGGCGGTGGGCACCTTGAGCACCCAGAGCTTGTTGGCCTGCCCATGGGAGAACTCATAAGGCAGGTCTCCGCGTTCCACCAGGAAGCTGCCGGGGCTGCAGCTGGTGTCGCGGGCCCCCTGCTGGAAGCAGACGTCCGATTTATGCGGGATGGTGATCAGCAGGCTGCTTTCCTGCTCGTTGGTGAAATGCGACCTGGTGCGGATGTATTTGACGCCGTCGCAGTTCATCTCGGACAGGCCGAGGTTGCCCAGCCGCCAGGACTGCAAGGAGCCCTTGAAGGTTTCGGGCCGGGCGCATTTTGCCGAGAGCGGGAAATAGGTGTCGGACAAGGTCCGGGTCCAGACTTCGTCCTTGTTCATTGTACCGCAATGGTCCGTCGAAAAATACATCGTCTTCTCCCCTGTCGGCCGTGTTCCGGCGTGAACCTGCCGACTCGTTGAATTCAACCTATCTTATCGCCATTCGAATACTTGGCGATTTGCGCATAAAGCTTTGCCCCGCGCCCGGCGCCCGGCAAAGCGCCATTCGGTCACGCGGGTCCGGTCGTTCCGGATAAGGACCTTGCCGACGGCGGCTCCGGCTGCGGCTGTGTCACACATGATCTGTCCTTTCCTTACCGTCCACGGGTTCGATAGGCGTCGAGTGCTGCGCCGAATATCAGGATTGCCCCGATCACCACCGGCTGCAAGGAGCCGTTGATCTGTTGCAGGTTCATCCCGATCGACAGGCAGGTGATCAGCAAGGCACCGTAGATCGGGGCGGAGATCGTCCCGGTGCCGCCGCGCAGGGATGCGCCGCCGATGACCGCCGCCGCGATGCTGCTGAGGACCAGCGAGGTGCCCAGGTTCGGTTCCCCCGATCCGGTCTGCGCGGTCATCAGCAAGCCGGCAATCGCGGCCAGGATGCCGCTGGTGACATAGGCAAAGAACAGGTGTTCGCGCACCCGCCGTCCGCCGACATGGGCGACCTCGTTGCTGTCGCCGAGCACATAGAGAACCCGGCCATGTACGGTGCGCGTCAGCATGAAATGCAGCGCCCAGGCCACCGCGCCCGCAATCACCAGCGGGATCGGCAGCGCCAGGATCTTCATCTGGTTCAGGGCAAAGCTGAACCCTTCGGGCAGGTTGAAGATCGGGAAGCCGCCCGAAACCGTTGTGGCGATGCCGGTGAAGATGCTCATCGTCGCAAGGGTGACGATGAAGGGGTTGATCCGCGCATAGGCGACAAGCGCCCCGTTGATCGCGCCCAGGGCCGCGCCGATGGCCAGGCCGGTACAGACCCCTGCAAAGACGCCGATCCCGGTGCCGAGACCGGGCAGCAGGCTGGTCATCACCATAGAGGACACCACCGACACCAGCGAGACATTGGCCCCCACCGACAGGTCAAAGCCCCGGGTGATGATGACAACAAGCTGTGCCGCCGCAACAAAGAAGAACAGCGAGGATTGCTTCATGATGTTGACGACATTGCCGCCGGAGATCATTGCGGGTTGCAGGGCGGCAAAGAACACCACCACCCCGATGATCGCCAGCGGCAAGAGCAGATGCGGGGCGATGGCGCGCATGTCCAGCGGGGTGCTTTGGGTCTGGTCAGCCATGTCCGGCCCTCCGGCGTTCGCGGTAGCTTTCGGCGGCCACCGCGATGACGATCACGATGCCGATGATGATGATGTGGTATTTGCTGTCGATGCGGATCAGGCTCATCCCGTTGCTGAGCACCGACAGGAACAGCGCGCTGAGGGCGACCATCGGGATGCGCCCCACCCCGCCTTTCAGGGCCACGCCGCCGATGACGGCCACGGAAATGCTTTCCAGCATCAGGTTGCTGCCAAGGGTCGCCTCGCCCGAGCCGACCCGCGCGGTCAGAAACAGCCCGACGATGCCCGCCAGCAGCGCGCTGAGGACATAGGCGGCCCAGATGTATTTGCGGGTGTTCAGCCCGGACAGCCGCGCCGCCTTTTCATTGCCGCCGACGGCATAGAAATAGCGGCCCAGCCGGGTCTGGGTCTGCATGTACCACAGCAGGCACAGCACAAGTGCCGCCGCATAGACGATATAGGGCAACCGGAACAGGCTGCCGCGCCCGATCTCGCGGGTGAAAAGTTCTGGCAGGTCATAGATCGGCGTTCCGCCGGTCACATATCCGGCAATGCCCGCCGCCATGGTCATCGTGCCGATGGTCACCATGAAGGGCGAGATTTTCATCACGCTGACGAAAAACCCGTTGGCGAAGCCGACCAGGATGCCGGGGATCAGCCCCAGCAGGCATCCGAGGGCGACGACCATCGCCGTGCTTGCGATGCCGAGGTCCGCCAGCCAGACGATGGACAGGGCCGAGCTGACCGAGGTCAGCGCCACGATGGCCCCGACCGAGATGTCGAAACCGCCGACGATGATCACCAGCATCTGCCCGGCAGAGATGATCGACAGGAAAGAGGCATTGCGCAGCACGTTGATCAGGTTCGAGCTGCGCAGGAACCGGGGTTCATAAAGGGCAAGCAGCCCGCAGGTCACGATCAGCACGATGGGCAGGATACCGATGGAGGCAAGTATGCGGTTGCGGCGCGCGGTGGTCCGGATGGTTTGAACGGTCATCTTAATTCACCTCCCCCGCCGCTTGCGCCGCAGGTTCTTCATGGGCGAAGAAATGCGACAGCAGGGCCTGTTCGGTCACCTCGTCGCCGTCCAGCTCTCCGACGATGGCGCCTTCGCGCATCACGATGACCCGGTGCGACATATGCATGACCTCTGCCAGTTCGGAGGAGGCGATCACCACCGCCTTGCCTGCTTCGGTCAGCGTCTTGATCACATCGTAGATTTCCAGCTTGGCCTGGATGTCGACGCCGACGGTCGGTTCATCGAAGAGAAAGATGTCGAATTCCCGAGACAGGCCGCGCGCGATCATCAGCTTTTGCTTGTTGCCGCCGGACAATTGATCGGCCCTGGCGTTCAGCCCCGGCGTGCGGATTTTCAGTTTCTCGATGATTTCTTTGGTAAAGGATCGTTCGGCGGGGCGTTTGAGCAACATGCCGCGGCGGGAGAATTTTTCGTCATCAAGGGCGGCGACCGTGCTGTTGCTGATCAGGTTCTGGCTCATCGCCAGACCTTCGGTCGCGCGGTCGGAGGGGAAATAGCAGATGCGGTTGCCCAGCGCCTTGCGGGGGGAGTGGCGTTCAAGCCTTGCGCTGCCGCAGGTGATCTGGCCGCTGGAAAGCGGCTCCAGCCCGAAGGCCGCGCGCAGGACTTCGGACTTGCCGCAGCCCGCCAGACCGGCAAAGCCCAGCACCTCGCCCCGGCGCACGCTGAAGCTCAGGTCGTGGGCCATGCCGCGCTGCAGGGTGACGCCCTCGAACTGCAAGAGCGTGTCGCCTGCAGAGCGGGTGATCTCGGGAAAGAATTCGTCGAAGGTTCGCCCGGTCATCAGTTGAACCAGTTCTTTCTCGCTTGTGTCGGCCATCTGGACAGTGTCGATGTATTTGCCGTCCCTGAGCACCGTGACGCGATCCGCCAGCCGCGAAATCTCGGGCATGCGGTGCGACACATAGACAATGCCCAGGCCATCGGCGCGCAATTGTTCGATGATGTCGAAAAGCTGGGCGGCTTCCTGATCGGTGAGCGAGGCGGTCGGCTCGTCCAGGATCAGCACCCGGCAGTCCCAGAGCAGGGCCTTTGCGATCTCCACCATCTGCTGGTGGGCGCGGCGCAGGTTGCGCACCCTGGCGCGCGGATCAAGGGCAAAGCCCAGACGGTCCAGCACCGCATGGACCTTGCGGCGCATTTCGGTTTTGGCAAGCCGCAGGCCCTGTACCATCTCGTGGCCCAGAAACAGGTTCTCCTCGACGGTCATTTCGGGGATCAGGCTGAATTCCTGAAACACGATGCTGACGCCCTTGTCATGGGCCAGCGCCGGGGTCATCACCGAGACCGGTTCGCCGAAAAGACGGTAGCTGCCGCTGTCAAACCCCTGCACGCCGCAGATGATCTGGATCAGCGTCGATTTCCCCGCCCCGTTCTCACCGAACAGGACGTGGACTTCACCGGCGCGAAGCTCGAACTGCATGCCCTGCAAGGCCTTGAAGGCGCCATAGGATTTGTCGAGGTCGCGCAGTTCGATCAATGTTTCCCCGGCCTTATGCGCGGGATGGCCGGACGCAAGTGCTGCGTCCGGTTCAATCATGTGTTCTGTCATGAGGGGTTACTCGACCGCGTAGACGGGTTCCCAATCCGCGGGGGCGAACGAGCGGCTCATGTCGAAGCTGTCGATGTTGTCCTTGGTCAGCACGGTCATCGAGGGGTTGAGTTCCACCAGGTGATCCTTGCCTTCCAGAATGCGCACGGCGAGGTCCATGGCGATGCGCGCTTCCATGACGGGGGATTCCGTCACCGTCGCGGTCACGACGCCGGATTTGACCAGATCGACCATCCCTTCGTTCGAGTAATAGGCCGCGATCAGGGCATCGTCGTTGCCGGCTTCTTCCAGGGCCTGTTTGGCCACTTCGGCGGTGACAGCCGTGCCATAGATGATGTTCACGTCGTCATAGGCCTGCAGGGCATCCTCGACCAGGCGCAGCTGGATGCTCTTGCCGGTGTCGCCGTATTTGGCTTCCAGCAGTTCGATGCCGCTGCCCTCGATGCCGCGCTCGACCCCTTCGGTCGATGCTTCGGCCCAGCCGGAGCCCTGCGGGCCGGGGAAGTGGACCATGCGCATGGGCTTGCCTTCGGTCATGTCCGCGAGGAATTTCGCGCCCGCCTCTGCGGCATCGTCGTAATTCGCAAAGATCCGCGCGCCTGCGACATCGCTCATCGGATTGATGACACCGACCTGCACGATGCCCTTTTCGTTGCCTTCCGCCATGCTCTTGGCCAGACCCGCTTCGGAGATTGCACCGATCACGATGGCATCGACGCCGAGCGCCACGCAGTCGTTGTACTGGGACACCTGTTTGGCCGCTTCGGTATAGCCGCCCGCTTCGAGGATGGTCGCCTTGACGCCCAGCTTGCGGGCCTGATCGACGATGCCGTAGTTCACACCGACCCAGTAGCTGTCTTTCATATGCGGAAAGAGCACGCAGATGTGCCAGGGTTTCTCAGCCTTCTCCAGCCCCTGATAAGAGACGATTTCGCTGCCGCCACCGGCAGAGTTGACCACGTCGAACGGCCAGATCGCATCCTGCGCGGCTGCCGTGGTGGTCAGACCCGCCGCAATGAGGGCGGCTGTCGAAATGCTGTTGAGTGTTTTCTTCATGTTGGACTCCCAGTCTTGTTGATGAACAGCGCGGGTTGCTTTTTCGCATTATAAGCGCCGATGTGGTGCGCCCGGCCCTCCGGCCCGGTTCGCCAAATTTGGTCGTTGGTTGTAGTTCGCAGTATGAAACGGGCAGCGGACTTATTATTGGTTATAAGCGGCCTTTCATGAAGAGATCAGCGAACATGCCCCTTTGGGCGTTGGGTCGCATTGACGCTTCAGGGCCGTCTGCCTGAGACTAGGCCTCTCCCCGTGATATTGTAAAATACGATTTTCATACTCTTAATATCGGAAAATCGGATATCTTGCCCTGTCGTTTTCCTCCTTCTCCAGATCTCTCGTTCCGGTTGTGGTCTGGTGGCGGTCCGTGAACCGCGCGGCACCTGGCATCTGCGTGATGGGTCGAGGGTGGCGCCGGGCCACCCTCGGTAGTTTCAGGCCAGATGCGCCCGGACCGCATCCAGGGCTTTGGCGCGGTCCCGGCGGGCGGACAGCGCAGTGTCCATGTCCACCTTGACGAAGCGGGTCGGCACATTGGGCTGCAACTGCCCGATCAGGTCCATATCGGCGGAAATCACCGTGCCGATCATGAAGTAGCCGCCGCCGGAGACCGCGTCGCGGTGCAGAATGATCGGTTCTGTCCCGCTGGGCACCTGGACCGAGCCATAGGGATAGCAGGCGTCGGTGATGTTGGAGGGGTCGGAGCCCGCGCCGAAGGGTGGTTCGCGGTCCACGAATTCCAGCGGCGTGCCGCCCTTGAAGCGATAGCCCATGCGGTCCGCTTCGGATGCGACCTTCCAGGTTTCCTCAAAGAACCGGGTGCCCGATGCCTCTGTGATGCGGTGCCAGTAGAGCCCGGGCAGGACCCTGAGTTCGGTTTCCCTTGCCGGCATGCGCCGCAGGTTTTCGGGGATATGCGCGCCGGTTTTCGCCGTGCCGTCAGCCGCCCCCAGAGGCAGCGTATCGCCGGGCTGCACCGCGCGCCCGTCGATCCCGCCGAGGGCACCGATGGGATAGGTGGAGCGGCTGCCCAGATCGAGCGGCGTGTCGATGCCCCCCGAAAAGGCGATATAGGCCCGTGCGCCGGAGCGCAGGTAATCGAACGACAGTTTCTGGCCCGCTTTCACGGGAATTGCTGTCCAGGATTCGAGCACTTCGCCATCCAGCTTGGGGGGCAGGTCGCCGCCGGTCACGGCAAAGGTGCAATCTTCGGTGAATTCCAGTTCCGGCCCCATGAAGACGCATTCCAGGCCTGCGGCACCTTCGTCATTGCCCACCAGCATATTGGCGCAGCGCAGGGCGAAACGGTCCATCGCGCCGCCCATGGGGATGCCGAGGTGATAGTACCCCGGACGCCCAAGATCCTGAATTGTGGTGGCGAAACCGGATGTTATGACATTAATCGGCATAAAGAGCCTCCTCCAGCCTGGCGTTGGTGCCGTTGATATCCGCGTTGAATTCATCAAGGGAAAACACCACCTCGCGGATGCGGGGCGCATAGGTGTTCGCCTCGACCGCGGCCAGGCAGCGGTCATATTCCGCGCGGTCGATCGGCTTCCATTTCACGATGTCGCCGGGTTTGAAGAAGACCATGAAGTCCTTGAGGTAGCCCGTCTTCTGTTCCGGGTCGTAGATCGGCATCGGCGTCACGCCGAACATCTGGTACCCCCCTGCCCCGCGCACGGAATAGATGCAGGAGAAGCAGCCGCCGTATCCCACGGTCAGCTTCGGGGTGTCGGTGCGCGGACGCAGGTATTTGGGCACCTGTATCTGCCGTTCCCGTTCCACCATCTGATAGAGGAAGGGCAGACCGGAGACAAAACCGACCATGGAGACGAACCAGGGCGCGCCGGAATGGGCCGCGATAAAGGCGTCAACGCTGTCGTAACCGTTGATCCGTGCCGCATATTCGATATCCGTCGCCTCCGGGTCCTGATGCCTTTCGCGGAACCGCATCAGGGTCTCGTGGGTCCAGGGATCCTGGTAATAGACCGGGATCTCGATGATCCGGGTTGTCAGCTTCGGCTCCTGTTTGGCGGCGGTTGCCTCCATCGACTTGAGCCTGTCCATCAGCGCATCGGGATGGATCACATCGGGGTCGAACTTGATCTGGAACGAGGCATTGGCCGGGCAGATTTCGGTCACCCCGTCGATTTTTGCGTCGCGCACGGCATTGGTCATCGAAAGCGTGGTGAAGAATGCCTCAAGCGACATTTCCTCGCTGACCTCGACGAACACATGTTCGTCGCCGCCAAAGGTATATCTGGATGTCATGTTATGTACCTTCCTCATCTGAAAATGTCCCGGCATGCTCTGCGAGCCATGGCTCAAGCCATTTTGTGTGGTAGTTCCCGGCCTGCACGTCGGCGTCCTCCGCCAGGGCGAGGAACAGGGGCGCGGTTGTCTTCAACCCGCCTGTGCGCAATTCGCCCACCGCACGTTTCAGCCGGGTGATGGCCGCCGGACGGTCATCTGCGGTGACGATCAGTTTGCCCAGCAGGGAATCGTAGAACGGCGGGATCTGGTAGCCGTCGTAGAGCATGTGATCGAAGCGCACGCCCGGCCCGCCGGGGGCGCGGAACCCATCGACGATGCCGGGGAAAGGCGCGAAATTATTGGCCGGATCCTCGGCGTTGATGCGCACTTCGATGGCATGGCCACGCAGTTGGATGTCCTCCTGACGCACGGAAAGCGGTTTGCCCCCGGCAATGGCAATCATCTCTGCCACAAGGTCCAGCCCGGTCACGCATTCGGTGACCGGATGTTCGACCTGGATGCGGGTGTTCATTTCGATGAAATAGAAGGCGCCGGTTTCATCGTCGTAAAGGTATTCGACCGTGCCTGCGCCGCGATACTTGACCGCCTGCGCCAGCGCCACCGCGCTCATGCAAAGATCGGCGCGCTGGGCGTCGGTCAGGGCCATCGACGGGGCCTCTTCCCAGACCTTCTGGCGGCGGCGCTGCAGGGAACATTCACGTTCGAAACAATGCACGAAGTTGGTGCCGTCGCCGAGAATCTGCACCTCGATATGGCGCGCCCTGGCGATCAGTTTTTCCAGATAGAGCCCGCCGTCGCCAAAGGCCGATTTCGCCTCTGCTGCGGCCTGGGGGGCAAGATTGGCGAAGTCCCGGGCGTTTTCGGCCACGCGGATGCCGCGCCCGCCACCGCCCGCTGTGGCCTTGATCATGACCGGATAGCCGATTTCATCGGCGCTACGGGCCGCCTCTGCCAGGTCGCCGATCACGCCGTCACTGCCGGGCACCGTGGGCACCCCGGCCTTTTGCGCGGCGCGGCGGGCCGAGGCCTTGTCCCCCATCGCGCGGATCATGTCGCCCGTCGGCCCGACAAAGGCGATGCCGGCGGCCTCGACCGCATCGGCGAAATCGGCATTCTCGGCCAGGAAACCATAGCCCGGATGGATACCGTCCGCGCCGCTTTGCCGGGCGGCATCCAGAATGGCGGCGATGTTCAGGTAGGATTTGGAGGCTGGCGGCGGCCCGATCTCGATCGCCTCATCAGCCATTTCGACGGCCAGCGACCCGGCATCCGCTGCACTGTGGACCTGCACGGTGCGGATGCCCATTTCCTTTGCCGCCCGGATGATCCTGACGGCAATTTCGCCGCGATTGGCAATCAGAAGCTTTGTGATCCCCATGATGCGCTCAGCTTTCCAGTTCGGCGATGACCTGGCCGGGCATGATCGCATCCTCGTCCTCGGCCAGGAAGGCGGTCAGCTTTCCATCCGCGTCGGATTTCACCTCGGTATAGGTCTTCATCACCTCGACCAGACCCACGACATCGCCCGCCTTCACGTCGTCGCCGACCTCCTTGTAGTTTTTCTCTTCCGGGGAAGGACGGCGGTAAAAGACACCGGGCAGCGGGGAGCGGATTTCAGATTTGGCCATGTTTTCTCTCCTGTCGGGTTGTTGGGTGTTCAGGCATCCGCGCGTGTCGCCAGCCGGTCGCCGAGGGCGGCGCGCACGGCTTGGGTGATTTCGACGGCACCGGGCGTATCGGAATGGACGCAGATGGTTTCGGCGCGCACATTGCTTGGCTTCTTGGCGGCGCTCAGAACGATGCCTTCGTCCACCGCGCGCAGCACCTTGGCGGCAACTTCCGCCGGGTCCTTGGCATCATGTTCGCGGGTGATGATCAGCTTGCCATTGTCGTCGTAATCGAGATCGGCAAAGAATTCGGCCCGGAAGCCCAGACCGCGTGCGGTATAGATTTCCTCGTGCAATGTCCCGGCAAGGCCGAAGATCGGCACGCCGAGATGTTCGGAGGCATCGCAGATCGCATGGGCAATGTGTTCGTGCCGCGCGGCCATGCCATAGAGCGCGCCATGCGGCTTGACGTGAGACAGGCTGAGCCCCTCGACCGCCAGAAATTCATTCAATGCGCCAATCTGGTAAAGCACGATATTGGCCATCTCGGCCCGGTCGATCACCATTTCGCGGCGGCCGAAGCCGGACAGGTCGGGCAGCGCGACATGGGCGCCGATCCGCACGCCATGCTGCTTGGCCGAGCGCACCGCGTGGCGCATGTGATTGGGGTCCGATCCGTGGAAACCGCAGGCGATATTCGCCTCCGTTATCAGGGGCATCAGAGCGTCATCGTCGCCCAGCCTGTAGAGCGCAAAGCTCTCTCCCATGTCACAATTGATGTCGACAGCCATTTCAGCCTCCCGGAAATGCCAAGGTAAATCACTGATGCGCCGCCAAATCCTGCTGGCCGATGCGTCGTTGCGCCAAGGCTACGCAGGGCATGACTTGATTGTAAAATATGATTTTTCAGGTAGTACATTCTGAAAAACAGATAATGCTATGCCTGCCTGCGGCGCCCGCTTTGGCCCTGCGTTGCGGCGCCGCCCCACAAGGAAACCTGCCATGACCCCAAGCCTGCGCCAGATCCGTTATTTCATCGCCGCTGCCGATGCGGGCCAGATTTCCAAGGCCGCAAGCGAGATCAACGTCTCGCAATCCGCGATCACCACGGCGATCAAGGCGCTGGAAGAGCTGATCGGCACATCGCTGTTCGACCGCCATGCCGGCGGGGTGACCCTGACCTATGAGGGCAGCCTGTTCCTCAACCATGCGCGGGGGATCATCGATTCCGTCGAGGAGGCGATTCGCATTCCCCGGCGGGTTCAGCGTGATGTGATCGGCACCTTCAACCTTGCCGTGACCTATACGGTGGGGGGGTATTTCCTGCCGCCGCTTCTGCTGCGCTTTCAGCAGGCGCTGCCGAACGTCCAGGTGACGCTTGTCGAAGCCGAACGGGTGGCCATCGAAGAGGGGCTGACCAACGGGCGGTTCGATGTGGCGGTCATGCTGACCTCGAACCTCAAGAACCGCAGCGCCATAGATCATACGGTGCTGCTGCGGTCGCGGCGCAGGCTGTGGCTGCAGGCAAACCACCCGCTGTTGTCGGCGAAATCCGTGTCGCTCAGCGATGTGGCCAGGGAACCCTATATCATGCTGACGGTGGATGAGGCATCAGAGACCGCGAAACACTATTGGGATCACCTGCCGACAAAGCCCAACATCATCTTCAAGACCTCTTCGGTTGAAGCGATCCGCAGCATGGTCGCGACCGGCATGGGGGTCTCCATCCTGTCGAACATGGTCTACCGGCCCTGGTCGCTGGATGGCAGCAAGGTCGATGTGATTGATATCACCGACACGCTGCCGACGATGGACGTCGGATTGGCTTGGCCCCGCGCCGCCGAGCTTTGCCCCGCCGCGCTGTCGTTTCTGGAATTCATGAAGCTGGCGGTGCAGGGGTCGGGCGGGCCCTTGTCCAAACCCGCCGAGTAATGCGCAAGCGGGCGTTGATCAGGAAGGGTGTTCCTGCTGACCTGCGCCCCCGGTCGGGCCGCGCTGCTGTTCCTGCGTGCATTCGACCTGCCGGGCGGTCTCGCGCGCAAGCGCCTGCAGCCAGGTGATAAAGACCTTTGCGGCAGGTTTGGCGCGGGAGGCGTGATTGGTGACGATGTAATATTGAAACCCCTCGATCTGCAGATCCCCCAGGCTTTGATGGGTGCCCGCCGAAAGCCGGTCTGCGGCGAGGATGTTGCTGCACAACAGCAGGCCCAGCCCCTGATCCAGCGCCTCGAAAGCCGCGGATTCATCGCTGCAGTTCAGGACGCCCGCCACCGCGAAACTCTGCGCGGAATCATGTGCCCAGCGGGCCCAGACAGGGCCGTCCAGATCTTTGTTGTTCCAGTAAAATCCGATCACCGGATAGGTGCCTGACCCGTTCTCGATCACGTCCTTTCGGCCAATCGGGCGATAGGCATCCGAAAACAGGATGCTGTCGGCGGCGTCTCTGGGGCTCTGGCCATAGCGGATCGCCACGTCGAGCCGGTCCGAAGACAGGTCACGCACCGCATCGTCGGTAACAAGCTCGACCTGAATCCCGGGGTTTTCGGCCAGAAAGCGCGACAGCCGGGGCAGCAGCCAGTTGTCGGCAAAAGCGCGGGTTGTGGTGACGCGCAACACGTTCTTTTCGATGTCCACATTCAGCACCGAAAAGGCCTCGGCCAGCAGGTCGAACCCTTCGCGCAGTTTCGGAAACATCTCTGCGCCCGCGGGGGTCAGCGCGATGTCGCGGGGGTTTCGCACGATCAGCTTGAAGCCCAGATAGCTTTCCAGATGCCGGATCTGGTGGCTGACCGCTGTCGTGGTCACGCCCAGTTCGTCGGCGGCGGCCGAGAAGCTGAGGCAGCGCGCAACCGCCTCAAAGGCGCGGATCGCATTCAGGGGCGGAAGCCGTCGCATCCTTTGTCCTTCGTGAAGTTTTGCTCAAGACCCCCTGAGATAAACGAATTTGTAGCAAATGGGGCGTTTCGCAGAAGGTGGCAGTCACAAAACAGGGAGAAAAACGATATGTCAAATTTTCAATATTCACGCCGCGCGCTGCTGAAAAGCGGTCTGGCTGCGGGTGCCGTGCTGGCCGCCCCATCGGTTGTGCGGGCGCAGGCGCAGCGCGAGCTGACCATGCTGACATGGGCAGGCCACGCCGACCCGGAGGTCGTTGGCCCCTTTGAGCAGGCCCATAACGTGCGCATCCGCGCCAAGGAATATGTCGGCGGTGATCAGATGCTGGCGCAGTTTGCCCAGTCGCCGGCCGGAACCTATGACGTCATCCTGGCCGACGCGGAATATGTCTCGCAGCTGTATCAGGCCGATTACATCGAACAGCTGGATCCGGCGGATTATCCGTTTGATGATTTCTTCCCCGAGTTCCAGAAGTTCGAGGGCCATTGGTACGATGACGGTCTTTACGCGGTGTTCCTGCGCTTTGGCTTTCTGGGGCTGTCGCATCATCTGGACGCGATCAGCCGCTCGGAGGCGCGCAGCTACAGGGCGATGTGGCAGGAAAACCTGCGCGGCAAGGTCGGGCAATTCGACTGGCATCTGCCCAACTTTGGCACCATCAGCCTGATCGAAGGCAATCCGGCCCCCTTTGACCTGGACACAGCCGCCTGGCAGCAGGTGCAGGAGGCGGCGCTGACGCTGCGGCCCCAGGTGCGGGGGTTTTATGACTACGGTGGCACGCTGTCTGCCCTGCGCTCGGGCGAGGTGGCGGCGATGCCGGGGATCGGTGACTGGATCACCGGCGTCCTGCAGCGCGACGGGGCCAATGTTGCCACCACCATTCCCGAACAGGGCGGGCTGCAATGGACCGAGTCGCTGTCCATCGGCAAGGGGTCGCGCAATCAGGATCTGGCCCGGGAATTCATCCGCTACATGATGAGTCCGCGCGGCCAGGTGGCGACAGCCACGCTCAGGGCGTACCCCGCGATGGTGCCGACACGGGCGGGCTGGGCGATGCTGAACGAAACCAACCCGAATGAGGCCGCGCGCCAGAACATGAGCCTGACCGGTGCCAACGCGCTGGATGAAATCCGCGCCGGGCGCATTCAGCTGCGCCGCCTGCCCGTCCAGCAATCGCTGGAAAGCTGGAACGACGCCTGGGTGCGCTACAAAAACGCCTGAGCCGCCCTCAAGGGTCCGTCCCCGCACCGCCATTGACAGGCGCGGGACGGGCCGCCCTTCATTCAAAGGAAATCCGATGTCTGTCTTATCCGCAAAGCTGCGCTTGCGCCGGCGTGGGTGGTTTGCCCTGTGGGCCGCCCCGCTGCCGGTCTGGTTCGCGCTGTTCTTTCTGGGCCCGATGCTGCTGCTGATCGCCATGTCGTTCTGGTCGGTGCAGAACTATCGCCTGACCCCCGACTTTTCGCTGTCGGCCTGGACTTATGTTCTGTCGCTCGATTTTCTGTGGTCCAGCTTCTGGCGCAGCTACGGGCTGTCCCTGCTCAGCGCTGTTCTGGTGTCATTGCTGGCCTTTCCGGCCTCTTACGCGATGGCGTTCCTGATCTCGCCTGCCAGAAGGCTGACCTTTCTGGGTCTTGCGCTGGCACCGTTTTTCACCAGCTATCTGGTCAGGATCTATTCGCTGCAGGTGTTTCTGGGCGAAGGCGGCGTGTTGCCGCAGATGTTCCACAGCGTCGGCCTGTCCGGGGCCAGCCTGCTGAACAGCTATACCGCGCTGTTTCTGGGGCATGCCACCCTGACCCTGCCCGTGGTGCTGGTGCTGCAAACCCTGGCGCTGGGCAATGTCGACCGCACCGAGATGTCGGCGGCGGTCAATCTGGGGGCGCGTCCGCTACAGGTCTTGCGGCATATCATCCTGCCCGCCGCCCGTCCGGGTCTGGCCCTTGGCGCGCTGTTTGCCTTTTTGCTGAGCTATGCCGAATTCGTCAGCGCCACCTATCTGGGCGGCGGCGTCTTCCAGACCCTGCCGATCCTGCTGACCGACCTGATCCGGGGCGGCCAGCAATGGCCCCGCGCGGCGGTGGTGTCGCTGCTGATGATGGCGGTGCTGCTGCTGACGTCGCTGGTCACCGTGGCCTGGGCCTATCGCCAGAAAGGAAACTGAGATGAACAGCCATCTGAAACACGCGCTGCCCGCATGTGTCTGGTTCACGGGGCTGATGCTGGTCTTTGTGATCCTCTATGCGCCGATCCTGTCTGCCCTGGTCTTTTCCTTCAGCGCCGACAGGTTTCCCAGCCTCGACATCACGCGGTTCAGCACGAAATGGTATGCCCAGGTCTTTGCAGATGCCCGCGTGCTGGAGGCGTTGAAAAACAGCCTGACCATCGCGCTGAGCACGGCATTGGTGGCCACCACGCTGGGCTTTGCCGCCGCCTATGCCGACTTCCGGTTCCGGTTCTTCGGGCAGCGCATGGTGCTGGCCTTGGCGCTGCTGCCGCCTACGGTGCCGATTGTGGTGCTGAGCCTTGCCATGCTGGCGTTCTTTTCGCGGATCGGGCTGTCGGGCACGGTGGGGTCGATCATCCTGGCCCATGTGGTTGTCGCCACCCCCTTTGCCATGGCGATCTGCCGTCTGCGGCTGGAACAGATGCCGCAGGAATATGAGACCGCCGCGCAAAACCTGGGCGCGACGCCGGGGCAGGCCCTGCGTCTGATCGTGCTGCCACATGCGGCACCTGCCATCGGGGCGGCGGCGCTGATCACCTTTGCCGTGTCGCTGGATGAATATGCCATCGCCTGGTTTGTCGGCGGGCTGGAACAGACCGTGCCGGTGACCGTACTGAACACATTGCAGGGACAGGTCGACCCGACCATCCACGTGATCGGCACGCTGGCCTTTGCCGCCACGCTCAGCCTGGTCTTTGCCGCGCAGCTGTTGCTGTTGCGCAGCACGAAATCCCACAAAAACAAGGAGGTGTCGCCATGACCCAACCGCTTCTGGAATTGCACAACCTGAACAAATCCTACGGCACCTTCGAGGCCGTCAAGGACATCGACCTGAGTGTGGATGCGGGCGAGTTTCTTGCCATCATGGGCCCCTCGGGCTGCGGCAAGACGACGACATTGCGCATGATGGCAGGGCTGGAGGACCCGACGCGCGGCGATATCCGGCTGGAGGGTCAGCAGATCAACGACCTGCCGGTCTGGCAGCGTGAAACCCCGCTGGTCTGGCAGAACCTGGCGCTGTTTCCCTATATGACCGTGCGGGAAAACGTCGAATTCGGCCTGCGCATGAAAAAGGTGCCCGCCCCCGAACGGCAACGGCGCTGTGCCGAATGGCTGGAGCGGCTGGGCATCGCGGGGTTCGCCGATCGCAATGTGGCCAAGCTGTCGGGCGGGCAGCGGCAGCGCGTGGCGCTGGCGCGGTCACTGGTGTTGCAGCCCAAGGTGCTGCTGCTGGATGAGCCGCTGTCGGCGCTGGATGCGCATATGTCGATCCGGATGCAGGGCGAGCTGAAACGGTTGCAGCGCGAGCTGGGCATCACCTTTGTCTATGTGACGCACAGCCATTCGGAGGCCTTTTCGCTGGCCGACCGCGTGGTGATCATGAACGCGGGCCGGATCGAGCAGCTGGGCACCCCGCAGGATATTTTCCTGCGGCCCCGGTCTCGGTTCGTTGCGCAGTTTGTCGGCGGTATCAGCCTGTTCAGCGGCATGCTGAAAACCACCAAAGAGGGCAAGATCGGGATCGACAGCGCGGACGGGCTGTTGCAGATCGCGGACCCTGCCAGCGCGCAGAGTGGCTCCAGATGCGACCTCGCGGTGCGCGCCGACCGGATCAATGTGACCACTCAGCCCGGCTGGGGCACCAACGAGGTGCCCTGCACCCTGATGTCGGAAGAATTTGCGGGCGCTGTCGTCAACCTGCATCTGGAAACGGCGGCGGGCACCGGGATTGTCGCCCAGCTTCAGCAGCGCGATCTTGAGCGGCTGTCGGCACGGGCGGGGCAACAGGTCTATGCCTCCTGGCACCCGGAGGACGGGGTGCTGCTGGGCGCCCCTGCGTTGAAGGCAGTGGCGTGATGGCCATGCCGCTTGACCGGGCGCTGGCGGCGGCGCGTGCCGCGCCCGATGTCTTTCTGACGGTCACCGGGGAGCGCGCAAGGCGCGAGGCTGACCGTCTTGCGCCAGCAAGCGGACAAGAGGCGCTTTATGGGGCCACCGTGTCATGGAAGGACATGATCGCACTGGAAGGTGTGGTGACCACGGCGGGGTCGAAAACCCGGCTGAACACGCCCGCCGCACCCGAGGATGCCGGGGTGGTGCGCCGCGCGGCGGCGGCGGGGTTGATCACCATCGGCACCACGAACCTGTCGGAATTCGCCTTCTCCGGCATCGGCCAGAACCCGCATTTCGGCACCCCCCTGATCGCGGGGCGGGTGCCGGGCGGGTCCTCTTCGGGGGCGGCGGCATCGGTGGCGCGTGGCATGGTGCGGCTGGCGGTGGGGACCGATACTGCCGGGTCCTGCCGCGTGCCGGCGGCGTTTCACGGGCTGTTCGGGTTTCGACCCACACGCGGGCGTTATCCGATGACGGGGGTGCTGCCACTGGCGCCGGATTATGACACCGTTGGGCTGATCACCTGCACTGCCCGTGATCTGCTTGATCTGGATGCGATCTTGAGCGGCGACGCGGATGAACCGGAAAGCGCGCCACGGATCTGGCTGGACCAATATGCGACGGCGCGGGCCAGATCGGAAGTTGCCGATGCGGTGCGCAGCGCAGTGGAAGCCGCGCACCGCCAAGGGTTTGCCATGGCACAAAAGCCGCGCAGCCTGCTCTCGGATGCGATGGACATGATTGCCCAACACGGCTGGCCCGGCGGGGCCGATGCCGCAGCGCTTTACGACGACCTACTCCAGTCGGAGGCCGTTGCACAGGTCGACCCGCTGGTGGCCGCGCGGCTGCAGAGGGCGGCGCGGCTGTCACCTGACGAAATGGCAAAGCTCCGCACCAGCGCGGCGGATCTGCGCGGGCGCTGGCCTGCCCCCGATACCCTCATCGCGCTGCCGACCGTGCCCTTTGGCGCACCACTGGCTGAACCCTTGCTCTCCGACCCCGAAACCTATGCGCGCATCAATCAGCAGGCGCTGAGCCTGACCATGCCCGCCAGCCTGCTGGACTTGCCCGCTGTCACGCTGCCGGTCGGGCAGACCGCTGCGGGGCAATGGATCGGCCTGCAACTGGTCGGCGCGCCCCATTGTGACCGTGCGCTGTTGATGGCCGCCTGCAAGCTGGAACGCGACCTTGAACTGAAAGGACTTTGCCCATGATCCGCAATCCGATCCCCTGGCCCAATGGCGCGCGCTGTGCCTGTGCCATCACCTTTGACGTCGATGCCGACAGCCTGATCCACATCGCGCGTCCCGCCGACAGCCACCGGCGGTTGTACCCCATCAGCATGGGCCGCTATGGCCCCAACGCCGGTGTGCCGCGGATTCTGGAAACCTATCGCCGGCTGGGGCTGAAGCAATCGTTCTTCATGCCCGGCTGGGTGATGGAAACCTATCCCGATACCGTCGAGGCAATTCTGAAAGACGGTCATGAAATCGGGCTGCACGGCTATCTGCACGAGGACCCTGCCGAGATGTCCGATGCCGAGCAGACCTGTTGGTTCGAACGCGCGCTGGAAGTTCACAAAGGCGCCACCGGCCAGACCCCGCGCGGCTACCGCGCGCCGGTCTACAACGTCACGCCAAAGGTCATCGACCTGGCCATCGCCCATGGGCTGACCTATGATTCATCCATGATGGCCGACGACCTGCCCTATGTCCTGTCCGCGGCCAAGGGGGATCTGATCGAAGTCCCCGTCCACTGGGGCAGCGACGACTGGCCCCCCTTCGCCCATTATGCCGAGATCGGCTATATGATGCCGGTGATGAGCCCCGCGCAGGGGCTGGAAGCCTCCTTTGCCGAGTTCGAGGCGCAATATGAAGCGGGCGGATTATGGGTCGGCATCTGGCACCCGTTCCTGACCGGGCGGCTGGCGCGCTGGCGGGTGGTGGAACGCTGGCTGGAGACCGTTCTGTCCCGCCCCGATGTCTGGTTCGCCCCGCTGGAAGACATCGCCGCACATGTCCGGCAGCAGCGCGACAGCGGCGCCTGGACACCGCATGTGGAACCGGCAGCGCCCTATCCCTCAGCCGTCTTTCAAGGAGTATCAAGATGAGCGATTTCCCCCTTCCCTTCGACCCCGCCCGCCCCGATGGCAGCAACCCTTCGGCCATTGAAACTGTGGGTGATCTGGGCCGGCCGCATCTGGATATTGCCTATGACGTGCCGGCACGTCAGGGCCGCGCCATCCGTGTGAAACAAGGGCAGATGCTGAAGGTCACCAACACCCACGGCAGTCAGGTGGCGGATTTCTGGGCCTTCAGCGCCGCCGACCCCGGTGAGCATCTGTCGATGGAACATATGCGCCCGAACCTGCGCAAACTCTGCCCCGCTGCCGGTGATGCGCTGGTGACCAACCGCAGGCGGGCGATCCTGACGCTGGTCTCTGACAGTTCCGAGGGGGTGCATGACACGCTTGTCGCCTCTTGCGACATTCACCGCTATCACGAGCTGGGTCATCAGGGGTATCATGACAATTGCACCGACAATCTGCGCATGGCCCTGGCGGCGATTGGCCTGGCCCTGCCGCAGGTGCCCTGCCCGTTCAACCTGTGGATGAACACGCCTGCCCGTCCCGGGGGCGAGATGGTCTGGCTGCCGCCGGTCTCGCGGGCCGGTGACGCGGTGATGTTTCGGGCCGAGATGGACCTGATTGCCGTGGTCTCCGCCTGTCCGATGGATCTGTTGCCGATCAATGGCGCAGATGCGGTGCCGCGCAGCCTGTCGGTGACCGTCTCGGCCGCCTGATTCAGCTTTGCCGGCGCAACCAGTCCAGCAGTTGCGCCAGCCGGGTCTGATCCGGATGAGTGGGCAGAAACACCGCCCAATAGGTCAGGCCGGGCAAGGCGATCTCGGAGAGCTGTACAAGCTGACCGGTGTTGAGCAGATCCGCCACCAGAAGCTGCGAGGCCAGCACTGCGCCCTGCCCCGACACCGCCGCGTCAATCGCGTGGATCTCTTCGGAGAAGGTCTGGGCCACAGCGGGCAGTGATGCCCTGACGCCTGCGCGGGCGTGCCAGCGCTGCCAGCTGGGCGCATTCTGCGAGGCGGATTTCCAGCGGTAGTCCAGCAAGGGCAGCGACAAAAGGTCATCCGGGGTCAGCGGCAGCTTCACCAGATCCGGCGCACAGACCGGAATGATCGCATCGTCAAACAGCCGGTGCCATTCCGCCCGGTCATCGGGCTGGCCCGCGTAGCGGATTGCCATGTCGATATCCGAGGCATGCAGATCGGCGGGCAGGTCGGCGGCTTCTACCGTGATCTTCAGCCCCGTCTCGGCACGCAGGCGCGGCAGGCGCGCCATCAGCCAGCGGCTGGCAAAGGCCATGGTCACCGAGAGGCGCAGCGGTGTTTCGGCGGTGGTAACGGCCAGTTGGTCGATTGTGCCTGCAATCTGGTCCAGCGCCTGGCGCAGCACCGGAAACAGCTTTTCCCCCGCCGCCGTCAGGCGCACGGGCCGGGGAAAGCGGTGGAACAATGTCACCCCCAGAATCTCTTCCAATTGGCGCACCTGATGGCTGATCGCGGTCGGCGTCAGGCCCAGTTCCTCTGCCGCATCGGCAAAATGCAGATGCCGGGCAGCAGCCTCAAAGGCGCGCAGGGCGTGTAGGGGTGGCAGTTTGCGCATGGTCGTCCCGCAGGGTGAATCTCATTCATCTTATGCCTGAAATATTCGCTTTGGCCAAAGGTTTTGGCCGCTGCTACCTCCTGCTGTGACGGGGCCACACCGGCCCCCACAAAGGAGAACACCATGACCACCCTGCTTCGTATCGACGCCAGCGCACAGCTGGAAGACCGCTCGCTGACCCGCATGCTGACCGGGCTGTTCACGAGCGAATTTCTGGCCGCCAATCCGCATGCCAGGGTGATCACCCGCGACATCGGGCAAGACCCGGTTCCGGCGATTGATCACCGGTTTATCCACGCGGCCTTCACCCCGCCTGAGGCCCGCGAAGACTGGATGGCCGAGCGGCTGGCCTTGTCGGACCGGCTGATCGACGAGGTCGAAGCCGCGGATATCATCCTGCTGGGCGCGCCGATGTACAACTACGGGATGCCTGCCGCGCTGAAGGGCTGGATTGATCACATCGCCCGGATCGGGCGGACCTTCTCTTTCGATCTGGCGCGGGGCGACGTGCCGATCGAGCCGATCCTGAAGGGCAAGCAACTGGTCGTCCTGTCATCGCGCGGTGAGTTCGGTTTTGAACCCGGCGGGCCACGGGCGCATCTGAACGCGCTGGACCCCGCGATTGCCGCCTGCGCGCATTATCTTGGGGTGAATGCGGCAGATATCGAGACAATCGCCATCGAGTACCAGGAATTCAAGGATGCCCGCCATGCGCGCTCCGTGGCCACGGCAAAAGAGGCGGCGCGCGCCCTGGCGCAGCGGTTCGGGCAGGCAACCGGCCAGGCGCCAGATAACAGCTATCGCGCAGAACCGGCCTTGGTGTCACATTGCTGACCCGTCTCACCAGAGCCGCCTGCGGTGTGGAGGTTCGGAAGGCGCCTTCCTGAACTTCGAAGGCGCAGCGCAGGCCGGGCCCTCGCCTGCCCGGGGCGGGGCGTCAGGCCAGTGCCCGATCCGCAGGTCCATCCACGATCATCACCGGGCAGCCGCGCGAGCAATGTTCGACGCGGCTGTCGATCCCGTAGAGGCGGCGGATCAGGGCGGGCGTGAGCACTTCGAGCGTAGGGCCGCTGGCGAGGATCCGGCCCTCGCCCAGCGCCAGGGTCGCGGCGCAGCACCGCATCGCCTGATTGAGGTCATGCAGCGCCAGGATCATCACAGCGCCGGTTTCCTCGGCATATTGCCGCAATGTTTCCAGCACCTCGTACTGGCGGTTGAGGTCAAGCGCCGAGGTCGGCTCGTCCATCAGCACCACCTTGGGGCCGTTGACCAGCGCCTGGGCGATGGAGACCGACTGCCGCTGACCACCCGAAAGATCGGGCAATTGCTGGTCCGCGAGGTGGGATATCCCGAAACGGTGCAGGACCGCGTCGACGGCGCGGAATTCATCGGCGGACAGACGCCAGCCGCCGCGGTCCTGTTTCAGCGCCAGGATGATGGATTCATAGACGGTGAGTGCCGCGGACATGCCCGTGTCCTGCGGCATGTAGCGCAGCTCATGGGGTTCCGCGCCCGCCAGCCGTACCCGGCCCGCGCCGCGCAGATGTCCGGCGATCCGGCGGAACAATGTTGATTTGCCGGCGGCATTTGCCCCGACAAGGGCGGTCAGCGCCCCGCCCTGCACGGGGGCCGAGACCTCCGTGAGGATGTCGCGCCGCCCGTAGCGTGCGCCGATGTGCTCCAGCGTCAGGCTTACCATGATTTGCGTCCTTTCGTCAGGATCAGGGCGGCAAAGAACGGCACGCCAACCAGTGCGGTGATGATGCCGATGGGCAGGACCGCCCCCGGCAGCAGCGCCTTGGACAGGACCGATGTGGCCGAGAGGATCACCGCCCCCGACAGCATCGCGCCGGGCAGGAAAAACCGCTGATCCTCGCCCAGCAGCAGGCGCGCCACATGGGGCCCGACAATGCCGATGAAGCCGATGGTGCCGACAAAGCTGACCGGCACGGCGGCGAGGATGGAGACCAGCACCAGCGCCTCAAGCCGCAGGCGTTTCACGGGCACGCCCATGGCGGCGGCGCGAACCTCGCCCAGCCGGATCGCCGTCAGCGCCCAGGCACGGCGGGCAAAGAGCGGGGTGCAGATGCACAGGATCAGGGCGGTGATGGCGACCTTGCCCCATGTCGCCTTGGTCAGGCTGCCCATGGTCCAGAAGACCACCGCCGACAGCGCCTGTTCGGAGGCGAAATATTGCAGCAGCGCCAGTGCCGCGTTGAAGGTGAACACCAGCGCGATGCCCAGCAGGATGATGGTTTCGGTGGTCACGCCGCGCAGGGTCGACAGGCCGAAGATCAGCATGGAGGCGGCCATTGCCATGGCAAAGGCATTGATCGGCACCATCAGCGACACCGCGCCGGGAAACAGCGCCACCCCCAGCACCATGGCCAGCGCCGCGCCAAAGCTGGCCGCCGCCGAGAGGCCCAGCGTGAAGGGGCTGGCCAGCGGGTTGGCCAGAATGGTCTGCATCTGAGCGCCCGCCAGCGACAGGCTGGCCCCCACGGTCACCGCAAGCAGCGCCATCGGCATGCGGATGTCCCAGACCACCACGCGCATCTGCACATCGGCGGTCCCGGGCGCAAAGATCGTCTGCAACACCTCCCACACGGCATAGCGCGCAGGCCCCAGTGACACGTCCACTGCCACCGACAGCACCAGGGCGATACTCAGCCCGCCCAGGATGGCGATGCGGCGGGTGGCCATCCCGCGATAGCTTTGTGCGCCTGCGGCCCTGGGGGCATCTGCGTCTGCAATGGTCATGATCTCTCCAACTGCAAGTGGCGGCCCGTCCGGGGCCGCCTTGCTGTGACAGTGACGGGGTCAGTTGGTCGGGGCGCCGTCCAGCGACACCCAGTAGCCGGGGCTGTAGTCCACCGGCAGGAAGCGTTCGTGCAATTCCTTCAGCGTCGCTTCGGGATCAAGGTCGGCGAACAGCTCGGGGTGAAGCCATGTGGCCAGCCGCTGCACGGCGACAAAGCTGTAGGGCGAGTTGTAGAACTGGTGCCAGATGCCGTGCACCTGCCCGTTGTTCACGGCCTTCACCCCGGTATAGGCGGGTCGTTCCATCAGGGCCGCGAGCTTGCGCTTGGCCTCGTCCATGTCCGAACCCGGCCCCATGCCGATCCAGGCACCGCCGGGCACATAGGCGTCCCAGTTGCCGCCGGTGACCACGATCTGGTCCGGGTCCGAGGCGATGACCTGCTCCGCGTTCACGGTGCCAAAGGTGCCGGGGATGAATTCGGAGCCCATGTTGGTGCCCCCCGCCAGTTCCACGAAACGGCCAAAGTTGCCGTTCCCGAAGGACATGCAGCAATCTTCGGTGTAACCGCCTGCACGCTCGACAAAGACCAGCGGGCGCTGCAAATCCGTTTGTGCGGCGATCACATCGGTCACGCGGGCGATCTGCTCTTCGTAAAAGGTCTCGAATTCTGCGGCTTTTTCTTCCTTGCCGAAAAGCTGCCCGATGATCTCCATGGATTGCGCCGTATGCTCGAACGGCTTTTCACGAAAATCGACGTAGACAATCGGGATGCCGACCTTGGCCAGTTTCTCCTCGTAGCCGGCCTCGTCGGTCGCGGCCTTGGATTCCAGGTTCATGATCAGCACATCGGGGTTCAGCGAGACCGCCTGTTCGATGTCGAACGACCCGTCCTTGAAACCGCCAAAGGTGGGGATATCCGCCATTTGCGGGAATTTCCGGGCGTAGATGTCATATGTTTCCGGCGAGGCTTCCTGAAAGTCGTCACGCCAGCCGACCACGCGCTGAAAGGGGTTTTCGGTGTCCAGAACGGCGGTAAAGAACACCTGACGGCCCTCGCCCAGGATCACACGTTCGACCGGTGCGTCGACGGTGACTTCGCGGCCTGCAATGTCGGTCACGGTGACGGGATCGGCTTGCACAAGGCTGGCTGCGAAAAGGCTCAGCGCACATGCGCCGAGGAAGGGTTGAAAGGTCATGGGATGCTCCTTGGAAGGGTCTCTGAGGCTCGCCTATTATTTCCCACTTTTTCAGTCAACTAAAAAGTCGACAAATTTACTCTGTTAAGTCAGATCGTGCCGACATGAGAGATTTTCATATTGTTCTGCAATATTATGAATTTTCCTCTTCTCCCCCGATGACCTATGTGCAGCGCATGACATCCCGAAAACCAGATCCCGCCCAGCAGATCGCTGCCCTTGCACGCGAGCGCATCCTGATCCTCGACGGTGCCATGGGCACGCAGATCCAAACCCTTGGCCTGAGTGAAGAGGACTACGCCGGGCATGGGTCCGGCCATGCCTGCCGCCACCATTCCGAGCATCCGCAGAAGGGCAACAACGACCTTTTGACCCTGACGCAGCCGCAGGCGGTGGAGGATATCCATTTCGCCTTTGCGATGGCCGGTGCGGATATTGTCGAGACCAACACGTTCTCCGCCACCACCATCGCGCAGGCCGATTACGGGATGGAAAGCGCCGTGCACGACCTGAACGCCGAAGGGGCGCGCATCGCCCGTGCTGCGATGAACCGGGCGACGGCCATCGACGGCAGGCCGCGCTTCGTGGCGGGGGCGGTCGGACCGACAAACCGAACCGCATCACTCAGCCCGGATGTGAACGATCCGGGATACCGTGCTGTCACCTTCGACGACTTGCGCCTGGCCTACGGCCAGCAGGTGCGCGGGCTGATCGCGGGCGGGGCCGATCTGATCCTGATCGAGACGATCTTTGACACGCTGAACGCCAAGGCTGCGATTTTCGCCTGCTTCGAGGCCTTTGAAGAACAGGGCAGCAGGCTGCCGCTGATGCTCTCGGGGACGATCACCGATGCCTCCGGGCGCACGCTGTCGGGGCAGACGCCCACCGCCTTCTGGCATTCGGTCAGCCATGCGCGGCCTTTCACCGTGGGTCTGAACTGTGCGCTTGGGGCCAGCGCGATGCGCCCGCATATCGCGGAGCTTGCGGGGGTGGCGGATACGCTGATCTGTGCCTATCCCAATGCCGGGTTGCCCAATGCCTTCGGGCAATACGACGAAGGGCCCGGGGATACTGCGCGCCAGGTGGCCGAATTCGCTGCCGAAGGGTTGGTGAACGTGGTCGGCGGCTGCTGTGGCACCACGCCCGACCATATCGCCGCCATTGCCGAGGCGGTGGCACCCCATGCCCCCCGCCAGTTGCAAGGCAAGGTGGCAGCATGAGCCGCCATCTGCGCCTGTCCGGGCTGGAGCCCTTTGTTCTGACCCCCGATATTCCCTTTGTGAATGTGGGCGAACGCACCAATGTCACCGGCTCTGCGCGGTTCCGCAAGCTGATCACCAACCGTGATTACAGTGCGGCACTGGACGTGGCGCGGGATCAGGTCGAAAACGGTGCCCAGATCATCGACGTCAACATGGACGAGGGGCTGATCGATTCAAAGGCCGCGATGGTCGAATTCCTGAACCTTGTCGCCGCCGAGCCGGACATCGCCCGGGTGCCGGTCATGATCGACAGTTCGAAATGGGAGGTGATCGAGGCAGGCCTGCAATGTGTTCAGGGCAAGTCCGTGGTCAATTCGATCAGCATGAAAGAGGGCGAAGACGCCTTTCGCCACCATGCGCGCCTGTGCCTTGCCTATGGTGCCGCGGTGGTGGTCATGGCCTTTGACGAGGACGGCCAGGCCGACACCTGCGCGCGCAAGATCCAGATTTGCGAACGCGCCTACCGCATCCTGGTGGATGAGGTCGGCTTTCCCCCCGAAGACATCATCTTTGACCCCAATGTGTTCGCCGTGGCGACTGGCATCGAGGAACACAACAATTACGGCGTCGATTTCATCGAGGCGACGCGCTGGATCCGCAGCAACCTGCCCCATGCCCATGTCTCGGGCGGGGTGTCGAACCTGTCGTTCTCCTTCCGCGGCAATGACACGGTGCGCGAGGCGATGCATGCGGTGTTCCTGTATCACGCCATTCAGGCGGGCATGGACATGGGGATCGTCAACGCGGGGCAGCTGGCGGTTTATGACCAGATTGATCCCGACTTGCGCGCGGCCTGCGAAGATGTGGTGCTCAACCGTCGCGACGATGCAACCGAACGGATGCTGGACATCGCCGACCGCTTTCGCGGCGGTGCGCGCACGGAAAAGCTGCGCGATCTGGCATGGCGCGAATGGAGTGTCGAAAAGCGGATGGAACATGCGCTGGTCAACGGCATCACCGAGTTCATCGAAGCCGATACCGAGGAAGCGCGCCAGTCCGCCGAACGCCCCCTGCATGTGATCGAAGGGCCGCTGATGGCCGGCATGAACGTGGTCGGAGACCTGTTTGGCGCGGGCAAGATGTTCCTGCCGCAGGTGGTCAAATCGGCCCGGGTGATGAAACAGGCCGTGGCGGTCCTGCTGCCTTATATGGAAGAGGAAAAGCGGCTGAACGGCGGTGTCGGCCGCGAGACCGCGGGCAAGGTGCTGATGGCCACGGTCAAGGGCGACGTGCATGACATCGGCAAGAACATCGTCGGCGTCGTGCTGGCCTGCAACAACTATGAAATCATCGACCTTGGGGTGATGGTGCCGCCGCAGAAGATCCTGCAGATCGCCCGTGACGAGAATGTCGATGTGATCGGCCTGTCCGGCCTGATCACCCCCAGCCTTGACGAAATGTCTCACCTGGCCGCCGAGCTGGAGCGCGAGGGCTTTGACATTCCGCTGCTGATCGGGGGCGCCACGACCTCAAAGGTACATACCGCCGTCAAGATCGCGCCGCGCTACACCCGGGGTCAGGCGGTCCATGTGCTGGATGCCAGCCGCGCGGTGGGGGTGGTTGGCGAGTTGCTGAGCAAGGACCGCAAGGCCGCCTATATCGACAGGATCAGATCCGAATACATCGAAGTGACCGAGCGCCATGAACGCGCCGAACGCGCCAAGAAACGTGTGCCGCTGGCCGAGGCGCGTGCCAATGCGATGCGGATCGACTGGAGCGGTTATACCGTGCCCGCCCCCAGCTTCACCGGTGCCAGGACCATCGAGGATTGGGATCTGGCCGAGATTGCCGAATATATCGACTGGACGCCGTTCTTTCGCACATGGGAGCTGAAGGGCGTCTATCCGAAAATCCTTGAGGATGAAAAACAGGGCGAAGCCGCGCGGGCACTGTTTGCCGACGCCAGGCAAATGCTGAAACGGATCATTGATGAAAAATGGTTCGGGCCGCGGGCGGTTGTCGGGTTCTGGCCCGCCAATGCACGGGGCGACGACATCCAGCTGTTCACCGACAGCTCGCGCAGCGGTGATCTGGCCAGATTGCACACGCTGCGCCAGCAACATGCCAAACGCGCCGGCCGCCCCAATGTGGCACTGGCCGATTTTGTCGCCCCCGATGGGACCGACGACTGGGTCGGCGGGTTTGTCGTGACCGCAGGTGCGCAGGAGGCCGAGATCGCCAAGCGGTTCGACAAGGAAAACGACAATTATTCCGCGATCCTTGTCAAAGCACTGGCCGACCGCTTTGCCGAGGCCATGGCCGAGATGCTGCACCAGCGCGTGCGCCGCAGCTACTGGGCCTATGCCGCCGATGAAACCTTTGCGCCTGACGAACTGGTCGGCGAGCCCTATCAGGGCATCCGCCCCGCCCCCGGCTATCCCGCCCAGCCCGACCACACAGAGAAGCGGACCCTGTTCAGCCTGCTGGACGCCGAAGCCGCCACAGGTGTCACGCTGACGGAAAGCATGGCGATGTGGCCGGGATCATCGGTGTCCGGCCTCTATATCGCGCATCCCGATAGCTATTATTTCGGCGTGTCCAAGATCGAACGGGATCAGGTGCAGGATTATGCCAGCCGCAAGAACATGCCCTTTGACGAGGTTGAACGCTGGCTTGCGCCGATCCTGAACTATGTGCCTGCCCCACGGGCCGTCATCGCGGCGGAATAGCCGCCGCCGTCAGCTGTGAGGCAAGACCGGCGTTCGAGGCGCATCGCTGAACCGGCTCACCGCGCGCATGCACAGGGGATATTTGTGCCTGGTGCGGCCGGGCGACCTGCGAGCCCTTTCCGCTTTCCCCACGCGCGAATTCGAGACCGCTGTCCGCGCGGCGCGTTCAGAAATCCCAATCGGCGTCTTCTGTCGCCTCGGCCTTGCCGATGACATAGGATGAGCCGGAGCCGGAAAAGAAGTCGTGGTTCTCATCCGCATTGGGGCTGAGGGCCGCCATGATCGCCGGGTTCACCTTGCACAATTCCTCGGGGAACAGCGATTCGAACCCCAGGTTCTGCAGCGCCTTGTTGGCGTTGTAGTGCAGAAAGCTCTTTACATCTTCGGTCAGCCCCAGCGGGTCATAGAGCATCGCGGTATAGCGGGTCTCGATCTCGTAGAGGTCGAACATCAGCGCAAAGGCAAAGTCTTTCAATTCAGCCCGCTCCGCTTCGGTCAGCCGTTCCATGGCGCGCTGGAACTTGTAGCCGATGTAATAGCCATGCACCGCCTCGTCGCGGATGATCAGGCGGATCAGATCGGCGGTGTTGGTCAGCCTGGCGCGGCTGGACCAATGCATTGGCAGGTAAAAGCCGGAATAGAACAGGAAGCTTTCCAGAAACACGCTGGCCACCTTCTTGCGCAGCGGGTTCGATGTGGCGTCATATTCATCTAGGATCAGCCGCGATTTCTGCTGCAGCTGCGCATTCTCTTCCGACCAGCGGAATGCCTCGTCCACCTCGGCGGTGGAACATAAGGTCGAGAAGATGGAGGAATAGGACCGCGCATGGACCGCCTCCATGAAGGCGATATTGGTCAGAACCGCCTCTTCATGCGGCGTGACCGCATCGGCCATCAGCGCAGGTGCGCCGACGGTGTTCTGGATCGTGTCCAGCAGTGTCAGGCCGGTGAACACCCGGATCGTCAGGCGCTGTTCTTCCTCCGACAATTGCGACCAGCTTTGGATGTCGTTCGACAGCGGCATCTTTTCCGGCAGCCAGAAGTTCACCGTCAGACGGTTCCAGATCTCCAGGTCCTTGTCGTCCTGCAAACGGTTCCAGTTGATCGCGCGCGGCACGGGGCGGGAATGGGTCAGATCTTTCATTTCGGTCCTCACAACGAGCAGGAGACGCAGCCCTGCACCTCGGTTCCTTCCAGCGCCAGTTGGCGAAGGCGGATGTAATAGATTGTCTTGATGCCTTTCTTCCAGGCGTAGATCTGGGCGCGGTTGATGTCGCGGGTGCTGGCGGTGTCCTTGAAGAACAGCGTCAGCGACAGGCCCTGATCCACATGCTGCGTGGCGGCGGCATAGGTGTCGATGATCGCCTCCGGCCCGATTTCATAGGCATCCCGGTAGTACTCAAGATTGTCATTGGTCATATAGGGCGCCGGGTAATAGACGCGGCCCAGCTTGCCCTCCTTGCGGATCTCGATCTTCGAGGTGATCGGGTGGATCGACGAGGTCGAATTGTTGATATAGCTGATCGACCCGGTCGGCGGCACCGCTTGAAGGTTGCGGTTGAACAACCCGTCCTTCATGACCTCCTCTTTCAGCGCGTTCCAGTCCTGACGGCTGGGCACTTCGATGCCGAACTGATCGAACAGGGCCTTGATGCGCGCGGTTTCGGGCAGCCAGTCCCGTTCGACATAGGTATCGAAAAAACTGCCATCGGCGTATTTCGACGTTTCGAAACCGGCAAAGCTGCGGCCGCGTTCGCGCGCCAATGCGTTAGATGCGCGCAGACAGTGGAACAGCACCGTGGCAAAATAGATGTTGGTGAAATCCACACCCTCGGCGCTGCCGTAGTGGATATGCTCGCGCGCAAGGAAACCGTGCAGGTTCATCTGCCCGAGCCCGATGGCATGTCCTTCGTCGTTGCCCCGGCGCACGGAAGGCACCGAGTCGATGGCCGACAGTTCCGACACCGCGTTCAACGCCCGGATCGCCGCCTGCACCGTGCCCCCCAGATCGCCACCATCCATTGCCTTGGCGATGTTGAGCGACCCGAGGTTGCAGGAGATATCGGTGCCCAGATGCTTGTAGCTCAGATCGTCGTTGAATTCGGAGGCCTCGCTGACCTGGAGAATCTCGGAACACAGGTTCGACATGACGATGCGCCCCTTGACCGGGTTGGCGCGGTTCACCGTGTCCTCGAACATGATATAGGGATAGCCCGATTCAAACTGGATCTCGGCCAGCGTCTGGAAGAACGCCCGCGCGTTGATCTTTTTCTTTCGGATCCTGGGGTTATCCACCATCTCGTGGTATTTCTCGGTCACCGAGATTTCCGAGAAAGGCACCTTGTAGACCCGTTCCACATCATGCGGCGAGAACAGGTACATATCCTCGTTCTTCTTGGCCAGGGTAAAGGTGATGTCGGGGATGACCACGCCCAGCGACAGGGTCTTGATCCGGATCTTTTCATCCGCATTCTCGCGCTTGGTATCGAGGAAACGCAGGATATCGGGGTGGTGCGCGTTCAGATAGACGGCTCCGGCGCCCTGACGCGCGCCCAGCTGGTTGGCATAGGAAAAGCTGTCTTCCAGCAGTTTCATCACCGGGATCACCCCGGACGACTGGTTCTCGATCCCTTTGATCGGCGCACCATGTTCGCGCAGGTTGGTCAGCAGCAGGGCCACGCCGCCGCCGCGCTTGGACAATTGCAGGGCCGAATTGATGCCCCGCCCGATGCTTTCCATGTTGTCTTCCAGACGCAGCAGGAAACAGGAAATCAGCTCGCCCCTTTGCGCCTTGCCCGCGTTCAGGAAGGTCGGCGTTGCGGGCTGGAACCGGCCTGCGATGATCTCGTTCATCAGGCGCATCGCGTCGTCTTCACTGCCGCGCGCCAGCGTCAGGGCGACCATCACCACGCGGTCTTCGAAGCGTTCGAGATAGCGTTTCCCGTCCAGTGTTTTCAGCGTGTAGCTGGTGTAGTATTTGAACGCGCCCAGGAAGGTCGGAAAACGGAACTTCAGGGCAAAGGCTGCCGCCCAGATCCGGTGCAGGAAACCGCGGTCATATTGCTTCAGCACGGCCTCTTCGTAAAAGCCTTCGCTGACCAGATAGTCCAGCTTTTCATCCAGCGAATGAAAGAACACCGTGTTCTGGTTCACATGCTGCAGGAAGTACTGCCGCGCCGCCATGCGGTCGGCGTCGAAACGGATATGCCCCTGATCGTCATAGAGGTTCAGCATCGCGTTCAGCGCGTGGTAGTCGAGCCCCTGCCATTCGGCAGGCACCGCTGCGGCCGGGGCGCTGTCGGTCAGTTCGCGGTCAAGAGTTGCGTTTTCCAAAATCTGTCCAATCCATCCAGGACACGGGCGACATCACCGTCGGTCCCCGCGAGTTCAAAGCGATACAGCACCGGCACGGCGCATTTTCTGGCGATCACATCGCCCGCCAGCGCATAGGTCGCGCCGAAGTTCCGGTTGCCCGAGGCGATGACCCCGCGCAACAGCGCACGGTTGCGCGCAATGTTGAGAAAGCGGATCACCGGTTTGGGAACCGCGCCACGCCCCTGCCCGTCCGCAAAGGTTGGTGTGACCAGCACAAAGGGCGCGTCGGGAGCGGGCAGCGGCGCTTCGGGGTCCGGCGGAATACGCGCCGCCGCCAGACCGGTCCGGCCCACGAAACGATGCGTGTTCTGCGACCGGGACGAGAAATAGACCAGCCCGCCCATTGCCGCGCCCTCAGATCATCGCGCTGATCTTGTCGGGGCGGAATCCGGCCCAGTGATCATCGCCTGCCACCACGACGGGGGCCTGCCGATAGCCCAGACCCTGCACCAGTGCCATTGCCGCGGCATCCTCGGTCAGGTCGATCAGCTGAAAATCAATGCCGCGCATCTCAAGCGCGCGGGTGGTTGCGGTGCATTGCACGCAGGCCGGTTTGGAATAGACTGTAATGGTCATTTGCCCTGTCCTCACTATGGTGTTGGCACGAAAGGAAGGGCACGGGATCGGGCGCCAGTGGCACCGGAACACGCGCCCCGGCCCTCCGCCGCGGTCGTCATCTATGGTGCTCCGGCAGGTCTCCTGACTCGCAGCTCGGGTGTCGCGGCCCCCTTCCCGGTGCGGCATGCACCAGTGGTAACGGGACGTGACTCGCTGCTTACAGTTGCGGGGGCAGTGCCGGATTTTCACCAGCTTCCCTTTTCACCGGCAAGACGAGTCGCCGGCACCAAAGCAACTGCATATTGGGTGAACTTGAGGCAAACTGTCAATATATAGATGTCGGCCTTTTTACCTTCCCCTTCCGGGAAAATGCGTTGCTGTCTTTTCCAAGAGTGTTTTGGTCGCAAATAAATCTTCATAAAACATGCGTCCGGCCTATCATCACAGGACAAGGTGCGGGCTTCGGTCCGAGAATTGGGAAGCCGGCGAAAATCCGGCACTGCCCCCGCAACGGTAAGATCGTAATGCGGCGCATCAACGGCCACTGGGCAGGAGGAGCCCGGGAAGGCGTTGCGCCTCGGGCCCTCACGGGCTGCGATCAAGTCCGGAAACCAGCCTTGGTGAAGTTGTTCAACCGCGGGTGGCGGTCTTGGCACTGAATTGGCGCGCGGCACCTCCCAGAGGCTGCGGCCCATCGGTGTCTTGTGCTGTCATCTGCCCAAATCGATCCGCGGGGCGCGGCAGGAGACCAGAAAGATGACCCACCCACTCAGCGACCTGCTGGCACGGCGCCGCGCCGGCCATGCGCTGGAACAACCCTTCTACACCGATCCCGACGTCTTTCGCGCGGATATGGAAACGATTTTCTACCGCGACTGGCTGTTCGCCGTCCCTGCCTGCGAACTGACCAAAGCGGGCAGCTATGTCACCCATCAGGTCGGCAGCTACGGCGTGGTCATCGTGCGCGGTTCCGATGGCGTGATCCGCGCCTTTCACAATTCCTGCCGCCATCGCGGTTCGGTCATCTGCAACAAGGCAAAGGGCGTGTCGCCCAACCTGGTCTGCCCCTATCACCAATGGACATACAGTCTGGACGGAAAGCTGTTGTGGGCCCGCGAAATGGGGCCTGATTTCGATCCGTCACAGCATGGGTTGAAACCGGTCCATTGCCGGGATCTGCAGGGGCTGATCTATATCTGCCTTGCCGATGAAGCGCCCGATTTCGAGGCCTTCGCCGCCCTCGCGCAGCCCTATCTTGCGGTGCATGACCTGAGCGACGCCAAGGTCGCGCATGAGACAAGCATCATCGAAGACGGCAACTGGAAGCTGGTCTGGGAAAACAACCGCGAATGTTACCATTGCGGGGGCAACCATCCGGGCCTGTGCCGGTCCTTTACCGATGATCCGACCGTCACCGGCATCGAGGAAGGGGAGACACCGCCGCATCTTCAGGCCCATTTCGACCGGCTGGAAGATCAGGGCTATCCCTCGCAATTCCGCATGGCCGAGGACATGCAATACCGCCTTGCGCGGATGCCGCTTCTGCCGGGTGCCAAGAGCTTTACGATGGACCTGAAACCGGCGGTGACAAAGTTTCTCGGGCGGGTCCGGGACGACACCGCCGGCACTTTGCTGAAATACCATTACCCCACCACCTGGAACCATTTCCTGCCGGATCATTCCATCGTCTTTCGCGTCACACCGCTGACGGCGACGACAACGCAAGTCACGACCAAATGGCTGGTCCACAAGGATGCCGTGGAAGGTGTGGATTACGATCTCCAGCGCCTGACCGAGGTCTGGATCGCCACCAATGACGAGGACCGCCGGGTGGTGGAAGACAACCAGCGCGGCATCAATTCACCCGCCTATGAGCCCGGTCCCTATTCGCCCATCCACGAGACCGGCGTGATCGGTTTTGTCGACTGGTATTGCAACACGATGTCGCGGCGGCTGACCCCGACCCAGATGGCGGCGGAGTAACACGATGAAAGATATCGCCCATCCGTCCAATATCTTCTGGCAGGACGATGAACCGCTGGAATGCGTGTCGGTCATCCCCGAACTGGCCAATACCGCCACATTCACCTTTCGCGCGCCCTCGGGGGCGCTGTTCGACTTCAAGCCGGGTCAGTTCCTGACGCTGGAACTGCCGGTGCCCGGTGGCACCGTGCACCGGACCTATACGATTTCCTCCTCGCCCTCGCGGCCGCGGTCGATCTCGATCACCGTCAAGGCGCAGGCCGACAGCATCGGCACACGCTGGATGCTGGATCACCTGGAACCCGGCATGCGGCTGAAGGTGACGGGACCGGCGGGCTGGTTCACCCATACCGATTTCCCGTCAGACAAATACCTGTTCATCTCGGCCGGGTCCGGCATCACGCCGATGATGTCGATGACCACCTGGATGTTCGATCTGGGCACCGAGCCTGACATCGTCTTTGTGAACTGCGCGCGCCGCCCGTCCGAGATCATCTTTCGCCAGCGGCTGGAGCACATGGCCAGCCGGGTGCCGGGCATCGACCTGCACTGGATCGTCAAGGCGGCCGACCGGTTTGCGCCCTGGACCGGCTATCGCGGCCAGATCAACCAGCTGATGCTGGGCCTCATGGCCCCCGATTATCTGGAGCGCGAAGTCTTTTGCTGTGGGCCCGAGCCCTTCATGCAGACCGTGCGCGAGGCGCTTCAGGGTCTTGGCTATGACATGGATCGCTACCACCAGGAGAATTTCCAGGCCCCCACCCCGAACGAGGCCGAGGCCCCCGCGCTGGACGACATCGTGCCGGACGAGGATACCAGCGCCGAGATCACCTTTGCCACCTCGGGCGTCACTGCCAGGGTCGCACAGACCGACACCGTCCTGGCGGCGGCCAAGGCCAGCGGGCTCAACATCCCGTCGGGCTGCACCTTTGGCATCTGCGGCACCTGCAAGATCCGCAAGACGGAGGGCGATGTTCACATGGTCCATAACGGCGGCATCTCGGAAGATGATATCGCGGAGGGTTATATCCTGGCCTGCTGTTCGCACCCGATCGGCAAGGTCACTGTCGAGGTGTGATTGTATTCACCAGAACGAGAGGTTAACCAGTTTCTGTCGGTTTCCGAAAGGAATCAAAAGGGAATCCGCCACCGCGCAAGCGGTGAACCGGAACTGCCCCCGCAACTGTAGACGGCGAGTGCCAAGCCATAAATGCCACTGTGGTCCAAGGACCATGGGAAGGCAGCCAAGCACAGCGACCCGTCAGTCAGGAGACCTGCCGACATGCAACAGCAACGCGGTCCGGGCGGGGTGTCCGGGGAGGTGCCATATGACGTTTTCCTCAACGGGGCCTTTCGGGGTTTCCGGTAACTGCAACAATGCTCCTGCCCTCACGGCCGGCGCCGTGTTGCTGTCCGAGGTCGGCAATCCCTTCCTGTCTCCGGTCGCTTCATCAACCGGAGATCACATATGTCCCTCAAATCCCTGAGCGGCGCCGCCCTGACGGCAATGGTGCTGGCGCTGCCGGCATTGGCCAAAACCGACTATCCGCTGACCATCGACAATTGCGGCATAGAACTGGTGTTCCCGAAGGCCCCCGAGACTGTGGTTTCGCTTGGCCAGCGGGGCACCGAGATCCTGTATCAGCTGGGGCTGGCCGACCGGGTCAGGGCGACCTCGGTCTGGCGCAGTCCGGTGCTGCCGCAGTTCGCGCAAGTGGATGCCGGGATCGAAAGGCTGGACAACAACAACCCCTCCTTCGAGGCGGTGATCGAACGCCGCCCCGACCTGGTGACGACTGACCTGCAATATTACATCGGGATAAAGGGGTCCGTCGGCACGCGCCAGCAATTCGCGGACCTCGGCATTCCGGCCTACAACCTGCCGTCGGATTGTGCCGACCGGCCGCAGATGGAAACCTCGGACGGCCCGCGCCCGGTGCCCTTCGAGATGGACCTCGTTTATCGTGACATTGCCGAGCTGGCCGAGATTTTTGACGTTCAGGACCGGGGCGCGGCGCTGATCGCGGATCTGCGCAAGCGTGAAGCAGCGGCAAAGGCAAAGGTCGGCGCGGTCTCCGGAGATGTCAGCGTCGTCTTCTGGTTCTCGTCGGCAACCACGGAGGCCGACCCCTATGTCGCCGGGCAGAACGGCGCACCGGGCTACATGGCGCGGCAACTCGGGATGACCAACATCATCTACAGTTTCGAGGACTGGCCGACCGTGAGCTGGGAGACCATCGCCCGGAAAAACCCGACGATCATCGCCATCGCCGACATGAGCCGCCGCCGCTATCCGATGGATTCGACCGAGGCCAAGATGGCGTTCCTGACCGGCGATCCGGTGGCCAGCCTGATGGAGGCGGTCAGCGAGGGCCGGGTGCTGCCGATGGACGCGATGACGCTGAACCCTTCGACCCGGATCATCGACGGGCTTGAGGCACTGGCCGAAGCGATGGAGGCGCAGGGCCTGAAATGACCTGTGCCGCCGCCCCTGCCGCGCAGCTGCGACCCGTCGCGCTCCGGGCTGTGGTTGAGCGGCCCGAGATCGGCGATTGCGGCTGCGGAAATTGCTGGCTAGAACAACGCCTGTCGGTTTCCGCAAGGAATCAAAAGGGAATCCGCCACCGGTCCGCCGGTGAACCGGAACTGCCCCCGCAACTGTAGGCGATGAGCGTGCAGCGATCATGCCACTGTGGCCCCGTGCCATGGGAAGGCCGCTGCCGTGACGACCCGCCAGTCAGGAGACCTGCCGACAGCAAACGTAACGCGGCCCGGGCGGGGAGTCCGGGGAGGTGTCGAATGAACTTTGTCCAGCGGTGCATCCATGCACCCTCCATCGCCAACCTGCAGATGTCAGCCGCCCCGGTTGCCGTGCAGGCCAGCCATGGGTTCGCCATACCCTCTTTGTCTCCGGGCCCATCACACTCCGGAGACATAGGATGTATCACAAGACACTAAGGGCGGCCCTGCTGGGCGCGGTCTGTTTCGCGCCGGTGGCGCAGGCCCAGACGGCCTATCCCCTGACGATCGAGAATTGCGGCGTCGACGTCACCTTTGACGCGTCCCCTGAAACGGCGGTGACTGTCGGTCAGGCCGGAACCGAACTGATGTATGCGCTGGGGCTTGGCGACAGGGTTGCCGGCACCTCGGTGTGGTTCACCGAAGTGTTGCCGGAGTTCACCGAATTGAACGCTGGCATTGAACGTCTGGCCGACAATGACCCCAGCTTTGAATCCGTGGTCGAGAAGCGCCCCGATGTGGTTGTCGTGCAATATGAATGGCACATCGGCCCGCAGGGCATCGTCGCCACCCGCGACCAGTTTGCCGACCTTGGCATCCCGACCTTCGTACTGCCCGCCGATTGCTGGGCCAAGGACAACAGCACCGGATCGGACGGCACCCGTCTGGCCATGTTCGAAATGGACAGCATCTATGCCGGTGTCACCCAGTTGGCACAGATCTTTGACGTGTCCGAAAAAGGCGCGGCTCTGGTCGCGGATCTGAAAGCCCGCGAAGCGGCGGCCATCGAAAAGGCGGCGGCGCTGGATCTTGACGATGCTTCGGCCGTGTTCTGGTTCTCCTCCGCCGAGATGGACATCGACCCCTATGTCGCGGGCCGCAAGGGACCTCCGGGTTACATGATGGAGAAGCTCGGGCTGCGCAATGTCGTGGAAAGCGACGAGGAATGGCCGGTTGTCAGCTGGGAAAGCATCGCCCGCGCCAACCCTTCGGTCATCGTCGTCGCCGAAATGGACCGGCGCCGTTTCGAGGCGGATGATGTGGAGAAGAAGCTGGAATTCCTGCGCAGCGATCCGGTGACCAGCCAGATGGACGCGGTCAGGAATGACCGCATCGTGATCCTGAACGCGCATTCGATGGACCCCTCGATCCGCAATGTCACAGCGCTTGAGACATTGGCCGAGGCCCTGCCGGAGTTTGATCTTCAATGAGTGATCTGGCTGCCCCCCGCGTTTTGCGGCGCACATATGGGCTGCGGGTCGCGCAGGGGGCGGCCATAATGATGCTGGCCGTTCTGGGCGGTGTCGTCATTGGTGAGACGCCGCTGCCGCTTGCGACGGTGGCGGCGGTCTTTGCCAATAACATCTGGGACGCCGGGCTGATCGTCGATCCTATCGACGCCGGCATTATCTGGAGCTACCGGCTGCCGCGCACCCTGCTGGCTGCCGCCTGTGGAGCGGGCCTTGCCCTGTCGGGTGTCGTTCTGCAGGCTTTGGTGCGCAATGCGCTGGCCGATCCCTATTTGTTGGGCGTGTCCGCAGGGGCCGGAGCCGGTGCGGTTGCGGTCACCATTCTGGGCGTTGGCGGTGGTCTGCTGGGGATCTCGGGCGGGGCCTTTGTCGGGGCGACGCTGGCCTTTGCCGTGGTGGCAATGCTGGCGCGCGCGGCGGGTGGCGGTTCTGCGCAGCTGGTGCTTGCGGGCATCGCCGGTTCGCAGCTTTTCAACGCGCTGACATCCTTTCTGATCGCCAAATCGGCAAATGCCGAACAGGCGCGCGGGATCATGTTCTGGCTGCTGGGCAATCTGTCGGGGGTGCGCTGGCCCGATGTGGTGCTGGCGGCCCCCGTCACCGCGGTCGGCTTTCTGATCTGCCTGTGGTTTGCGCGGGCAATGGATGCGTTTTCCTTCGGCGTGTCCTCGGCGGCCTCGCTTGGCATCGCGGTGCGTCGGGTGCAGATCATGCTGATCGGTGCCGTGACCCTGATGACCGCCACCATGGTCAGCCTGGTCGGCTCCATCGGGTTCGTGGGCCTTGTGATCCCCCATGCCATGCGTTTCGTCGTCGGGCCACGGCATGCGCGGCTTGTGCCTGCCTCCGCCCTGGCGGGGGCGGTCTTTCTGATCCTGGCGGATATCGCATCGCGCATGCTGATCCCCGGTCAGGTTGTCCCGATTGGTGTGGTCACGGCGCTGGTTGGCGCGCCGGGCTTTGCGCTGATCCTTGTGCGCAACAGGAGATGGTCATGAGGCTTGAGGCAAGATCCCTTGGCTGGGCGGCAGGGTCGCGGCCCATTGTCGAGGACGTCTCGCTTGAGGTTGCGCCGGGTGAGACGCTTGGCCTGATCGGCCCGAACGGTTCCGGCAAATCCACGCTGCTGCGCCTTTTGGCGGGGCTGCTGACGCGCCGCACCGGCACCGTGCTGCTGGACGGCGCGCCCCTGACCACGCTCAGCAGGCGCGACATCGCCCATAAGATTGCGGTTGTGGAACAGATCGCCGAAACCTCCGAGGCACTTTTGGTGCGCGATGTGGTCGAGCTGGGACGCACGCCCTGGCTGTCGGCGCTGGCCCCTTTCGGTGCGCAGGACCGGGCCATCGTGACCGATGCGCTGGAGGCCGTGGGCATGGCCCAGATGGCAGGGCACCGCTGGGCCACGCTGTCGGGCGGTGAACGCCAGCGGGTCCAGATCGCACGGGCACTGGCGCAGCGGCCGCGCATCCTGATCCTGGATGAGCCGACCAACCATCTGGATATCCACCACCAGCTGTCGCTGCTGCGGCTGGTGGCCAATCTGCCGGTGACGGTGGTCATGGCGCTGCATGATCTCAACCAGGCGATGGGCTGTGACCGCCTGGCGGTGATGGAGGGCGGGCGGATGGTCGCCTGCGGGCCGCCCGATGAGGTGCTGAGCACCGCGCGGCTGGCCTCGATCTTTCGCGTTCAGGCCACCCGGCTCCGCGACCCCGCCGACAATGCAACTGTCTTTCGCTTTCTATGTCACGAGGTGTGAACCGATGAAGCATATTGCGCTGCTGACGATCCTGTCCGCCCTGCCCCCCTTGGTGGCCCTTGCCGAAACGCATGAGGTGCAGATGTACACACGCAACGGTCAGGGGGCGATGATCTATGAACCGGAATTTCTGAAAATCGCCCCCGGCGACGCGGTGCGTTTCATCCCAGTGCAATCGGGGCATAATGCCGCGATCATCGACGGGATGCTGCCGCTGGGTGCCGTGCCGTTCAAAAGCCAGATCAACGAAGAGTTCACCGTGACATTGACAGTGCCGGGCAGCTACGGAATCAAATGCTCGCCGCATTTCGCGATGGGAATGGTCATGTTGATTCAGGTCGGAGACATTCCCCAAGCCGATTTTCCAGCCGATCTTCCGCGCCGCGCCAAAGATCGTTTCACCGCCATCCTTGCCCGGGAAACCGAATGACCCTGAACCACGATCTGACCGAGGAAATCCGCGCCCATTGGTCCCGGCGCGCTGCAACCTTTGATATGTCCTTCGGGCACCGCATCGAGCCGGGCGCGGAAGCGGCGGCCTGGGCAGCCCCGATGCGCGAACATCTGGGACCGGCCCCCAGGCGTGTGCTTGAGCTGGCCTGTGGCACGGGCGAGGTCACCAGGCTGATCCATGATCAGGGCCATGACGTCACCGCGCTTGATTTTTCCGAAGCCATGCTGGCCCGGGCGCGTGAAAAACACGCAGGCAAGCCGCGTTTGCGGTTCCTTCATGCCGATGCCACACGCACGCTGGAGCCTGACAACAGTTATGACGCCGTGCTTTGCCGCCATCTGGTCTGGACATTGGTCGAGCCGGAGGCCGCCTTTGCCGATTGGTATCGCGTTCTGCGCCCCGGCGGACGGCTGCTGATCTATGACGGTGACTGGGCGAACCTGCCGCTTGCCGGGCGGGTGGCCGCCCGGGTTCTGGCGCTGTGGAACAGGATTTCGCCCGAGCCGCATATTGACGGGGCGGTGGGCGAACAGCATCGCGCGATCATGCGGCGTCTGCCCTTTGCTGGGGGGCTGAGGGCCGAACAGCTGGTGCCGATGCTGGAGGCGGCCGGGTTCTCGCCAATCCGGCAACTCTCCCATGCGCCGATTGCGCGGGCGCAGCGGCAGACCACCGGGTTGCGCAACAACCTGCGGACCCGGCTTTACGACCGGTTCATCCTGCTGGCCGAAAAACCGCCGATCGCCTGATTTATCCCAGCGGTCAAAATCATCGGGGCGCTCTGACGCAACCGGGTAAAGCGCGCGGCCTTGAACATGAAGCGCCAATACCCTGCCGCGCTTCGCGCTCTCGGGACATCGGCGATACGGCGAGTATCAGGTTAAAGGCGGGACGCTGTATCGTCAGTCGCTTCTGCGGCGGCTGTCGTGCGGCAGGTCCCCTTCGTCCAAAGGAAGCGCGAGCAGCACAGCCGTCCCCTCCGATATGTCGAGCAGCCTGAGCGACCCGCCGTGGTTTTCCATCACCCGCGCCGCGATGGGCAGGCCCAGCCCGCTGCCCGGGCCGCCATTGGCCTGACCGAAACGGCTGACCGCTTCGACGAATTTTTCGCGCGGGATGCCGACGCCGTTGTCCTTCACCTCGATCACGGCCATCTCGCCCTCTCTGGCCAGGTTGACCGCGATGGCTGACATGCCGGGGCCGCCATGCACCACGGCATTCATCAACAGGTTCAAAAAGGCCTCCTGCAGCATGAATTCGTCGCCCTTAATCACGACCGCCCTGTCGGGAAGCGCGAGGGTCAGTTCCACTTGCCTCGGCGCGATCTGGGCCTTGAAGCGCTCGGTGATCTGGCTCAGCAGGTCGCGCAGGTCGATCCGGGTGCCGGAGCGGTCAACATCTGTGCCGCTCGCCCGCTCAAAGGATAAAAGCTGGTTTGTCAGGCTGCTCGCCTCACGGGCGGCATCGACCAGTTCGGCGCTGCGCGCGATGGCGGATTCGCGGCTCGGGGCGTTCTGCACCGCCTCGGCCAGGGCGAGCACACCGGCGACAGGGTTTCGCAACTGATGGGCGGCGTTGGAGATGAATTCATCCTTCGAGCTGATCCGGCGAGAGACGCGGTCCAGCAGGGTGTTCAGCGTTTCGACAAGTTTGCGGGCCTCTATCGGCACCGGACGGCGGATCGGCTCCAGGTCGGTGGGGGTCCTGCGGGCAATGGCCATTTCCAGATCCAGCAGCGGGCGCAGGCCAAGGGCGACGCCGAACCAGACGACAAGGGCCACCGAGGCCACGAGCAGGCCGATGACAGCGAATGATCGCGTCACGACTTCATGCACGAAGTTGTTGCGCACATCGGCATTCTGCCAGACCGTGATGTTGAAAACCCCGCTGACACCGCTGATCGTCGTGCCATCCTGAAACCGCAGGACCCGCACCTCCTCGCCCCGGTAGCGGGCGTCGTAATAATAGGGTTCGGCCCGATTCTGGGGGGCCGACGGGGGTTGCACCGGCGGGGTTGCGTAGCCGGTGACAAAGACGCCGTCGGGCGCATAGACGTGGTAGAAAATCTCGCCCCCCGAGGTATCGCTGAGGATGGCGCGGGTCGGCGGGCTCAGCGCGTCGCCATCCGAAACCGCGATATCGCGCGAAATTGCGAGGGCCGCAGAGAGAAGACCCCGGTCAAAGATGCCTTCGGCCCTGAGTGTCGTTGTCCTGTATTGCCAGATCCCGGTGATCAGGGCGATCAGCAGCAAAGGGGTCAGGATGATCAGGATCAGCCGGGAGCGGAGCGAATGCGGCCTCATTCCGCCTGCCCGGTCAGGAGTTGATAGCCCAGACCGCGCTGGGTCTTGATCTGGATGCCATGGGGGCTGAGCCTGCGGCGCAGGCGCGAGACATAGACCTCGACCACCGTATCGGCCACATCGGTGCCGACACCATAGGCATGGTCCAGCAGGGTGCTTTTGGTCACCAGCCTGCCATTGGCGGCATAGAGGCATTCGAACATGGACATCTCACGGCGTGGCAGGTCGATCTCGGTTTCACCGTCGAACAACTGCCGACCGGCGACATCATATTGCAGGGCGCCCACGGCCTCGCGCTGTTGCTGGGGAATGGCGCGCCTGCGCAGCAGGGCGCGCACGCGGGCTTCCAGTTCCGCCATGTCGAAGGGTTTGATCAGATAATCATCGGCACCGGCATCAAGCCCGAGCACGCGGTCCTCGGTCTCTGCCCTTGCGGTCAGCAGGATCACCGGCCGGGTATCGCCCCGCTGGCGCATCTGGCGCAGCAGCGTCAGCCCGTCCACCCCCGGCAGGTTGATGTCGAGGATGACCAGATCGGCCCCGTCGGCCTGCAGGTAGGTTTCCGCTTCGGCGCCATCGGCCAGATGATCCACGGCATGGCCTGCGTCTTGCAGACGGTATCCGATGCCCTTGGCCAGGCTTCCATTGTCCTCGATCAGCGTAATCCGCACGGCACTTATTTTCCCGCATGCAAGTTTCATGAAAGGTTCGCAGTTCACTCAGCGTAGATCAACAGGGGGCGGACACCCCCTCGTGATTCTAATTTGGTCCCTCCAATACCAGGGACTACATTCAAGGGAGGAAGATATGTCCACTTTCAAAACCACGCGTCGCGTGGCCGTTGGTCTCGTCGCCGCTGCCGCTGCAACATTCTCGGTCAAGGCACATGCCGAAGGCCAAACCATGGATATGGCGGGCAAGACCGTCGAATGGATCATCCCGTTCTCGGAAACCGGCGGCTCGGCCAAATGGGCCAACTTCTATGCCCCGCTTCTGTCCGAGGCGCTGCCGGGTCAGCCCACGGTGGTCGTGAAGTTCATGCCGGGTGCCGGTTCGACCAAGGGTGCGAATTATTTCCAGTCGCAGACCTTTGAGGACGGCACCACCATCTTCGGCTCCAGCGGCTCCACACAATTCCCGTTCCTGCTGGGTGATCCGCGCGTCAAGTTCGACTATGCCGACTGGAACGTTGTCCTGGCCTCGGGGACCGGCGGTGTCGCTTATCTGCCGCCCGACCTGGCGGCGAAGATGGACGGCATGGACGCCAGCGCCCTCAAGGAAGTCGATTTCATCTATGGCAACCAGGGTGCCACGCGCCTTGACCTCGTGCCGACACTGGCCTGGGAAATGCTGGGCCTGAATGTCGAAAGCGTCATGGGCATCAAGGGCCGTGGTGATGGCCGCCTGATGTTTGAACGGGGCGAAGCCAACATCGACTATCAGACATCCTCCTCCTACCTGTCGGGCGTGACGCCGCTGGTCGAGGCGGGCACAGCCGTGCCGATGATGACCTGGGGCGCGCTGGATGACGATGGCAACATCGTGCGCGATCCGACCTTCCCCGACATCCCGACCTTCAAGGAAGTCTGCGAAGCCACCGAGGGCTGCGAAACCTCCGGCGAGAGCTGGGATGCCTGGAAAGCGTTCTTCATCGCCGGTTTCCCGGCGCAGAAGATGGTCTTCCTGCCCAATGGCGCCTCCGAAGCGGCGATTGCGACCTATACAGCCGCCTTCGAGGCCATCAAGGCGCGTCCCGATTTCGCCGCGATTTCGGAAAAGCGTCTGGGCAAATACCCCCAGATGACCGGCGTGCCTGCGCAAAAGGCGCTTGCCAGCGCCACCAAGGTCACACCCGAGGCCAAGGCCTTCATCCAGAACTGGCTGCAGGAAAAATACGGCGTGTCGCTGAACTGAGACCCGCTTTGCGAGCGCCCCGCCGACAGGCGGGGCGTTTGACCAAGCGGATCGGGAGGATTTGTCATGGAAGTCATCATGGAGGCGCTGCCGGCGCTGGGCAGTGCGTGGGGGCTGATCTTGCAGCCCGTCGTACTGGGTTACCTCACACTTGGTGTTCTGATGGGCCTTTGCATCGGGGTGTTTCCCGGTCTGGGCGGCATCGCGGGGCTGTCGCTGCTCTTGCCGTTCATGTTCGGGATGGACCCGATTCTGGGGCTTGCGCTCATGGTGGGGATGGTGGCCGTGGTGCCGACATCGGATACTTTCGCCTCTGTTCTGATGGGCATTCCGGGATCGTCTGCCAGCCAGGCAACGGTGCTGGACGGCTTTCCCATGGCCAAGAAGGGACAGGCCGCGCGCGCGCTGTCCGCCGCCTTTGCCTCATCGCTGTTCGGCGGTCTGGTCGGCGCGAGCTTCCTGACGATCTTCATCCTGATCGCCCGGCCCATCGTGCTGGAGTTCCGCACGCCTGAATTGCTGATGATCACCATCTTCGGCCTGTCAATGGTCGGCATTCTTGCAGGGCGCGTCGCCATCAAGGGCATCGTCGCCGCCGGTCTGGGCATGCTGATCGGCACCATTGGCGAGGGTGCCTCTTCGGGCGATCTGCGCATGTCGTCCTATGATTTCCCCTATCTGGCGGACGGGCTGAAACTGGTCATCGTCGGCCTTGGCATCTTTGCCATTCCCGAGATCATCTCGCTTCTCCGGCAGGACCGCGCCATTGCACGCGAACCGCAGCTTGGCGGCGGCTGGCTGGAGGGTGTCAGGGACTGGTGGGCCAACATCTGGCTGTCGGTCCGCTGTTCCATCATCGGCGTGATCGTGGGTGTCATCCCCGGCCTTGGCGGGTCTGTCGTTGACTGGATCGCCTATGGCCATGCGGTGCAGACCACCAAAGACAAGTCGCAGTTCGGCAAGGGCGAAGTGCGTGGCGTGATCGGGCCGGAAAGCTCGAACAATGCCAAGGAAGGCGGCGGGCTAGTCCCGACCTTGCTGTTCGGCATCCCGGGGTCCGGGTCCATGGCGATCTTCATCGGCGCGATTGCCCTGCTGGGCTCCGGCCAGATCGAGGTCGGCCCGGCCATGCTGAAGAACAACCTTGATATCACCTATTCCATCGTCTGGCTGCTGGCCCTTGCCAATGTGGTCGGTACGGTCATCTGCATCGCGGCTTCGGGCGGGATTGCCAAGCTGACGACGATCCGGTTCGCGCTGCTGGCCCCGTTCCTGTTCATGATCATCAGCTTTGCCGCCTTCCAGTCCGGCCAGAACCTGATGGACCTGGTGGCGCTTCTGGGCATCGGTTTCCTTGGCATCATGATGCGCCGCTTTGACTGGTCGCGCCCGGCCTTCCTGATCGGTTTCGTGCTGGCCCGCCCGGCCGAGACCTATGCCAACCAGGCCGTGCAGATCGCGCAAAGCCAGTTCCGCAAGAGCTTTGGCGAAGGCATCGAATATATCTTCTCGCCCATCGTCATCATCCTTTTGATCATCACGGTGATCTCCGTCGTGCTCGGGCTGCGTCAGGCCAAGAACATCCTGGCCGAGGGTGACGTGCAATCCGGGTCCAAGCGGGCACCCTTCGTGTTCCTGCTGATCATCACCGGCTACATCGCCTATGCCTACTACGATGCGGCGTCGATCCCGGAGTACAGCCGCGACCGGACTTTCCCGATGTTCGTGGCCGGGGTCTGTCTGCTGGGCTGTGCCGCGCTGATCATCCGCATGATGCTGAAGCCCGAGACCGACACGATCTTTGCCGACCGCGAGTTGAACGGCGAAGACGCCAGTGCGACCCATGGGCTGTGGCCGACACTGTCGTGGTTTGCAGGCCTTCTGGTGCTGACCGCGCTGTTCGGCTTTATCCTGGCACTTGGCCTGTTCCTGTTTGCCTTCATGAGGTTCCGCGCGGGTGTCAGTACGCTTTATGCCGTGATCTACACGGGCGCCGGGATCGCCTTCATGTGCGGCATGGCGTGGTTGCTGAACCGTGATTTCCCGCCGGGACTTTTGCAGGAATACACCAACTTCCCCTGGCCCTTTAACTGAGAAGACTGACATGACGCAGACCGCAATCCCTTTCGTCTTCATGCGGGGCGGCACCTCGCGCGGGCCCTATATGAACCGCGCCGACCTGCCCGAAGATCTTGAAGCCCTGGCCGAAACGCTGATCGCGATCGTGGGTTCGGGGCATCCACTGAACATCGACGGTGTGGGCGGCGGGGCCGCCGTGACAACGAAGGTGGCGATGCTTTCGCGCTCGGATGATGAATGGGCGGAGGTTGACTACTTTTTCGCGCAGGTCAGCGTCGAGGACCGGCTGGTCGATTTCAAACCCACCTGCGGCAATATCCTGTCCGGTGTCGGCCCTGCCGCCATCGAAATGGGGCTGGTCGAGGCGCAGGAGGGCCAGACAACCGTCAACATCCGCGCCGTCAACACCGGGGCAAGGGTGGCCGCCATCGTGCAGACGCCCGGCAAGGTGGTCAGCTATGACGGTGCCGCGCAGATTGACGGCGTGCCGGGAACATCCGCCCCCGTGGCGTTGCAATTCATGGATACCGTTGGGGGTGTCACGGGGGCATTCCTGCCGACCGGCAACCTGATCGACACGATAGACGGGATCGAGGTGACCTGCGTGGATGTGGCCATGCCGATGGTCATCGCCAGGGCCGCAGACTTTGGCCTGACCGGCTATGAGACGGCCGCCGAGTTGGACGAGAACGCCGGTTTCTACGCCCGGATGGAGGCCATCCGGCTGGAGGCGGGCAAGCGCATGGGGATGGGGGACGTTTCCAGATCCGTCACGCCGAAATTCGGGCTGCTGGCCCCCGCAACGCAGGGCGGCACCATTGCGACGCGCTATTTCATGCCGTGGAAATGCCATCCCACGATGGCGGTGACCGGTGCGCAATGCCTCGCCTCATGTGTGCTGACGCCCGGCACGGTGGCCGACGGCCTGGCCGCGATACCGAAGGAGACTCCCGCGACGATCACGCTTGAGCATGCCAGCGGCACCATAGATGTCGTTGTGGATTTCGAGAATACCGCGCAGGGCTTCAACCTGAAATCAGCCGGGCTGGTGCGCACGGCGCGCAAACTGGCCGCCGGAGAGGTCTTTGTTCCCCGCGCGATCTGGACGGGGCATTGACCTCGGCGCATTTCGGTATACAATGGTATACAATAAAAGAGGGCGGCGAGAATGATGGAAGACTACGAAGAATGTCTGGCGATTGCCCGGTCGGAGCTGACCCTGGCGCGCCAAAGCCTGAACGCTGAGATCGCAAACTATCCGACACCGATTTCCGGGTGTGACGCACAGTTCAATCACCTGCTGGCGGAGCGCGAAAAGGTGCGCCGCACCCTGCAAACGCTGGATGATGCCGTTTTCGTGCCTACACCGCGATCACCAACGCCGAATGCCGGTGTCGAAAGCCGATGAAGGTTCATATCCTCGACGATTGGTTCGATACGCTGCGCGGGCTGGCGTGTTTCTCGATGCTGGATGGTCATGACGTGACGGTCTGGACCGATCATCAGCCTGACCCCGCCGCCCTTGCCGCGCGCGTGCAGGAGGCCGAGGCGCTGGTGCTGTTCCGCGAACGCACCCCCATCGGCGCGGACCTGCTTGCGCTTTTGCCAAAGCTCAGGCTGATTTCGCAGCGCAGTGTCTATCCGCATATCGACGTGGAGGCCTGCAGCGCGCACAACGTGCTGCTCTGTTCGAACATGCACGGCGGTACGCCATCCTATGCGGCGGCGGAACACACGCTGGCGCTGATCCTTGCCAGCTATCGCCAGATCCCGCAGCAGGCGGCCTCGCTCAGGGCCGGAAACTGGCAGTCGGGCGTCGGGCGCACCCTGCGCGGCCGCACCCTTGGCCTTTACGGCTATGGCCGGATTGCCGGTGCCGTTGCGGGTTACGCCAGGGCACTGGGCATGAAGGTGCAATGGTGGGCCTCCGAAGCGGGCCGTGCGCGGGCCGCACAGGACGGAGAGACTGTCGCCCCCTCCCGCGAGGCCTTCTTTGCCTCTTCCGATATCGTGAGCGTTCACGTCCGCCTGAAACCGGAGACACGCGGGATCATCACCGCTGCGGATCTGGCCGCGATGCAGCCAAGGGCGCTTTTCGTGAATACCTCGCGTTCGGGGCTGGTCGGCAAGGGTGTGCTGGAGGCGGAGATTGCCAGGGGCCGGATTTACGCGGCGGTCGACGTCTTTGATCACGAACCGCTGAGGGATGTCTCTGACCCGCTTCTTACCCATCCCAACGTCCTGGCGACGCCCCATATCGGTTATGTCACCGAGGACGAGTTCGATCTGCAATTCACGGATATCTTCGAACAGATCAACGCCTATGCCAATGGCGCACCGATCCACATGATCAACGAAGCGGTCTGGACCGGGCGCTGACCCCGCAGGTTCAGCTGGCGGCGGCCACAAAGCCATCGGCAATCGCGCGCGCGACAAAATCGTCCAGCGCGCCGATCAGCGGGTGGTCCGCGCGTGGCAGAACCATCGCCTGCCGCACCGAGGTCAGCACGCCCGGCAGGATCCGCACCGCCGGATCATCGCCGAAAAAGCCCACCAGCGATTCACGGACCCCGGCAACCGCATCGCAGCGCCCGGCGCGGAATTCGGCAAAGCTTTCGGGCGGGGTGCCGGAGCGTTCCAGCGTGGCATGCTGCAGCGATTTGGTCAGATGCATGTCATAGGCGGAGCCGGTGGAGGTCAGCACGCGCAGCCCTGCCCGGTCCACTGCGCCGACCTCTGTCAGGTCCGAGGAGGCGCGCACCGCAAAGGTGGCCTCGATCACCTTGTAGGGCCGGGTGAATGCAATCTTTCTGGCCCGTTTCTCATCAATGGCAAGAAATCCCACATCCCATTTGTCATGCTCCGCATCGTCAAAGACCTTTCCCGCACCGTCGTAGATCACCGGCACCATCTGCGCGCCGATCTCTGTCGCGAGGCGTCGCGCCAATGCCGGGCTGATCCCGTTCAGGACGTCTCCGTCCTGTTGCACCAGCGCCCGATTGCCTGTGTTGATCGCGACCCGCAAACGGGTGTCGCGCGCGAGAGTGTCCAGGGTTGAAGTCATCTTTGAAGGTTCCTTTGGGTCATGGGTCGGTCGCCGTGGTCTTGAACAACCGCGCGAAAAGCGGCGCACCGATGATGACAACAAATATGCGTAACACATGATGCGCCACCACAAAGGCCATATCGGCACCAACGATCAGGGCCAGCACCGTCAGTTCGGCCTGCCCGCCGGGTGCGAAGGCGAGGATGGTCTCCATCGCGGGGGCGAGGCCCAGCAGATGGATGGTCTCGGCCATGATGATGGTCAGAATGATCAGAACGACACAAAAGCCGAGCGCCGCCGTGACAGACGTCCGGATCTCGGACATGGTCACGCCGCCGTATTTGGTGCCGACCCCCATGCCGATGAAGAACTGTGCCGCCCATACCGCCTCTGCCGGGGGGCGGTGCTGCAGCAAGCCCGTCAGGGCGCAGCCCGCAGCCAGGATCAGCGGCCCCAGGATAGATGCCCCGAACATGCCCGCCCGCTTCGCGACCTGCCAGCCGACAAACCCGCAAAAGACCATCAGGGCCAGCTGCGACAGGGGGATCGAGGCCGCAGGCTGGCCCGGCGGATTGCTGAGGTCTGCATCCCAGGCCCATCGAAGCAGGAAGGGCAGGACAACGACGATGACCATGACCCGCGTCGCATGGATCAGCGAGAGGGCGCGGACATCTGCGCCTGCTTCTTCTCCGAACAGCACCATGTCCTGAAATCCGCCCGGCATGGCGCTGTAATAGCTGGTTGGAAAATCATATCCCCAAAGCCGTTGAAAATACGGCACGCCGACCGCCCCGATGGCAAGTACCATCACCGGGATCAGCACCAGTGTCGGCCACATCGCCCCCATGGATACCAGCAAAGAGACCGTGAAGGTCGCCCCGACAGCAACGCCCAGAATGGTGCGCATGCCATCGCCCAGCAACTTGTTGCCGCGCATCGGCACCCCGGCGAGCGAGGCGATCAGGCAGGCAAGGATCGGCCCCAGCAGCCAGGGCAAGGGCAGGCCCAGAAGGTGAAAGGCGGCAACGCCACCGGCCGCCACGCCAAGTGCGGTGATTAAACGGATCATGCGCCCTGTGCCTTCAGCCTGTGGCGCAGCGAGGTTTCCAGGTGAAGTGCGGCGGCTGCCCCGGCGGCCTTCGCATCGCCGCTCCGGATCGCCTCGATGATGTCACCGTGCTGCTGGCAGACCGTTTTGATCCGCGCTTCATCTTCCAGCGTTGTGGGCCCCAGCAGCATCAGGGCGTTGTTCAGCGCCTGAGCCGAGGCCAGCAGGAACCGGTTTCGCGCCGCAAGGCAGATACACCGGTGGAAGTCCTGATTGATCGCGGAGGCTGTGCGCGCATCGTCGCGCGCCGCGAATATCCGGTCGTTCATATCCACCATCGTGTCGATCTCTGCCGGGCTGGCGTGTTTGGCCGCCATCTCTGCCGCCGTGCGTTCCAGCACCACGCGCATCTCGTAAAGCTCCACGATCTCGGGGTGTGTCAGGGTGCGGATGACGGCGCCGATCCGTGCACGGTGCTCGACGATCCCGTCACTCTCCAGCTTGCGCAGCGCTTCCCGCACGGGTGTGCGCGACAATGCCAGACGTTCGGCAACTTCCACTTCGCGCAGCCGGTCGCCGGGTTGATAGGTCCCTGACCGGATCGCGGCGTGGAGCTGCTGGTAGGCCGCCTCGCCTTGGGACAGCCCTTGCGTTTCAACTTTCTGCACGGTATTGCCTCATATTGTATCCACTCGGATACAATGCAGCCATTCGAGGTGAGATTCAATGCCGAAATCAGTTATCGTCGTCGGAACAGGAAACGCAGCGCTATGCGCCGCCATTGCCGCCCTGGAAAAAGGCGCGCAGGTTCTTTTGCTGGAAAAGGCGGACGAGGCGCTGGCAGGCGGCAACACCAAGTATACTGCCGGTGCCATGCGCTTTGCCTATCAAGGCAAGGAGGATCTGATGCCGCTTCTGCGCGATCCCGAAGATCCGCGTCTGGATGTCACAGATTTCGGCAGCTACACGGTTGAAAAGTTCAGCGAGGACCTGCTGGGCTTCAACGATGGCCGTCCCCTCTCTGCCGAGCAGCAGAGCCTGGTCACCACATCGGGCGAGACGATGAAATGGCTGGCGACACATGATGTCACCTTCGAGCCGATCTACAGCCGCCAGAGCTTTGAAAAGGACGGGCGGCATGTGTTCTGGGGCGGTCTGACCCTGGCTGCCCGGAATGAAGGCGTTGGCCTGTTTGACATGGAACTGGCGGCGGTGCGCCGTCTGGGGGGCAAGGTCCGCTTTGACAGTGCCGTGACCGGGTTGCTCCGGGAGGGCGACCGTGTCACCGGCGTGAAAGTCGGTGAGGAAGAGATACGGGCCGATGCCGTCATCCTCGCCTCGGGCGGGTTCGAGGCCAGTGAGGACCTGCGCGTGCGCCACATGGGGCCGAACTGGAAAGCGGCCAAGGTGCGCGGCACGCCGCATAACACCGGCGACGGGCTGACCCTGGCGATGGCGGCGGGTGCAGAGGCCTATGGCCTTTACAGCAGCGGGCACGCAACCCCGATGGACCTGCATATGGCTGACTTCGGCAACCTCGACCTGGCGCCGGGCGAGCGCAAGAACTACCGGAAAATCTGCTATTTCCTGGGGGTCATGGTAAACGCCGAGGGGAACCGTTTCGTCGACGAAGGCGCGAATTTCCGCAATTATACCTATGCGCAATACGGTGCCGCGATCCTTGACCAACCGGGGCAATTCGCCTGGCAGGTGTTCGACAGCAAGGTGTTCGATCTGCTTTATGCCGAATACCGCTTCGACGACGCGCATTTTGTTGAGGCCGATACGCTGGAGGATCTGGCCGCACAGATGACCGGCGTCGACGGTGCAGGCGCGCTGGCGACCCTGCAAAGCTACAATGCGGCGGTCGATGAAACCCGGCCATTCGATCCGACCAGGCTTGACGGCAAGGGCACCCCTTCCCTCGCCTTGCCCAAATCGCATTGGGCCCAGAAGATCGACACCCCGCCCTTTCGCGCCTATCCGGTGACGGGCGGGATCACCTTTACCTATGGCGGGTTGAAGGTGAACGAAGACGGCAATGTAATGCGCCAAGACGCAACGCCGATTGCGGGGCTCTACGCCTGTGGCGAGCTTGTGGGCGGTGTCTTCTTTGCAGGCTACCCCGGCGGTTCGGGCCTGACCTCAGGCGCTGTCTTCGGCCGTCGCGCAGGCTATGGCGCTGCGCTGTCCTGAGGGTTGCGCGGCGCGATCCGGATCGCAATGCCCGGACAGCGCGCCCGCAGGCTATCTGTCAACCCGACCTTTGCGGACCAGATGCGCGACAACGGTTGAGACGCGGGCGGGCAGCGCCGCCGCTTTTCCGAGGTAGACGACATGGAATTCCTCGCGGGCGACGGGTGCGTCAGGCACAAGCTCCAGGCGGCCTGTCGCGAGTTCTTCCCTGACAAGGAACCGGCCCACGCGGGCCGTGCCGTTGCCATGCAGCGCCAGCGCCGCCAGGGTATTGCCGTCGGTTGCCCTCAGCCGTGATGCCGCCTCGCGCCAGATCGGGTCGCGGCGGGCATAGGCAAATCCGATGGGGTCGTGAGGGCCACCGGCGGCCCTGACGGTTATCACCTCGCTGACGCCAAGGGATTGCGCCCGCATTGTCGAATCCGGCAGCGGCCCGGCCCTTACCCCCAGATCGACCGGCTGACCGCCCATGTCGATCAGACCATCCCCGATCAGCAACTCGATCTCCAGGTCCGGATACTGGCGCAGCAAGGCAGGCAGGATCGGCGCAAGGATGTGGTTGGCATAGGCGGCACTGGTGGCGATGCGGACAATGCCCGCGACCGGGCCGCAGCCGACCTCGCGCTCGGCCTGATCAAGGGCTGCAAGGATCCCGCGGGCGGACCGCGCAAAGGCTGTCCCCTCGTCGGTGATGGTGATGCTGCGCGTGGTGCGCCGCATCAATGTGACGCCAAGCCGCTGTTCCAGCCGGGTCATCATCTTGGACACCGCAGAGGGCGTCATGCGGCGCGCCAGCGCAGCGGCAGAAAAGCTGCCCTCGTCGACGACGGCAAGGAAGACATCCATTTCCTGCAGGCGATTGGTATCTCGCATCGGCACAACCTGTGAATTCACGGCATAGGTATTGTTATGCTTTGACGTATTAATTCACAAGGCAGGCACTGCCAGTTTCCCCTGAGCCAGGACGTTCATCACAAGGAGACTGCCAGATGGCCTTTTCAACACAGGTGGAGCAGGCGGAGACACCCGCGCGCCTGCTGCCGCTCATCGCGCTCGGGATCGGGGCCTTCGGGATCGGGCTTACGGAATTCATCATCATGGGCCTGCTGCCGCAGGTGGCGAGCGATCTCGGCGTCGGCCTGCCGTCGGCCGGGCTGCTGATCACGGGCTATGCGCTTGGCGTGACCATCGGCGGGCCGGTTCTGGCGATTGCCGCCAGCCGTCTGCCGCATCGGGCGGTTCTGGTGCTGGTGATGGCGATCTTTACCGCCGGGAACCTGCTTTGCGCCCTCGCCCCGGGTTTCGGGCTTGCGCTGGCGGCACGGGTGATCACCGGCTTCGCCCATGGCACGTTTTTCGGCACCGGATCGGTCGTGGCACAGGCCATCGTGCCGCCGCATCGCAAGGCCTCGGCGATTGCCACGGTGTTCACCGGGCTGACCCTGGCCACCGTTCTGGGCCTGCCCTTCGGCACCTGGCTGGGGCAGATCTTTGGCTGGCGCGCCACCTTCTGGGCGGTTGCGGGGATCGGAGCCGTGGCCCTTGCCGCCATCGCCCTCTTCGTGCCGCAGACCGATGCGGGCACACCGCTGAAGCTGCGGCAGCTGGCGCTGTTCCTGCGGCCCGCACCGCGGCGGGCGCTGACGATGACGGCGCTGGGATATGCCGGGGTGTTCATGGTCTTCACCTATATCACCCCGCTGCTGACCGAGGTGGCCGGCGTGCCGGAGCGGCATGTGGCGCTTTACCTGTTGCTCTTTGGACTGGGGATTGTCGGTGGCAATGTCGCGGGCGGGCGGCTTGCCGACCGCTGGCCCGGTGCATCGGTGCCGGTGGTGCTGGCGGGGCTTGCCGCGGGGCTTTTCATCCTGCGCGTCGCGCTTGCCCTGCCGGTCCTTGCGGCCCCGGCGATGCTGCTGCTCGGCATGCTGGCCTTTGCCACCCTTGCCCCGCTTCAGAACCACATGATGGCCCGCAGTCCCGCCGGGGCCGACACGCTTGGCGCCACTTTGAACATTTCCGCCTTCAACCTCGGCAATGCCATCGGCGCATGGCTTGGCGGTCTTGCCCTCACGACAGGCTTCGTCCTGTCCTCCCTGCCGCCCCTCGCGGCCCTGTTGCCCCTGGCCGCCCTGGCGCTGGCCTTCCTTCCCGAAAGGACCTGACATGCGCACTTTTTCCCAAGCAACCGCGACCCTGCTGACCATGAGCCTCGCAACCCCCGCGCTTGCCGAAAGCTGGACCCCGGCCTGGATGGCCAGCCCGCAAGCGGTCTGGCGCGATACTTCCGTCTTTGAGACCGGCCTGCCGGACGGCATTGCCGGTGCGACGATCCGCCAGCCGCTGACGCTTGGCTATGGGGCGGCGCACCTGCGGCTGGTGTTGTCGAACCTGCACGGCACCCAGCCCCTTCCGATCGACGCCGTGAGCCTGGCGCAGAGCGCAGGTGCGGCCAGGGCCGAGGCACCGCAGCCCGTTCTTTTCGGCGGCAGGCCCGGCACATTCATCGCGCCGGGGGCAACATTCGTCTCGGACCCGGTGCATTTTCCAGCCGAGGCCGGGGCCCGGATCGCCGTCACATTGACCTTTGGACCGGGGGCCGTGGCCGAGGATTTTCACTGGGACGCCCGCGAGACCAGCTATCTGGTCGATGCCGACCGCCCTGACCCGGCGGTCCTGAGCGAGATCCCGGCGCGGCTGACCCTGAGCGCGGTGCTGTCGGACCGGCCCGCGCGACAGGTGGTCGTGGCGATGGGGGATTCAATCACCGACGGCAACGGCGCGCCGATGGATGCCATGGCACGCTGGCCCGATTTCCTCGCCCGCGCCCTTTCGGCCAGAGGGATTGCCGTGGTCAATGCGGGGATCTCGGGCGCACGGCTGCTGAGCGATGGCATGGGGCGCAGCGTGCTGGCACGGCTTGAGAGCGACGCGCTGGCGGTGCCCGGGGCCGATACGCTGGTGCTGCTGATCGGCACCAATGACATCGCCTGGCCCGGCACGCCATTCGCGCCCGAAGAGCCGCCGATGCGCCTTGACCGCCTTCAGGCCGGGCTGCTGCAGGTCGCGGCGCGCGTCCAGGCGCAGGGCATGCGCCTGATCCTCGGCACCGTCCCGCCCTTTGACGGCGCGCTGCCGGGCACACCGATGGAAACGCGCTACTGGAGCCCCGAAAAGGACGCCCTGCGCCGCGCGTTGAACAACTGGCTGCGCGGTGCCGATTTTCACGATGGCCTTGTGGATTTCGACCAATTGCTTGCCGACAGGGATGACGACATGCGCCTGAACCCGGCCCATGACAGCGGCGATCACCTGCATCCGGGGGCGGAGGGCAACCGGGCCATGGCCGACGCCGTGGCAGAGACACTTCTGAAAGGACTGGACCAATGAAGATTGATCTTGGCGGCAAGACCGCCCTCGTTACCGGCTCGACCAAGGGCATCGGGAAAGCCACGGCAAAGGCGCTGGCACAGGCCGGGGCCGATGTCATCCTGCATGGCCGGAACCCGGAGGAGGTCACCGAACTGGCAGCGGCGCTCGGCACACGTGGCATCGCCGCCGATCTGGGCACGGCGCAGGGCTGTGCCGAACTGGCGGCAGCCGCCGGAGACATCGATATCCTCGTCAACAATGCGGGGATCTTTGTGCCATGTGACTTTTTCGAAACCGAAGACGCGGAATGGGACCGGCACTGGCAGGTCAACGTGATGAGCGCCATGCGCCTCAGCCGTGCCCTGGCCCCTTCCATGGTCGCAAAGGGCTGGGGACGGATCGTCATGCTCGGCTCGGAATCCGCCTTCAACATTCCGGCCGAGATGATCCACTATGGCGTGAGCAAGACGGCTGACGTGGCACTGGCGCGCGGGCTGGCCAAGCGCCTTGCCGGAACTGGCGTCACGGTGAATTCGGTCCTGCCCGGCCCGACACTGAGCGACGGGCTGCGCGAGATGCTGGCCGAACGCGTGGCGCAAACGGGCCGTACCCTCGAAGAGGTCGCTGCCGATTTCACGATGGAGGCCCGGCCAGGTTCGATCATCCGCCGTGCGGCCAGCGTGGAAGAGGTCGCGCATATGATCGTCTACGCCTGTGCCCCGCAGGCCTCGGCCACCACCGGTGCCAGCCTCAGGGTTGACGGCGGGGTGGTTGAAACGCTGTAGCGCCTTCGCGCTGGTGAATGGACGTTAGCCCGTCAGGCCAGAACACCTGCCGCCACTCCGCGACATGCGTTTCCCGGCGGCAGGGCATTCAGGAAGGGATGGCGCTGGCGCTTGCCCCCTCTGCCCGCTGGACGCAGGTGTTCCCGCGCGACCGAGCCATTGGCACCTTCTGTCAAGGGGGCCCGCAAAGATCGCCCGTGCGTTGGAATACATGTCCGCCCATGTGCAAGATCCGCTCACGGTGCCGGGTATCGCCGAGGCTGTCGGTGCCCCGACCCGGCGTCTTCAGGATGCCTTCAGGGTTGCGACGGGTCAGCGCCCCTGGGAAATTCTGACGGCGATGCGGCATGAACGCGCGCGGGCGCGGCTTCTGGCGGGGGCTGGTCGCTCTGTCACGGCGATTGCGCTTGACTGCGGATTTCCTACCTTGGCCGTTTCGCACAGGCGTACCGGGCTGCCTATCACGAGCCGCCTTCGGTGACGCTGGGCCGCTCGAAACGCGAGGCCGGGGTCAGCGGCTGAACGCCTCACGGTCGCGCAAAGCGGATAACCCGCGCGCAGATCGGATAGAGGGGTTCTCATGGGTCCCGTAGACTAGAACAGCACGGCTGTCGTGCGCGAAAGGACCGAAGCTATGCCCATGCTTGCGGACCAAACCGTTTCAGCATCGCCTGATTTCTTTGGTTTCGAGCGGGCGCAATGCGATCTGCCCCGCTACCGGGGCGGTGCGGGCGGCTTTGGCCTGACGCGTGTGTTTGTCATGTTCTGCGCGACAGCCGGCGCATTCGCTGTACTCATGAAGGCGCAGCAATCGTTTGACAGCGGCCAGATGGTGATCTGCGGCAATGTCTCCGTGCCCATTGATCACCGCAGACCGGACAGCGACCGGATCACCATTGCCTTCAACCCCTGCAAGGCGCATGCGCTGACGCCCGAAGCCGGTCCGGTCTGCGCCGAAGCCTATCCCGACATCACCGCGCGGACCCTTCCGTCGACGGGCTGCTGACCCTGATCGAGACGCATCTCGAAGGCTCCGCCGCCACGGATCTTTCGGCGCGCGCCTGGCGCACAAGGTCGGCGTTCAGGGCAGCGGAACGTGCAGCACGTAACGAAAGAGCGCGAAAAACGCTATCATGACCGCCGCGCCGCTTCCCGCGTAGAGCGCCGCCGTCGTTACCGTCCACCGGTCATGCATTGCCGCGATGAGCCCGCCGGCAAAGGCAATCGCGCCGCTGGCGAGAAAACCGATATGCGGGATGGCGAGGCTTGCCGCGAACATGGCCAGGATCAGCAGAACCCGCCGCCACCAGGTGCCGGTGCCGAAGCCGCCGCTTTCGCGCGGATGCAGGAAGCGGGTGACGAGGGACAGCCCCGCCGTCAGGATCATCAGGAGTGCGACGGTGCGTGGAAAGACCTGGCTGTCGCGGTCGTAGTACCCCGTGGTGTCGTAAAGTGCGACGATCCCCATGATCACGAAGAGCGCGGAAATCACCAGCGATCCCACATGGCCTTCCGGCTGGCGTTGCTGGTCCGGCATCAGCTTTGCTCCGGTGGTTTCTTACGCTGCCGCCACGCGGTATAGAGCGGCAGGAACAGGCTGAGCAGCGTGAAGGCGATGATCCCCTGCGCGATGGGCCGCCCGAAGAACATGCCGAAGAGGTTGCCGGTGGCCGAGCCGATGGTCCAGCCCTGCACAAAGCCCTGTTCGGCGATGGGGCCAAGGATCAGGCCCAGCACGATGGGCGAGGCTGCAAAACCGAAGCGCCCCACGACCCAACCGAAGACACCGAGGCCCAGCATCAGGATCACATCCGTGACGCTGTTGCGGATGGAGAAGGTGCCGATGATCGTCATGAAACCCACCGTCGGGACAAGGACGGCCTTGGGAATGTTCACGATCGACTTGTAGGCATAGCGCCCGATCAGCAGGCCCGCGGGCAGCATCAGCACCGTGGCAATCAGCAACCCGTAGATGAAGGTATAGACGATGGAGCCGCTCTGGCTGAACATCGTGGGGCCGGTGCGCACGCCCTGCACCAGCAGCGCGCCCAGCACGATGGCATCGGGCGGTGTGCCGGGGATGCCCAGCACCAGCGTCGGGATGAAACCCCCGCCGACGGTCGCGTTGTTGGCGGATTCCGTGGCAAGGATGCCGTCAGGCTCGCCCTGCCCGAACTTCTGGTCGGGCAGGGCGCTGCGCTTGGCCTCGGAATAGGCGACAAGACCGGCAACGGACCCACCCGCGCCGGGCAGAATGCCGATCAGGGTGCCGATGACGGACGATCTGATCAGGTTGAACTTGGACCGCGCGGCGATGCGGAACGCCTCTCCGATGCGGACGGAACGCACGTCTTCCTCGACCTTGAGGTGCCGGTCCGGCGTCGCCACAAGGTCGATCAGCACGGGGATACAGTATAGCCCGATCAGCGCGCCGATCACGCCAAAGCCGCCGACCAGCATCTGGCTGCCGAAAGTCAGGCGAATATCGGCAGAAACCTCCGCCACGCCAACGGTGGAAAGCAGCATGCCGAAAGCGCCCCCCGCCAGCCCCTTCATCAGGTTGCCGGTAGAGAGCGAGGCAATCAGCGACAGGCCGAAGATCGACAGCCAGAAATATTCTATCGGGCCGAAGGCCAGCGCCACCTTGGACAGGGGCGGCGCCAGAAGCAGCAGCGCGAAGGCCCCCACGAGCCCGCCGACAACGGAGGCAAAGCAGGCAAGGGCGACCGCAAGGTCACCGTCGCCGCGTTTCGCCATCGGATAGCCGTCAAAGGTGGTGGCGATGGCAGAGGGCGTGCCGGGCGTGTTCAGCAGGATCGCCGCATAGGCCCCGCCATAGATCGCCCCGGTATAGATCGCGCCCAGCAGGATCAGCGCCGAGGCGGGGTCCATGCTGAAGGTGATCGGCACCAGCACGGCCAGCGCCATGGTTGCGGTAAGGCCCGGGATCGAGCCGACAATCGTGCCCGCCACCACACCGAACAACGCCAGAACCAGGTTGAACGGTGTCAGGGCGGACAGGAAATGACCGAATTCCATGATATAAGGCCTATGCGCGGATCAGCTTACTCGATCAACCCTGCCTCGCGGGCGTCATTGAGGTATTCCTCGCTGCGCGCGGCCATGAAATCCTCCATGCCAGCGGCCTCCACATCCAGCATCGCAAAGCCGTTATCCAGCATCTGCTGACGGAAAGCGGGGTCATTGTTGATCTCGGCGATCATGTCGGACCACATGCCTGTGACCTCGTCGCTGGCCGATTTCGGCAAAGCGATGCCGCGATAGGCGCCGCCCACCATGTCATAGCCCAGTTCCTTGAAGGTCGGGACATCGGGGAACAGCGGGTGACGTTCCTCCATCGCGACGGCCAGCATGCGCACCTCTTCGCCCTGAGTCGCAGCCACGGTGGAATAGCCCCACTCGGCCTTCACCTGGTTGCCCAGAAGTGCTGTGACAGCGGCCCCGGTGCCCTTGAACGGCACATAGGTCGTCTGGATATCGGCCATCTTGTCGAACTTGATATGTGCAAGGTGGTTGGCCGTGGCCTTGCCCGAGCCGGAGATGGTGACCTGCGCCGGGTTCGCCCTGGCATCCTCGACCAGATCTTCCAGCGTCATATAGGGGCTGTCGGCGCGCACGATGATCGCATCCGGCGTGAAGTGGAACATGTGAAAGACCTTCAGGTCCTCGGTCTTGAAGCCGACATCCTTCTGTGCCGGCTTGATGATGATATGGGGCAGGTTCACGCCCATGATCGTCTGGCCGTCATCGCTCAGCCCGTTCAGCGTGGCCCAGGCCACCGCACCGCCGCCGCCGGGCTGGTAGGAGATCACCAGGTCCTGGCCGAACTTGTCCTTGAAGAAGGGTTGCTGGAAGCGGGCGGAAATGTCGGATTCGCCCCCCGGTCCGAATGGGATGATATAATTGACCGGCCCGTTGAGTTCGGCCGCGCTGGCACCACTTGCCAGCGATGCGGTCACGGCAAGGGCTGCGCCCATCTTCAGAAATGTTCTTTTCAGCATGTGTTCCTCCCAGAGCTGCTTGCTATCGGCGTTTGCGCCGTCTTGATTACGCGTTGGCCTCCTTCAACGCGTTCATGAACCGGTCGCGGATCACGACCGGATCGGTCGTGATGACCGATACGGGGATGTTCCCGCTTTCGCATTTGCACACGATGATGGTCATCCTGTCACTGGCCAGCGCGGCTTTCATGACATCTGCACATTCCTCGGCCTGACATTCGATGACATTCTCGCAGCCGCAGGCCACGGCCACCTTGGCCAGCGAGGTTTTCATGCCCGCATAGGTCGGCTGATCCCCGGTGGAGCCGTAGCTGCCATTGTCGATGATCAGCAGGATGAAATTGTCGGCCACGTTGTTGGCGATGGTCGGCAGCGTCCCGAAGTTGGTCAGCACGGAGCCGTCACCGTCTATCGAGATCACCTTTTTCGACTGGGCCAGCGCCACGCCCAGCCCGATGGAAGAGGCAAGGCCCATCGTGCCCAGCATGTAGAAGTTCGTGGGCTGGTCATCCAGCATGTGCAGTTCCTGGCTGGGCAGGCCGATGTTGCAGACCACGAAATGGTCGGAAATCACCGGGACCAGCGTGCGCAGGACGTCAGATCGGATCATGTCAGTACCCTTTCCAGAAAGTGGCATCCGTCAGGATCGCGACCGGTTTGTTGCACATGAAGGTGTACTGCAAGATCTTGTCCAGTTCCTCCGCGTCGGATTCATGATGGAAATGATAGGTCGGGATGTGAAGCTGATTGAGCAGCGCCTTGGTATGCACCGCCATTTCGACCTGGCAGGCCACCGGCTCCCCCAGTTCGCCGCGATAGGAAATCAGCATGGGCAGCGGCATCCGGTAGAACTGGGTCAGCGTGACCAGCGTGTTCACCGTCACACCCAGGGCGGTGTTCTGCATGATGATCGCGGCGCGTTTGCCCCCCATGAAGGCACCGGCGCAGATGCCGATCCCCTCGTCTTCCTTGTTGGCGGGAATGTGATAGATGTCTTCGGACCGGTCCACTTCGGCGATCACCCCTGCAAGCTGCTTGCAGGGAACTGTCGTCACCAGTTTCACGTCATTCTTGACCAGATCGGCGACGATCTTTGCGTCGATGCTCAAGTGCAGGCCTCCCCCTGGATAGGTTCATACTTCCCGATCTTGCGCGATAAGAGAACCTTTAACAAACCAACATTCTTTTCCCATTTGTAAATTAATGCTTTAGTAAATCCTCTGTTCAAACGTTTCGTGAAAGCTGCGCAAGTGTCCATCGTCCTGTTCAAAACCCTGATCGCCGTCGCAGAAGAAGGCAGTTTCAACGCGGCGGCGGACCGTGTCTGCGTCACCCATGCGGCAGTCGGCCAGCAGATGAAGCGGCTGGAAGAGACCCTTGGCGTCGCCCTGTTCGACCGGTCGCAGAAGTCGCCGCGCCTGAACCAGCTGGGGCGCGCGATGGTACCCAAGGCCAAGGAGGTCGTTGCCGCCTATGAGACGATTCTCGATGACCTGACAGGTGATCCGCGCCTGATCGGGGACATGGTGCTGGGGGCGGTGCCATCCACGCTGCGCGGGCTTGTCCCCAAGGCGATGAAGGGGCTGATCGGGCAATATCCCGACCTGCGCATCCGGGTTGTGCCGGGGTTAAGCCCTGCCCTGCAGGAGATGGTGGAGAACGGAACCGTCGATGCCGCGCTGGTGAGTGAACCGAACCGCACCCCCGCAACGATGACATGGACCCCTTTCGTGGCCGAGAAACTGGTGCTTTTGACCTCGGTCGAGGTGACGGAAACCGATCCCGTGCGCATCCTTGAAACCAAACCCTTCATCCGCCACAGCGCGCTCTCTGCCATCGGGATCATGGCGGAAGACTGGCTGGCCCGCCGCAAGCTGAAAGTGCGCGACATGATGGAGATGAGCTCGCTCGATACCATCGCAAGCATGGTGGCGCATGATCTGGGCGTCTCCATCGGGCCGGATTTCTGCGTGCCGGACCCGATCTTTGGCAGCCTGCGCAAACTGGCGCTGGGGCCCACGGCCCCGTCGCGGACACTGGGGATCCTGAGCCGCGCCGATTGCTCGAAATACCGTCTGGTGGCACGGTTCCTGGAGGAGCTGATCGGGACGGTCGAGGCCGCTGGCGGGCGGGCATTTCCTAAAGAGATGGCTTAGATAATCGCAAATTATCTTGCCTTGCTAAAGATCGCTTTTGCCACAGAATGAGCCCGTACCACGAACCAGAAGACAGGAGTACCGGGCAGTTGGTGGCACTGAAAACGCCGGAAGACAGAATTTTGAATGATATCAGGAGCATCGTCGGGGATGCCGCCTGCAGGTCCGGGGCGGATGCCGCGCGTTACTTCGAAGACCCGCGCGGCAGCTTCACCGGCAGGGACTGCCTTGTTGTCCTGCCCGAGACGACGGCGCAGGTGTCACAGATCGTCCGGCTGTGCAATGCAAACGGCATCGCGATCATCCCCTATGGCGGCGGCACGGGCGTGGTGGCCGGGCAGCTTTCGCTCGACAGCAACGATGCCATCATCCTGTCGCTGGAGCGGATGAACCGGGTGCGCAGTGTCTCGCCGGACGATTTCGTGATGGTGGCCGAGGCGGGCTGCGTGCTGGAGAACATCCATGCGGAGGCTGCGCGGCACGACCTTATGTTCCCGCTCAGCATGGCGTCAAAGGGCAGCTGCACCATCGGCGGCAACCTGGCCACCAACGCAGGCGGGATACAGGTGCTGCGCCATGGCAATGCCCGCGATCTCTGCCTGGGGATCGAGGCGGTGATGCCTTCCGGCGAAGTCCTGGAGGAACTGAGCCCGCTGCGCAAGAACAACACGGGATATGACCTGCGGCACCTGCTGATCGGCAGCGAGGGCACCCTGGGCATCATCACCGCCGCCAGCCTGATGCTGAAGCCGCGTGACCCGGAAGCCGTGACCGCCTTTTGCGCCATCACCTCACCGGCGGATGCCCTGCGGACATTGCGCGCCCTGCGCCGGGCCATCGGCAACCGCATGAACGGCATGGAACTGATGAGCGGGTTCGGCGTGGGCCTTGTGTGCAGGCATTTCCCGACATTGAGGAAACCCTTCGCCGGGGACCATGATTGGTATCTGCTGATCGACACCGCGGGCAACCGGGGCCTGCGTGATGAAACCGAGGCGGCGCTGGCGGATTGTATCGAGCAGGGTTTTGTCATCGACGTGGTGATGGCCGAATCCGAGGCGCAGCGCGACGCGCTCTGGACACTGCGCGAGCATACGCCCGAGGCCAACCACAGGACCGGCGCCTTCTGCAGCAGCGATACCGCCGTGCCGATCGGCCGGATCGACGCCTTCGTGTCCCGGACCCATGCGGCAGTCACCGCTGTGCATCAGGGGCTGCGCACAAACAGCTATGGCCACATCGGCGATGGCAACATTCATCACAACGTCTTTCCGCCCGAGGGGATGGCCAAGTCGGATTTCCTGCAGGCCCATCCCGGGATCGCCAATCGCGTGCGCGAGGCAATCAACGAGGCGACCCTGTCGCTGGGCGGATCAATCAGCGCGGAACACGGGATTGGCCGTTTGAAACGAAATGACCTGAAGAAACACGCAAGCGCGAGCAAGATGACCGTGTTGCGCCAGATCAAACAGGCCATCGACCCCAACAACATCATGAACCCCGGCGCGCTGCTCGACTGACCCGCCGCTGGAGCGGCTGTGACGTCAGACCTGGCAAGAGGATCATAGGATCCTCAGGTCAGCTTCGGGCACCCGGGTCGGGGCCGCCCTGCTCTTTTCGTTTTTACCGCAATGCATTGCGTCAGTGCTGGCGCTGCACCCTGGACCGCCGCGCATGGCTTATTCTCTCATAAATCATTGATAAAATGAAACCACCGACTGCTTTGGCTGGGTGAAACGTGGTGGGCTGCGCTCTGTCGCCGCGTTCAGTTCGGTTTGAAATATTGAAAGATCGCCAACACGACGCGAGCGACGTGAACCAATCGGTGCCCATGGGAATCATGCAGCCTGATCCGAGCGGCAAGAGCCTGAGTTCTCGATTGAATATATACTTAAGTTATGATTTATATTCTTTAGAATGCAACTTACGACACCCTCGCGTGGGGTGTGGAGAGGACGTGCCCCATGGCCAACACTGTTTTACAAGCAGGACAAGAGATTAACATTCGAATCGATGCGCTTCAGTCGGACATCGCCCGTTACACTCGGCAGGGCGATGTGCTGACTGTCGAATTGAAAAATGGCGATACGATTGTCATCAAGGATTACTTCAAGCCTGCAAAGGACGGGTCCCTGCACAGCCTGACGCTTGGCGACGATACCAATGTTGATATCGAAGGTAAGCAGGATGAAGGGCTGAGCGAAGAAGAACAGGCTGGCCTGGTCGCGGCAGGTTTGGCGGGCCTGGGGCTGGCAATGTCTGCCGGTGGCGGCGATAGCGACGACGGAGACGCGGATGCCGACGCAGATGCGGATGCCGACGCTGATGCAGATGCTGACGCCGATGCCGATGCTGACGCCGATGCGGATGCTGACGCGGATGCGGATGCCGACGCTGATGCAGATGCCGATGCTGACGCCGATGCGGATGCCGACGCTGATGCAGATGCTGACGCCGATGCTGACGCCGATGCGGATGCTGACGCGGATGCGGATGCCGACGCTGATGCAGATGCGGATGCCGATGCTGACGCCGATGCGGATGCAGACGCGGATGCTGACGCCGATGCGGATGCTGATGCGGATGCTGACGCAGACGCCGATGCAGACGCTGATGCGGATGCGGATGCTGACGCTGATGCCGATGCTGACGCGGATGCGGACGCCGATGCTGACGCAGACGCAGACGCAGACGCCGATGCGGATGCTGACGCCGACGCGGATGCAGACGCCGACGCCGATGCGGATGCAGACGCCGATGCCGATGCAGATAGCGAACAAGGTTTCCTTGATCCGCTTCTCTCAGACGATGGTCTTCTCGGGGGCCTGACCGGAAATGACGGGCTTCTCGGGGCTGTCACAGGCTCGGACGGTTTGCTTGGAGATCTGCTCGGCGACGACGGTGTCCTGGGTGACGCCGGCAACGATCTGTTGGGCCAGCCGGTCGTCGGTGACGGCACAATCTCCGACGAGACCGGCCTGCTGGATGGTGTTGTGGGCAACGATGGATTGCTTGGTGCCGTCACCGGAAACGACGGCGTCCTTGGGGATGTCACGGGTTCCGATGGCTTGCTTGGCGATCTGGTAGGCAACGATGGTGCCTTGTCGGATCTCACCGGCGCTGATGGCCTGGTCGGTGATCTGGTTGGAACCGGGTTGCTTGGGACAACTGACGGAGATGGCGGAACCGGCGGCCTGCTGGACGGCGTGCTCGGTGAAGATGGCATCGTTGGTGGCCTGCTCGGCGGCGACGGTGGTCTGCTGGACGGCGTGATTGGCGACGAAGGCATTGTTGGTGGTCTGCTCGGCGGTGACGGTGGCCTGCTGGACGGCGTGATTGGCGACGAAGGCATTGTTGGTGGTCTGCTCGGCGGTGACGGTGGTCTGCTGGACGGTGTGCTCGGCAACGAGGGTATCGTTGGCGGGTTGCTCGGCGGCGACGGTGGTCTCCTGGACGGCGTGATCGGCGACGAGGGTATCGTTGGCGGGTTGCTTGGCGGTGACGGCGGTCTGCTTGATGGCGTGATCGGCGATGAAGGCATCGTTGGCGGGTTGCTCGGTGGCGACGGCGGTCTGCTGGACGGTGTGCTCGGCGACGAGGGTATCGTTGGTGGCCTGCTCGGCGGCGACGGCGGTCTGCTGGCAAGCATTGGTGCCGAAGATGGCCTGCTCGACCCGGTGATCGCGGACGGTGGTCTGCTCGGTGACGTGACCGGGAACGAAGGCCTGCTCGACGATGTGACCGGGTCCGACGGTCTGGCCGGCGATCTTGTCGGTGACATGGGCCTGCTGGGTGACGTGACCGGGGAGAACGGGCTGGTCGGTGACCTGACCGGTGTCGGCCTGCTGGGCGACGGCAGTGATGGCGGCCTTCTCGGTGGCGGCCTGCTGGATGGTGTGCTCGGTGACGAAGGCATCGTTGGCGGCTTGCTTGGCGGTGACGGCGGCCTTCTCGGTGGCGGCCTGCTGGACGGTGTGCTCGGTGACGAAGGCATCGTTGGCGGGTTGCTCGGCGGTGACGGCGGTCTGCTGGATGGTGTCCTCGGCGATGAGGGTCTCGTTGGTGGCCTGCTCGGCGGTGGCGACGGCCTGCTGGACGGTGTAGCCGGTGAAGACGGGCTGCTGGGCGGGTTGCTCGGTGGTCTGGGCGGTGGAGCAGACGACATCGTCTAACCGGTGGTTCGATAGAACAACGAAACAATCTCAAGCCCCGCATTAAATGTGGGGCTTGTTTGCATTTCAGCCGGCTGTCGCGATGGGAGAGCGCATTTGCCCCGCACTCAGGGTTGGAACTTTATGGCGGTCCCCGAAAGCGTTCAGCGCTCCAATGCCGGTTTTCCGAGCTGCCTTTGTTTTTGCTGATCGCATAGGGCGATAAAACCGTCCCGCTCTTTCAGATACGCCCGATATGCGATCAACCCGGACAGATAATGTTCGACATCGTCGATGCGCACCCGAAAGCCGTGATGGCGAATGAAAAAGCTTCCGGTGACAGAAGCCGGATTTCGGAAATACATCGCAACTTCGGGAAAAAAGAACCCATTGGTCAGATATTGCGCCCGGTGTTCCATCGCTTCGCGAAACGCATGGAGATCCAGCGCGTCGATGACCGGGGCCAATGATGCGTCCTGCAGCGCTCTTTGCAGCAGCAGCCGGGTGGCACAACACAGTTCCAGCAGGGTCGGAAAGGTGGTGATCCGCTCGCGGATAAAGGGCAGGTAGTCCCGGACGTTGCGGATGCCGAAAGCGATGTATTTCGGGTCGGTGTAATGACGCGACAATTCGTTGACGCAATAGGCCAGCCAGTGATCGTTGTACTGCCAGTAATCCTTGTCGATGAAATAATCGACGGCACGCCGGGTCGCATCCAGCCAGCGCTGATCGCCCGTGGCACCGTAAAGCCGCATCAGCCCGAATGCGGCTTCTCCGTCATAATAGACCGTGCGAAAGTCCTCTTTCGGGGTCAGGGTGTCCGCATCCAATACGTGGCAAAAGCTACCGTCCGCCCGTTGCATCGACAAGATGCCGTTGCCCAGCCGACGCGCCAGCTCAAGAACGGTTCTGTCGCCTGTCACTTCGAAAAACTTGCAGCACGCCAGAATCGCAACGGCGTTGCCGCCAAGTTTAACTTCCCTGCCCGTGTCCATCAGAAAGGCGGAAGTGCCGTCCGGTCCCTTGCTGTATTTGACAAGGTTTTTCGCGATCTGCCTTAAAGACCGGTCAATGGCCGCGCGAAGATCATCTCTCTGCGTCAACTCATAGGCTTCACACAGCGCATAGGTGCTGCTGGCATGACGCAATGTGTTGTAGTGGTTGATCGGACGGTCAAAGCAGGGATGCCTGCCATAATGGAACATGCCGTTCTCGTTCACCTGAGCGGCAAGATACCCGGCGCTTTCATTTATCATAAAATCGAGATTGGCAGGCTGCATGATGTCGAAAATGCGCCGGCCACCATTCGGCCCGGACGGTTCGAGGCTGACAATATCGCCGCTGTCACGATCACGAAACATCCCGTCAGTTGAGAAGAGATGGACGGTGTCGGCGTCTTTGGGAACTTCAAACGTTTTGCCAAACCGCCTTTTCCAGTAGATCCCGAAGTTGTTGAGGTTGATTTCGCAATACGGGACCTGCGCGCCCTGATAAAGCAGGGCGCTGCCGTTCAGTTCACCTTCGGTGATCGCATGCTGGAAATCCGCATCCAGAGACAGCCCCTTGCGGCTGTAGTTGCGTTTCACCTTCTGCATCGCGGCCTTGTAGGTGGCAAAGGATACCGCCTGTACCGAGGTCGCCCAGTCCAGGCGCAGATGACGCGCGCCAAGCATCTGCAAAGGGCCTTTTTCCTGCAGCGCTTCGCGCAATTCATCCAGCGATGAAGCCGTGATTGTCCTGACCCGCGCCCGGCTGTCCCCATCCGTCGCAGAAACAAAGACAACAAAACGCGGATAAGGCGCTGGAAGAGCGGATACCCGCGAGGCGAACTCATCCAGAAATTTCGATACGCCTGTGGTTTTCATAAGGATTCAGCGTTCGCGGTTGGGATTTTTATCAGCTTGGGAATGTAAACACACATACCGCATGACCTGCACCCCTGAAAGGTCCGCGATTTGAGCTTGGCCTGTTCTCCAGCCGGGGAGACAGAGGATGAAGAGAGGCCGTATCAGCGATGGACGGTTCATTCACTGCCCGGCAGCGCATTGCGCGGCAATGTCACGAAAGGGGGCGATACGACATTCACCGATAACATCGGGGGTGAAACAGACCGCCGTTCACCAGTCCCCACCACATACGCAATCGGCCCCGGATTGCTCCGGGGCCGCTTTCTCACCATCTCAGCCAAAATGACATTGTGAGACGGTCAGGTCATGTCGCGTGGCACATCACAAACAACAGGCACCCCCACCCCTACCCGCATTTGGAATGACCGCAGGAAGCGCAGGTCATGCAGCCTTCGATCATGCGCATGTCGAACTGCCCGCAGGACGGACAGGCCTTGCCACGGGGGGCGTCGAGGCCGACCACGCGGGCCTGGGGATCGGTTTTCAGGCCCAGCCCCTCGCCCGCGATGAAGCCTGTTGCAATCATATGCTGTTCGATCACGCCGCCGATGGCCGCCAGGATCGAGGGGATGTATTTGCCCTTCATCCAGGCCCCGCCGCGCGGGTCGAAGACGGCTTTCAGCTCCTCCACCACGAAGGACACGTCGCCGCCACGCCGGAACACCGCCGAGATCATCCGCGTCAGCGCCACGGTCCAGGCGAAATGCTCCATGTTCTTGGAATTGATGAAGACCTCGAAGGGGCGGCGGTGCCCGTTCAGCACGATGTCGTTGATGGTGATGTAGAGCGCATGCTCGCTGTCGGGCCATTTGACCTTGTAGGTATTGCCTTCCAGCTCGCTCGGCCGGTCCAGCGGTTCGGACATATAGACGACCTCGCCGCCTTCCCCGACCAGCACCGGCTTGTCCCCGGACTTGGTGTCGCTGACCGACAGCACCGATCCCGTCACCTCGTTCGGGCGGTAGGTCGTGCAGCCTTTGCAGCCCTGATCCCAGGCTGCCATGTAGACATCCTTGAAGGCGTCAAAGCTGATGTCTTCCGGGCAGTTGATGGTCTTGGAGATGCTCGAATCCACCCATTTCTGCGCCGCCGCCTGCATCTTGACGTGGTCCAGCGGGGCCAGTGTCTGGGCGTTGACGAAATAATCGGGCAGTTCTGCGTCGCCTTTCAGCTCGCGCCACATCTGCACCGCGTAATCGACAACCTCCTCCTCGGTCCGGCTGCCGTCCTTTTGCAGGACCTTGCGCGAATAGGCATAGGCAAAGACCGGCTCGATCCCCGAACTGACGTTTCCGGCATAAAGGCTGATTGTGCCGGTGGGCGCGACGGAGGTCAGCAGCGCGTTGCGGATGCCGTGTTCGCGGATCGCGTCGCGCACATCCTCGTCCATCATCTGCATGGTGCCCGAGGCAAGATAGGCATCGGCGTCGAACAGCGGGAAAGGCCCCTTCTCTCTGGCCAGCTCGACACTGGCGAGATAGGCGGCACGGGCGATCTGCTTCATCCATTCTTCGGTCTGTGCGGCAGCCTCGTCAGAGCCATAGCGCAGGCCGGTCATCAGCAATGCATCCGCCAGACCGGTGACACCCAGCCCGATGCGCCGCTTGGCCTGCGCCTCGCGCGCCTGCGCTTCCAGCGGGAATTTCGACGCGTCGACGACATTGTCCATCATCCGCACCGCTGTCGCCACCAGTTCGCCCAGCGCCTCAAGGTCCAGACCGGCGTCCGGCTCAAAAGGGTTGCTGACCAGCCGCGCCAGGTTGATCGACCCCAGCAGGCAGGCACCATAGGGCGGCAGGGGCTGTTCTCCGCAGGGGTTGGTTGCGGCGATGGTCTCGCAATAGCTCAGGTTGTTGGCCTGGTTGATCCGGTCGATAAAGATCACGCCCGGTTCGGCGAAATCATAGGTGGCGCGCATGATGCTGTTCCACAGGTCGCGGGCCTGCAGGGTGCGATAGACCCTGTCGTCAAAGCGCAGCTCCCAGGGGCCGTCCGCTTTTACCGCCTCCATGAAGGCATCGGTGATCAACACGGACATGTTGAACATGCGCAGGCGCGCGGGGTCGGATTTGGCGGCGATGAAATCCTCAACATCCGGGTGATCGCAGCGCATGGTGGCCATCATCGCGCCCCGGCGCGATCCCGCCGACATGATGGTGCGGCACATCGCGTCCCAGACATCCATGAAGGACAAGGGGCCGGAAGCATCGGCGGACACGCCTTTGACATCCGCCCCCCTGGGCCGGATGGTCGAGAAATCGTAACCGATGCCGCCGCCCTGCTGCATGGTCAGCGCGGCCTCTTTCAGCATGTCGAAAATGCCGCCCATGCTGTCCGGCACCGTGCCCATGACAAAGCAGTTGAACAGCGTCACCCGCCGCGCGGTGCCTGCGCCTGCGGTGATGCGGCCTGCGGGCAGATACTTGAAATCCTCCAGTGCGGCGTAGAACGGCTTTTCCCACTCGGCGGGGTTCTTCTCCACCTGCGCGAGGTCGCGGGCGATGCGCAGCCAGGTGTCCTCCACCGTCACATCGCGCGGCGTGCCATCGGCGTCCTTGAAGCGATACTTCATGTCCCAGATCTGTTCGGCGATGGGGGCGGAAAATCGGGACATGTCGAATCTTTCGGCTGGATCAGGAAGGAGACCAAGATAACTCATCCAGCGCCAAACCACCACCACACTTTGAAGGTGCCGCCCGATGCACTACCTTATATCGTGGCTCTGGGGTGAGTCTGGGGAAAAGCCTGTGGATAAATACGTCAACCTGATCAAGCTGAGTGTCGGGACCGAAAGCATCGAAGGTCTGGAGGACTGGCAACGCCAGCGGTCCAGGCAGATCAAGGATGGGAAATACTACCACGTCACCCGGATGTGGCCCAAGCGCGAGGCCGAGGTGCTGAACGGCGGGTCGATCTATTGGGTGATCAAGGGCGAGGTGCAGGCGCGCCAGCGCATCCTGGGTTTCGATGAAATGATCGGCAATGACGGCATCCGCCGCTGCGGCATCGTGCTGGATCCGGAAATCATCCGCGTCTCACCCGCGTTGCGGCGGCCGTTCCAGGGCTGGCGCTACCTTGACCCCGCCGACGCCCCGCCGGACCTGCGCAAGGGACAGGAAGGCGACACCGCCCTGCCCAGCGAGCTGAACCGCGCGCTGGCCGAGATCGGGGTGATCTGAAGGATCAAATCCGCCACCGGCCGTGCCACCGCGCGCAGGTCCGGCCGGTAGAATACGGATGTCAGCGGCAGCGGCCTTACCGTCAGACCCGCGCCGGCACCCGGGTAATTTTTGCACCCAGGGCGTTCAGCCGCTCGTCAATCCGCTCATAACCCCGCTCAATCTGCTGAGCGTTGTTGATGCGCGAGGTCCCCTCGGCCCCCATCGCCGCGATCAGCATCGCCATTCCGGCGCGAATATCGGGGCTTTCGACACGGGCACCGCGCAATCTGGTCGGCCCGGACACGACGGCACGATGCGGGTCGCAGAGCACGATCCTCGCGCCCATCGAGATGAGCTTGTCGGTGAAGAACATCCGCGATTCGAACATTTTCTCGAACATCAGCACCATGCCTTCGCATTGCGTTGCGGCAACCAGGGCGATGGACATCGCATCCGCGGGGAATGCCGGCCAGGGCTGATCCTCGATCTTGGGCACGTGGCCGCCGAAGTCCGGTTCGATCGTGAGTTTCTGGGCCGCCGGGACAATCAGATCGTCGCCTTCGATGCGGCAATGGATACCCAGACGCTCGAACCCCATCAGCGTTGAGCGGAGATGTGTCACACCGGCATCGCAGATCCGCAGTTCCGATCGCGTGACCGCAGCCAGACCGATGAAGGAGGCAACTTCGATGTGGTCAGGGCCTATGCGATGGGAGGCGCCCCCCAGGGTACGGCCCCCGTGGACCGTCATGCAGTTGGTGCCGATCCCCTCAATCTTTGCGCCCAGCGCCATCAGGAAGCGGGCGAGATCCTGGACATGCGGCTCTGACGCGCAGTTGCGCAGAACGGTCAGGCCACGCGCCGCGACAGCGGCACACAGCGCGTTCTCGGTCGCGGTAACAGAGGGTTCGTCCAGAAACACGTCAGCACCCGTAAGGGCGCGCGCCCGGAAGACATAGGCGTCATTGACCGAGATATCGGCACCAAGTTCCCGAAGGGCAAGGAAATGCGTATCGAGACGCCGCCGCCCGATCACGTCACCACCGGGCGGCGGCAGCGTAAGCTCACCGCAACGGGCAAGCATCGGACCAGCCAGCAGGATCGACGCTCTGATCCGCATGCAAAGATCGGGGTCAAGATCGGTCGGGCTGAGCGTATGGGCGTGTATCCGCAGGGTGTTGGGACCGGTCCAGGTTGTCTCGGCACCGATCGAGGCGATCAGTTCAAGCAATGCCTCAACATCGCGGATGCGCGGGACGTTGGACAATTCAACGGGCTGATCGGTCAGCAAGGTTGCGGCAATGATCGGTAGCGCCGCGTTCTTGTTCCCGGCTGGCGTGATGCTGCCAGCAAGCCTGTGTCCACCTTCTACGATATATTCGACCCGCTCGTGCGGTTGCGCCACTGCCATAACTGCCTCATCTGTTTTCAACGGAGGGTAACGCACTGACCGCCGAGCACAAGCGCTGAGGTTCATCAGCCAGCGCCTCTATGCACCGGGGCTGCATCCATAAGCCGGAGAGGAAAGGCGGATTTGCATCGCCACCGGCTGCGGCAGGCGATGGCACGGCCACCCTACCCCAGCCGCGCTTCCAGTTCTTTCAGCGTCTTGCGGATCCGTTCATCCATCGGGGCTGTCCGGCTGCGCCAGAGCGTCGCCTGAGAGCGCAGCACCATCCCGTCACAGAGAATCTTGAGGTGATTGGCGCGCAGGGTCTCGCCGCTCGACGTGATGTCGGCAATTGCCTCGGCGGTTTCATTGGCCACCGTGCCTTCGGTCGCGCCCTGGCTGTCGACCAGCGCATAATCGGCCACGCCGCTGTCGCGCAGGAAGTTGCGGACCAGCCGGTGATATTTGGTGGCGATCCGCAGGCGGAATCCATGCGCCGCGCGAAAGGCGGCGGCGGCGGCATCCAGATCGTCCAGAGTGTCCACGTCGATCCAGGCCTTGGGCACCGCGATGATCAGATCCGCATGGCCGAACCCCAGTTCCTCCACCGGTTCGACCAATTGTTCCCAAAGCGCCAGCTTTTCCTGCACCAGGTCGGTGCCGGTGACCCCCATGTGAATGCGCCCCGCGGCCAGTTCGCGGGGGATTTCACCGGCAGACAGCAGGATCAGGCTGACCCCCTCGATCCCTGCGACCGCCCCGGCATATTCCCGGTCAGACCCGGTGCGTTGCAGAGTGATTCCGTGTTGTGCGAACCAGTCAAAGGTCTTTTCCATCAGCCGCCCCTTGGACGGCACCCCGAGCTTGAGCGTCATGGCGCGCCCTCCAGTACCAGCATCAGGCCCGGACGCATCACACCGCCCACCGCCGGAATCTCGCGCCCCTGCCCCAGCCGCCGGGTCAGCGCGTCATAGCGCCCGCCACTGGCAATCGTCGGCAGGTCCGCGCGCGCCTCGGCCCGGAAGCCAAAGACAAACCCGTCGTAGTATTCCATCGACGACCGGCCATAGCTGGCCTCGAACATCAGGTTGTCGGTGTCCACGCCCCGCGCCCGCAGCGCCGCCTCGCGCGCGGTGACACGGGCCACTGCCGGGGCGATGTCGGGCATGTCCACCGCCAGGTCGTGCAATTGGCTGAGCGCATGTGGCATCACCTCGCGCACCTCCAGCAAGGCCTCGATCTGTTCCACCTCGCGACCCGACAGCGGCGGCGTCGCCGCATCTTCTTGCAGGGCCGCGATACGCTCCTCGATGTCGGCGCGGCTGCGCAATCCGATCAGCGGGGCGTCATTGCTGGCCTGTCCGGCCAGCAGCGCGGCACGGCTGGGCGGCATCGGCGTGCGCCCGGAAAACCGGTCCAGCAGCGCACGGAACCGGCGCGGCCGCCAGATGTGCCGCATCAGCGCATGCCTGCGCCGGGCGCTGGTCTGCAATCCTTCCACCGCCGCCATCAGCACGCCGATGTCGCCGGTCACCGCGCGCAGGGGCAGGCCCCGCAATGCCTCGGCAATCAGGGCAAAGACCTCGGCATCCGCCGCCGCCGGATCGGCGCGGTCAAACACCTCATAGCCGACCTGGATGTATTCATTGGCGCGGTCCGGGTCTTCCTCCTGCCGGCGAAACACCTCGCCGGAGTAGGTATAGCGCGCGGGTTCGGCACCCTCGGCCATATGCATCTGCACCACCGGCACGGTGAAATCGGGGCGCAGCATCTGCTCCCCCCGCAGCGCGTCCGAGGTGACATAGGCACGCGCGCGCATGTCCTCGCCGTAAAGCTCCAGCAGGGTAGTTGCCGGCTGCAGGATCGGCGGTTCCACCAGCGCCGCACCCTTCGCCTCGAACATCGCGCGCAGGGATGCTGCGCGGGTCAGGGTTTCGGAACGTGTGGGCATCACTGGTCGTCCAGAATTTCGCGGACCTTCGCGACCAGTTGGTCGCGCGGCACTTCGTACTGGCTGGGCCGGTCCTTCCATTCCTCATGGGTGGCACTTTCGGCGATCTTCGCGCCCAGGATCAGGTCCTTGATCTGCACCACGCCCCGCGCGTTTTCATCCCCGCCCTCGATCACGGCAACGGGGCTGTTGCGCTTGTCCGCATATTTCAGCTGGTTGCCAAAGTTCTTGGGGTTGCCCAGATAGACCTCCGCCCGGATGCCCGCCTGCCGCAACTCGGCCACCATCGCCTGATAATCCGCCATGCGGTCACGGTCCATCACGGTGACGACCACGGGGCCGGGATCGGCCGCCACGCCCGCGCCCTTCATCGCCAGCGCCGCCAGCAGCCGGTCCACACCGATGGAGACACCGGTGGCCGGCACTTCCTGCCCGGTGAAGCGTTTCACCAGATCGTCATAACGCCCGCCCCCCGCGACAGAGCCGAAGTTCCGGGTGCGGCCCTTTTCGTCCTGGATTTCGAAGGTGAGTTCAGCTTCGAAAACCGGGCCGGTGTAATAGCCCAGGCCACGCACGACGGAGGGGTCAATCTCAACCCGGTCCGGCCCGTATCCACCCGCTTTCAACAGATCAGAGATCAGGTTCAGTTCATCCACGCCCTGCATCCCGACATCGGATCCGGTAACAAGGCCGCGAAGCCGGTCGACCGTCTCAGCGCCCGACGCGCCTTTGGCCTGCATGAAGCCCATCACGACATCGGCTTGTGGGCCGTCCAGCCCCGCACCTTTCGTAAAGTCACCGCTCTCGTCCTTGCGTCCTTCACCCAGGAGCGCGCGAACACCCTCCGGGCCCAGCCGGTCCAGCTTGTCGATCGCGCGCAGCACGATCCCGCGCTCGGCTTCCTTGTCGTCCCCCGAGAGGCCCGCCACTTCCAGCACGCCATTGAGCACCTTGCGGTTGTTCACCCGCACGATGTAGTCGCCGCGTTCGATCCCGACCTCTTCCAGACAATCCGCCAGCATCGCGCAGATCTCGGCATCCGCCGCCACCGACGGCGCGCCGACGGTATCGGCATCGCATTGGTAGAACTGGCGGAACCGCCCCGGTCCCGGCTTTTCATTGCGCCAGACCGGGCCCATCGCATAGCGCCGGTAGGGGGTCGGCAGATCGTTGCGGTGTTGCGCATAGACCCGCGCCAGCGGGGCGGTCAGGTCATAACGCAGCGCCAGCCAGTCGCCGGGCCTGTCGCCCTCGGCGTCCTCCTGCCAGGCGAACACCCCCTCGTTGGGGCGGTCCACATCGGGCAGGAACTTGCCCAGCGCCTCGACGGTCTCCACACCGGAACTTTCCAAGGCATCAAAGCCATAGCGGTGATAGACAGAAGCAATCTTGCGCAGCATCTCGGCCCGATGCGTGACCTCGGCGCCAAAGTAGTCGCGGAACCCCTTCGGGGTCTCGGCCCTGGGGCGGGGGGTCTTCTTGGGCTTGGCCATGATACCTGTTCCTGTCAGCGCTGCATCTGCGCCTGCCTCTACCCCAGCCCCCTTGCAAGGGCAAGCGACGCAAGGGCTGCTTGCCCCCTGCTCTTTTTGGCAATCAAATATCCCTGCACAACATCCATTCCAAGCGCGCCGTCGACATGTTACAGCGCAGCCATGGAAAAACTCGAAGAACAGATCGCCCATCTGACCCGCATCGTCGACGACCTGTCCGAGATCATTGCGCGGCAGGAGACGGAAATCACCACCCTGAACCGCCGGGTGCACATGCTGATGCAGCGCGAGGGCGAAAGGGAAGCGAGCCAGGGCAGTGGCGTGGTGCTGGGTGACGAACGCCCGCCGCACTACTGAGCCGACCCCTGCCACGGGCGCCAAAATTCTTCAAAGAATTTTGCCCGGAATTTTCGAAAATTCCGGCCCCTCAGCCGCTGGTCTTGACCGCGGCGGCGATCACCGCGCCGTCATGCACCAGCAACTCGGTCCAGCGGCTGGAATTGCCGAAACTGTCATAGGCGCTGACAAAGAAGGTGCTGCGGTCCATCCGGTCGATCTTTGACCCGCAGGGCTTGCCTTTGCGCGCGCCGCAGACATCGCGCTTCACGGTTTCATAGGCCTTGTCGGTGGCACCCACCGGCAGGTTCTCGCCCCCCGGTCCATAGTGCAGCTGCTCATACAGCGATGCGGCCCCCAGCAGGACATTGGCCGCCGTCAGCTGGCGCGGGCAGCCATCCGCAAAACCGGTGATATAGAAGGTCCGCGCAACCGCCGAACCGGATGCGGAATCATAAAGAGCATAGCCCCGCGCGGGGGCGCTTTCGATTTTCTGGCCCATCGGTTTGCCTTTGGCCTCGCAGACCCGCGCAACGACCCCATAGGGCAGGACCGTGCCATAGGCCACATCACGCGCATCGGGACCGTCACGGGGTGTCTCGCGGTTTGACCCGCCGCCAAGCCCGAAAAGCCCGCCGCGCTGACGTTCCGACTGTGGCGCATCCTCGGGGCTGAGGGCGGCGACTTCAACCCCGGCCTCCTGCCCCACTTCCGTGCGCTCAGGGTCCTGCACGGGCTGCGCCGCCCCTCCGGCACGCCGGAACAGGCCCAGAAAACCGCCACGTGCCGCAGGTTCCTGCGGTGCGCGCGCCTGCTCTGCCGGGATCACAGCCGCATCACCGCCCGAGGCGGCGCTGCTGCCAAAGAACCCTTCACGCGCGACTTCCGCCTCGCCCGGCAGGGCCTGCGCCGCCGGATCCTCATCCGACAGTTCCACATCGGAAATGCGGTCAACGCCGGCCAACGGGTCGCCGCAGGCGCCCAGGGCCAGCAGAATGCTGACAAGAATAGCTGATCGAAACATGACACATCTCCCCGATGTGGGGTCTTTTATCCCAGCGGCGAGGCTTCGTCCACTCGACCGGCAGGATGTGGCGGCGGCAGGCGTGAACCGGCTCAGATTTCCTGCACTTCCAGCACGCCGCCCAGGGACCGGATCGCCCCCTTGATCTGGGGAGTCACGGGGTATTCGAACCCCAGGTCCACCTCGACCTCACCCGGCAGGGAGGGGTCCATCAGACAGAGCTGGATCGGCCCTTTGCCCGCGGCCCGCGCCGCCGAGCGCGCGCCCTCCAGCACCTGCGCCACAGCCGCAACCGCCTCCGGCGCATCGACAAAGACCCGCAAGCCGATGCTGCCCGCATCCGCCACGGCCATGTCCACCGGCGCCACGGACCGGCCCAGCAATTTCAACTGGTCGCTTTCCATCGTCGCCTCGACCGTGACCACCACCTTGGATCCCGTCTCCAGGTGGTCACGGGCAAGTTCCAGCGTGTCGGAGAAAAGCGTGACTTCGTAGCCGCCGGTGGGGTCAGACATCTGGGCAAAGGCAAACCGGTTGCCGCGCGCGGATTTGCGTTCCTGCCGCCCGGCGACCACACCCGCAAGCCGCGCGTTCATCGCCCCCCGTTCGCTCACCTTTTCGGTCAATTCGTCCAGCGTCAGGAACGGCACGCCCCGGTCATTGCCCCATTTGCGCTTGAGCGGAGTCATGTAGTCGTCCAGCGGATGCCCCGACAGGTAGAAACCCACCGCCTTGAATTCCTCTGTCAGCCGTTCGGCGGGCAGCCAGTCGTCGCAGGGCAGCATGCGCGGCTCGGGCAGGTCATCGCCCGCCTCGCCGAACAGCGACACCTGGTTGCTGGCCTTCTGTTCATGGATCGCCGCCGAATAGCCGACCAGCGCATCCAGCGCCTGAAACACCCGCCGCCGGTTCGAATCCAGCTGGTCGAAGGCTCCCGACCGCGCCAGCATTTCCAGTGGCCGCTTGCCCACGCGCTTCAGGTCCACCCGCCGCGCCAGGTCGAACAGCGTCGCAAAGGGCCGCTCCTGCCCCTCGACCCGCCGGCCTTCGGTGATCAGCTTCATCGCCTCGACACCGACGTTCTTGAGCGCACCCAGCGCATAGACCAGCGCACCGTCCACCACCTTGAATGTCGCGTCCGAGCGGTTCACGCAGGGCGGCACCCAGGGCAGTTCCAGCCGCTTGCGCACTTCTTCGAAATAAACCGCCAGCTTGTCGGTCAGGTGGATGTCGCAGTTCATGACACCGGCCATGAACTCCACCGGATGGTTCGCCTTGAGCCATGCGGTCTGGTAGCTGACCACGGCATAGGCCGCGGCATGCGACTTGTTGAACCCGTAGTTGGCGAATTTCTCCAACAGGTCGAAAACCTCGGTGGCCTTTTTCTTGTCGACCCCGTTTTCCATCGCACCCTTTTCGAACTTGGGGCGTTCCTTGGCCATCTCCTCGGCGATCTTCTTGCCCATGGCGCGGCGCAGCAGGTCGGCGCCGCCCAGCGAATAGCCCGCCATGACCTGCGCGATCTGCATCACCTGTTCCTGATAGACGATGATGCCCTGGGTCTCTTCGAGAATGTCGTCAATCAGCGGATAATTCGATTCCAGCTCGCGCTTGCCGTTCTTGACGTCGCAATAGGTCGGGATATTCTCCATCGGGCCGGGACGGTACAGCGCCACCAGCGCCACGATATCCTCGATGCAGGTGGGTTTCATGCGTTTCAGGGCATCCATCATGCCGCTGGATTCCACCTGGAACACCGCCACCGTCTTGGCGCTTGCGTAAAGCCTGTAAGACGCCTCATCATCCAGCGGGATTGTCGAGATATCGTCCAGCACCCCCTCTGGCGGGGTGAACAGCTCGGTCCCGTCGGCGGCAAGGTGCAGGTGACGCCCGGATGCCTTGATCTGGTCCACCGCGTTCTGGATCACGGTCAGCGTCTTGAGGCCCAGGAAGTCGAACTTCACCAGCCCGGCCTGTTCCACCCATTTCATGTTGAACTGGGTCGCGGGCATGTCGGAACGCGGATCCTGATAGAGCGGCACCAGATGATCCAGCGGCCGGTCCCCGATCACCACACCGGCGGCGTGGGTGGAGGCATTGCGCAACAGCCCCTCGACCTGCTGGCCATATTCCAGCAGGCGCGCGACGACCTCCTCGTTCTTGGCCTCCTCGCGCAGGCGCGGCTCATCCGCCAGCGCCTTTTCGATGGAGACGGGTTTCACCCCCTCCACCGGGATCATCTTGGACAGCCGGTCCACCTGTCCGTAAGGCATCTGCAAGACCCGCCCGATGTCGCGCACCGCCGCCTTGGACAGAAGCGCGCCGAAGGTGATGATCTGACCCACCTTGTCGCGCCCGTATTTGCCCTGCACGTATTGGATCACCTCCTCGCGACGATCCATGCAGAAGTCGATGTCGAAGTCGGGCATGGACACCCGTTCGGGGTTCAGGAACCGCTCGAACAGCAGTGAATAGCGCAGCGGGTCAAGGTCGGTGATCAACAGCGCATAGGCCACAAGCGAGCCCGCGCCAGAGCCGCGCCCCGGCCCCACCGGAATGTCGTGATCCTTGGCCCATTTGATGAAATCCGCCACGATCAGGAAGTAGCCGGGAAAGCCCATCCCCTCGATGATCCCAAGCTCGAATTCGAGCCGCTTCTCATAGTCCGCCACCGGCGCGGCATGGGGGATGATCGCCAGCCGCGCGCGCAGCCCCTCCTGCGCCTGACGGCGCAGTTCGGCCACCTCGTCATCGGCGAACTTCGGCAGGATCGGGTCGCGCCGATAGGCCATGAAGGCGCAGCGGCGGGCGATTTCAACAGTGTTTTCGACAGCCTCCGGCAGATCGGCAAACAGGGTCACCATCTCCGCCTCGGATTTGAAATAATGCTGGGCGGTCAGCCGCCGCCGCGCCTCCTGCTGATCGACATAGGCCCCTTCGGCGATGCAGATCAGCGCGTCATGCGCTTCGTACATCTCTGTCTTGGGGAAATAGACGTCGTTGGTGGCGACCAGCGGCAGGTCCATCGCATAGGCCATCTCGACCAGCCCGCGTTCCGTCAGCCGCTCCGCTTCCGGCTGGCCATCCTCGCCCGGATGGCGCTGCAGCTCCACATAGAGCCTGTCGCCGAAAGACGCCGCCAGCCGTGCCATCAGCGCCTCTGCCGCCGGGCGCTGGCCATTTTGCAAAAGCATCCCCACCGGCCCGCCCGGCCCCCCGGTCAGGCAGATGATGTCGCCGCTCAATGCCTCCAGTTCCTCCAGCGTGACCTGCGGCCGCGCGTCGCCCTTGTCGATGTAAAGGCAGGAGTTCAGCTTCATCAGGTTCTCATAGCCTGCCTCGTTCTGCGCCAGCAGAACCACCGGGGCCGGATCACGCGGGCGTTCCCCCGGCTGGACCGCGACATAGGCCAGATCGACCTGGCAGCCGATGATCGGCTGAACCCCGGCCCCGGCCATCCCGACAGAGAATTCCAGCGCCGCGAACATGTTGTTGGTGTCGGTCAGCGCCAGCGCAGGCATCCCCGCATCACGGCACATCTGCGGCAGTTTCTTCAACCGCAGCGCGCCTTCCAGCAGTGAATATTCCGAATGGGTGCGCAGGTGGATGAATCGGGGGGCATGTTTCATGGGCCAACCGTATCCAGCCGACCCGCCGGGGGCAATCGGCGGTGTGCCGCGCAAGCGAAGTTAACACTTAGCATAACAACTAAGCATCAATTGACGCCCGGGCTGACAGGCCGATATTCAGCCGCATGGCCAATAAACGACTCGATCTTGTTTTCTCGACCCTCTCGGACGCCACCCGCCGCGCGGTGGTGGAGCGGCTTGCAGGCGGTCCGGCATCGGTCTCCGAACTGGCGGCGCCCCACGACATGGCCCTGCCCACCTTCATGCGGCATCTCAAGGTCCTTGAAACCGCGGGACTGGTGCGCTCGGTCAAGAAGGGCCGCGTGCGCACCTGCCATATCGAGGCGGCGCCGCTGATGGAAGTGCAGGGTTGGCTGGCCTGGCAGCGACAGGTCTGGGAACAACGGCTCGACAGGCTCGATGCCATGACGCGCGCCTCGGACACGGACGAGGACAAGGACGAGCGCACGGCTTGACCGGTCACGATCCGAAACGCGCCCCCGAACGGATCCGAAACATCGCTGCCTCCGCCATGGCTCTCACGGCGCGCCTTACGGGTCGCGTGAACGCCGCCTTCGCGGGCAACAGCCCCCCGCGGGTGGAAAATTCACGGGGTGGCCGCGTGCTTTTGCTTGCCAGAGCCCCGGAAATCTCCCTAGTCTGCTTCCAGTAAACGGGCCGCTCCCCTTCTACGTCGCATCGAGGGGGCCGCATCAGGCCCCCACATACGTAACGCGACGGGTTTCAGGCATGGACATCACGTTTCTTCTGAACGGAGAACCTGTGTCACCAACCGACGTATCCCCCACCACCACGCTGCTTGACTGGCTGCGCGAAGCGCGCGGCCTGACCGGCACCAAGGAGGGCTGCAACGAGGGCGACTGCGGGGCCTGCACGGTGATGATCACCGACGAAACGGGATCGCGCGCGCTGAACGGCTGCATCCTGTTCCTGCCGCAGGTGCATGGCAAACATGTCACCACGGTGGAAGGCATCAGCGCCCCCGACGGCAGCCTGCACCCGGTGCAGCAGGCGATGGTGGACCACCACGGCAGCCAATGCGGCTTCTGCACACCGGGCTTCGTGGTCTCCATGGCCTGCGCCCATCTCAACCGGGCCAGGGACCATGACACGCAGCTTGCGGGAAACCTCTGCCGCTGTACCGGCTATGCCCCGATCATCCGGGCGGCCCGGGCGGCAGAGGCCGCACCTATCCCCGCCCATCTCGAAAACCTGTCGCTTCATTGTTCCGAAAATACCACCGGGGGGTCCGGGGGGCTGGCCCCCCGGGTTCTGCAGCCGACCCATTCCGACGATCTGGCGCGCTGGTACGCCGCCAACCCCGGGGCCACCCTGATTGCAGGGGCCACCGACGTGGGCCTCTGGGTCACCAAGCAATTCCGCGATCTGGACCAGATCGCCTTTCTCAACCAATGCGCCGATCTGCGCGGCATCACGGATGCGGGCGATCACTGGCGCATCGGGGCGATGACCAGCCTGACCATGCTTGAGGCCCATATCGCCCCGCACCATCCCAGCCTCGGCGCCATGCTGCGCCGCTATGGCTCGGTGCAGGTCCGCAATGCCGCGACCATTGGCGGCAATATTGCCAACGGCTCGCCCATCGGCGACGGGCCGCCCGCGCTGATCGCCCTGGGAGCCACCCTGCATCTGCGTCACGGCGAGACGCGCCGCAGCCTGCCGCTGGAGGATTTCTTTCTCGCCTATGGCAGGCAGGACCGCGCTCCGGGCGAATTCGTCGAGGCGGTCAGCGTTCCGAAACAACCCGATACCCTGCGCTGTTACAAACTCTCGAAACGCTTCGATCAGGACATCTCGGCAGTCTGCGGCTGTCTCAACATCACCCGCCAGGACCAGACCATAACCAGCGCCCGCATCGCCTTTGGCGGCATGGCGGGCACCCCGAAACGCGCAGCTGCGACCGAGGCCGCGCTGACCGGCGCGTCTTTCACTGCCGACAGTTTCCAGGCCGCGATGGCGGCAATGGCGGCGGATTTCGAACCCATGTCCGACATGCGCGCCTCTGCCCGCTACCGGATGCAGACGGCGCAGAACATGCTGCTGCGGTACTTCCATGACCTCTCCGGCCTGACCACCGATGTCAGCAAGGTGCGCGCATGAGCATCGCGCAGCCCCTGCCCCATGACGCCGCCGAGCTGCATGTGACCGGCGCCGCGCGTTATGTCGATGACATTCCGGTGCCGGGCAATACACTGCATCTGGCTTTCGGGCTCAGCCGGCACGCCGCCGGAAAGATCACCGCCATGGACCTTGACGCGGTCCGGGACGCCCCCGGCGTGGTCGCCGTGCTGAGTGCCGGGGATCTGCCCTTCGAGGCCGATTGTTCCCCCTCCAACCATGACGAGCCCCTGCTGGCGACGGGCGAGGTCCATTACCTTGGCCAGCCGCTGTTTCTGGTCATCGCCACCTCGCATCTGGCCGCGCGCCGGGCGGCGCAGCTGGGCAAGGTCGGGATTGCGGCGCAGAAACCGGTCCTGAGCATCGCGGAGGCCCTTGCCGCCGACACAAGGTTCGAGGAAGGGCCGCGCATCTATCAAAAGGGCGAACCGGAGGCGATGCTGCCCCGGGCGGCACACCGCCTGTCGGGCAGCATCGGGATCGGCGGGCAGGAGCATTTCTATCTGGAGGGGCAAGCCGCCCTTGCCCTGCCGCAGGAAGGCGGCGACATGCTGGTGCACAGTTCCACCCAGCACCCGACAGAGATCCAGCACAAGGTTGCCCATGCCATCGGCAAGCCGATGCATGCCGTGCGCGTGGAGACCCGCCGCATGGGCGGCGGTTTCGGCGGCAAGGAAAGCCAGGGCAACGCGCTGGCCATCGCCTGCGCGCTGGCCGCGCGGCAGACCGGGCGGCCCTGCAAGATGCGCTATGACCGCGACGACGACATGATCGTGACCGGCAAGCGGCACGATTTCCGCATCGACTATGACGTGGGCTTTGACGATGCGGGCCGCATCGTGGCGCTGGATTTCACCCAATACGCGCGCTGCGGCTGGGCCATGGACCTGAGCCTGCCGGTGGCAGACCGGGCGATGTTGCATGCCGATAACGCCTATCACCTGGAACACATCCGCATCACCTCGCACCGGTTGCGCACCAATACGCAATCGGCCACGGCCTTTCGCGGCTTTGGCGGGCCACAGGGGATGGTCGGGATCGAAAAGGTGATGGACCATATCGCCCATGCCCGCGGGCTGGACCCGTTGGCGGTGCGGCGGGCCAATTACTATGCCGATCATGTCGCTCCGCCGCCAAAGGTCGAAACCGGCAGCGCGCCGGTCACCGCCTCACCGGCAGAGGACAATACCTCGCGCGGGGCGCGGCCTGCACCGGCCAGAACGCCCCCGGCCCCGGCCGAAGGCCAGCAGACAACGCCCTATCACCAGCCGGTCACCGATTGCGTCATCAATGCGCTGACCGACCGGCTGGCGCAAAGCTGCGACTATGACAGGCGGCGCGCCGCGATTGCGGCGTGGAACGCAGGCCAGCCACTGCTGAAACGCGGCATCGCGCTGACCCCGGTGAAATTCGGCATTTCCTTCACCCTCACCCATCTCAACCAGGCGGGGGCGCTGGTGCATGTCTATCAGGACGGGTCGATCCACCTGAATCACGGTGGCACGGAGATGGGCCAGGGTCTGTTCCTCAAGATCGCGCAGGTGGCTGCCAGCCGCTTTGGCGTGCCGCTGGAAGCGGTCAGGATCACCGCGACGGATACCGGCAAGGTGCCCAACACCTCCGCCACGGCGGCCTCCTCCGGGTCGGACCTGAACGGCATGGCGGTGCAGAACGCCTGCGACGAGATCCGCGAACGGATCAGGGCGCATCTGGCGGAACGCTACCAGACCTCCGAGATCCGTTTTGCCGGGGGCATGGTGCGCGCGGGCGGCGAGGAGATCACCTTTGCCGAGGCCGCCGCCTCTGCCTATCAGGCGCGGGTCAGCCTGTCGGCCACCGGGTTCTACAAGACACCGGATATCGAATGGGACCGGATCCGGGGCCGGGGGCGGCCGTTTTACTATTTCGCCTATGGCGCGGCCTGCACCGAAGTGGTGATCGACACGCTGACCGGCGAAAACCGCATCCTGCGCACCGACATCCTGCATGACGCGGGTGCCTCGCTGAATCCCGCCATCGACACCGGCCAGATCGAGGGCGGCTACGTGCAGGGCGCGGGCTGGCTGACGACGGAGGAACTGGTCTGGGATGACAAGGGCGCGCTGAAGACCCATGCGCCCTCGACCTACAAGATACCCGCCTGCGGCGACCGCCCCGAGGTGTTCAACGTGGCGCTCTGGGATCAGCCCAATCCGGCGCAAACGGTTTACCGGTCCAAGGCCGTGGGGGAGCCGCCGCTGATGCTGGGCATCTCCGCCCTGATGGCCCTGTCGGATGCGGTGGCAGCCTGTGGTCCGGGTTATGGCGACCTGCAGGCCCCCGCGACGGCGGAACAGGTCCTGGCCGCCGTGGAAAGGACCCGGGCATGAGCGACGCGGTCTATGTCCAGATCACCGCCACGCGCGGTTCCGCGCCCCGCGATGCGGGCACGGCGATGAAAGTCACCCTGCGGGACATCACCGGCACCATCGGCGGCGGTGCGCTGGAGCTTCAGGCGATTGAAACGGCCCGCAGGATGCTGGCGGAGGATGCCCCCGAACGGGAAGAGACACTGCCCCTGGGTCCGGGCCTCGGTCAATGCTGTGGCGGTGCGGTCTCGCTGAGGTTCACCCGCGAGACATGTGCAACCGACCTAGCGCAGGTTCATGCCCATCCGGATGTCACATACCGCCATCCGCCTGCTGACCTCTGGCTGTGGGGCGCCGGGCATGTGGGCCGCGCGGTGGTGCGGGCCTGCCCGCCCCAAGCCTTCAACATAACCTGGGTAGATACAGGTGCCGACCGTTTCCCACCGCAGGTGGGAAGCCATGTCACGACGGTCCCGGCGGCGGACATGCCGCGGCTTGCCGCGCGCGCGCCGGTGCAGGCGCATCACCTGATCTTTACCTATGCCCATGACCTCGACCTCGCGCTTTGCGCCGCGCTGCTGACACGCGGCTTTGCCTCCTGCGGGCTGATCGGGTCGGAGACCAAATGGGCGCGGTTCAGCAAGAGATTGCGCGCGCTGGGGCTTGATCCCGCGCCGATCACCTGCCCCATTGGGGACAAATCGCTTGGCAAGGTCCCCGATGACATTGCCAGGGGCTGTGTAAACGGGCTTCTTGCCCTGATGCCCGAAGGGGAAACCGCATGACCGATACACCCCTGCTGGACCTGTCCGGCCTGACCAAGGCCTATCCCGGTGTCGTGGCCAATGACGGTGTGTCGCTGCGCATCGCGCCGGGCGAAGTGCATGCCCTGCTGGGCGAAAACGGCGCGGGCAAATCGACCCTGGTCAAGATGATCTACGGGTTGGTGAAGCCGGATGCGGGAAAAATGCAGATGCATGGCGCGGCTTTTGCCCCGGCGGAGCCCCGCGCGGCGCGGGCGGCGGGTGTGGGCATGGTGTTCCAGCATTTTTCGCTGTTCGATGCGCTGACCGTTGCCGAGAATATCGCACTGGGGATGGAGGACGCGCCGAAGCTGCGCGCATTGAGCCAGCGCATCCGCGAGGTCTCCGATACCTATGGTTTGCCGCTGTCGCCCGACCGCGTGGTGGGCGACCTCTCGGCAGGCGAGCGCCAGCGGGTCGAGATCATCCGCTGCCTGTTGCAGGACCCCAAGCTGCTGATCATGGATGAGCCTACATCCGTGCTGACCCCGCAGGAGGTGGAGATCCTGTTCAAGACCCTGCGCAAGCTCTCCGCCGAGGGCACTGCGATCCTGTATATTTCGCACAAGCTGGAGGAGATCCGCGCGCTCTGTGACAGCGCCACGATCCTGCGGCTGGGCAAGGTGGTGGGCCATTGCACCCCCTCAGAGACATCGGCCCGCGACATGGCGGAAATGATGGTGGGCACGGTGTTGAAAACCCCCACACGGGCCGGCAAGACGCCGGGTGACGTGGTGCTGGCGCTGACTGGCCTCTCCGCGAAGTCGCCCAGCGCCTTCGGCATGCCCCTGCGCGACATCAATGTCGAGGTGCGCGCGGGCGAGGTGCTGGGCATCGGCGGGGTGGCGGGCAACGGCCAGGACGAATTGCTGGCAGCCCTTTCCGGCGAAACCCTCAGCGCGCCAGGGATGATCGCCTTTCAGGGCCGCGACATCGGCGTGCTGGGCCCGACCCCGCGCCGCGCGATGGGCATCCTGACAGCGCCGGAGGAGCGGCTGGGCCATGCCGCCGCCCCCGACATGTCGCTGACGGAGAACGCCATGCTGACCGGGGCGGCGCGCGAAAATCTGGACCGGGGCGGCATGCTGGACTGGGGCGCCGCAAGGGCCTTTGCCGAAAGGATCATCAGCACCTTCGACGTGCGCACGCCCGGCCCGGGCAATGCGGCGCGCTCCCTGTCGGGGGGCAACCTGCAGAAATTCGTGATCGGGCGCGAGGTCCTGCAACGCCCCGACCTTCTGGTGGTGAACCAGCCGACCTGGGGGGTCGATGCCTCTGCCGCCGCCGCGATCCGCCAGGCCCTGCTGGATCTGGCGGAAAACGGCGCGGCCATTATTGCAATCAGCCAGGATCTGGACGAGTTGATGGAAATTTCCGACCGTTTCGCCGCCTTGAACGAAGGCCGCCTGTCACCTCCCCGCCCCGCGCAGGGGCTGACGGTGGATGAGATCGGGATGATGATGGGTGGCGCCCATGGAATGGAGGTGGCGCATGTCTGAACCGGTTCATTCGTGTATTTCGGGAACAATGAAGCCAGGGGGCGGCGCATGATCCGGCTGGAGAAACGACCGCAGCCGAGCCGGGCTTTTTCGCTGGCCACGCCCCTGCTGGCGGTGCTGGCAACCATGGTGTTTGGCGGGTTGATGTTTGCCCTGCTGGGCAAGGACCCGGTCACCTCGATCATCACGATCTTCTGGCAGCCGCTGTTCGGCGAATTCGCCTTTTATTATCGGCCGCAACTGCTGATCAAGGGGGCGCCGCTGGTGCTGATCGCCATCGGGCTGAGCCTGGGCTTCAAGGCGGGGATCTGGAACATCGGGGCGGAAGGGCAGTACATCATGGGTGCGCTCTTTGGTGCGGGCGTGGGGCTGGCATTTTATCCGTTGGACAGTTTCATCGTCTTTCCGCTGATGGTTTTGGGCGGCGCCTTTGGCGGCTGGATCTGGGCAATGATCCCGGCCATGTTGAAGGTAAGGTTCGGCACCAACGAGATTCTCGTATCCTTGATGCTGGTCTATGTGGCCGAGCAATTCCTTGCCTCGATGTCGCTGGGGCTGATGAAGAACCCCGAAGGTTTCGGCTTTCCCGGATCGCGCAACCTGCAGCAATACGAAAGCGCCTTCAACGCCGACCTGATCGAGGGATCGGGCATGCATTGGGGCGTTGTGGCGGCACTGATCGCGGTGATCTTTGCCTATGTGCTGCTGACCAAACACCGGTTGGGCTTTGCCATTCGCGTCACCGGCGAGGCGCCGCGCGCCGCGCGTTTCTCTGGTGTGAACCCGACGCGGCTGGTGTTGTTCTGCCTTGGCACATCGGGGCTGCTGGCCGGTCTGGCCGGGCTGTTCGAAGTTGCAGGGCCTGCGGGCCAGGTGACGATTGATTTCAACGTGGGGTATGGCTTTACCGCGATCATCGTTGCCTTTCTGGGCCGGTTGCACCCTATCGGCATCCTGCTGGCGGGCGGGCTGATGGCGCTGACCTATATCGGCGGGGACATCGCGCAATCGCAGCTTGGCCTGCCCGCTGCCGCGATACAGGTGTTCCAGGGAATGTTGCTGTTCTTCCTGCTCGCCTTTGACCTGTTGACGAATTACCGGCTCCGCTTTGGCCGGACGGAGGTGGCGTGATGGACCTTTCTGCAATCAACCCGATCCTCTTCGTCGCCGGTTTCCTGGTCGCGGCGACGCCGCTGATCTTTGCCGCCATCGGCGAACTGGTGGTCGAGAAATCCGGTGTCCTGAACCTTGGCGTCGAAGGCATGATGATCACCGGCGCGATCTGCGGCTTTGCTGTTGCGGTGGAAACCGGCTCACCCCTGCTGGGTTTTGCCGCCGCCGCTGCAGGCGGGGCGCTGCTGTCGCTGCTTTTTGCCTTCCTTACCCAGATTGCACTGGCCAACCAGGTCGCTTCCGGCCTGGCACTTACGCTCTTCGGGCTCGGGCTCTCGGCGCTCCTGGGCCAAAGCTATGTCGGGGTGAAACCGCCGCGCCTGGGCGATATCGACTTCGGCCCGCTGGCGGATATTCCGGTGATCGGGCCCATCGTCTTCACCCATGACGTCATCCTGTACCTCGGTCTCGCGCTTGTCGCGGCCACATGGGCCGTGCTGAAATTCACCCGCGCGGGGCTGGTGCTGCGCGCCGTGGGCGAAAGCCATGATGCCGCCCATGCACTGGGCTATCACGTCAAGCGCATCCGGACATTTGCCATCATGTTCGGCGGCGCCTGCGCGGGCGTCGGCGGGGCCTACATCAGCCTGATCCGGGTGCCGCAATGGACCGAAGGCATGACCGCCGGCATCGGCTGGATCGCCCTCGCCCTGGTTGTCTTCGCCTCCTGGAAGCCCGGGCGCCTGCTGCTGGGTGCTTATCTTTTCGGCGGCATCACACAATTGCAGCTCAATCTGCAGGGCGCGGGCGTTGCCATTCCGGTGGAGTATCTGGCAATGTCGCCCTATCTCATCACGATCATCGTCCTGGTGATCCTGTCAGCGGACAAATCGGCGGCACCTGCCTCCCTTGGCCGCACTTTCCATGCCTCTCAATAGGGGCCAATTCAGCCCGACAAGGGCATCAAACGGGGACTTCACATGAAACTCACCAAACTACTGACCAGCGCTGCCATCGCCCTGGGTCTGGCCACGGCAGCCCATGCCGATGGCCATGAAAAGACCAAGGTCGGCTTTGTCTTTGTCGGCCCTGTCGGCGACGGCGGCTGGACCTACGAACACAACCAGGGCCGCCTGGCCGTCGAAGAGGAATTCGGCGATGCGGTCGAAACCGTCTTTGTGGAAAACGTGGCCGAAGGCCCGGACAGCGAGCGGGTGATGACGCAGATGGCGCTGGACGGCGCCGACCTGATCTTCACCACCTCCTTCGGCTACATGGACCCGACCATCAACGTCGCCAAGAAATTCCCGGACGTGAAGTTCGAACATGCCACCGGTTACAAGCGCGCCGACAACGTCAGCACCTATTCCGCGCGCTTCTACGAAGGCCGCGCCATCCAGGGCCATATCGCGGGCAGCATGACCAAAAGCAACATCATCGGCTACATCGGCTCCTACCCGATCCCCGAAGTGATCCGCGGCATCAATTCCGCCTATATCCACGCCAAGAAGGTGAACCCCGACGTCCAGTTCAAGATCGTCTGGGCCTACACATGGTTTGACCCCGCCAAGGAAGCGGATGCGGCCAAGGTGCTGATCGAACAGGGCGCCGACGTGGTGCTGCAGCACACCGATTCCACCGCGCCCCAGGCCGCCGCGCAGGAAGCCGGTAACGTGATCACCTTCGGTCAGGCCTCCGACATGGCGCAATATGCCCCGACACCACGGGTCTCTTCGATCATCGACAACTGGGCACCCTATTACATCGCGCGCACCAAGGCCGTGATGGATGGCACCTGGGAATCGACGGACACCTGGGACGGCATCGGTCCGGGCATGGTCGGCATCGGCGAGATCACCGACGCGGTCCCCGCAGAGGTCAAGGAACAGGCCCTGGCGCTGAAGGAAAGCATCGCCTCGGGCGCATACCACCCCTTCACCGGGCCGATCAACAAACAGGATGGCAGCGCCTGGCTGGCCGAGGGCGAAACCGCCGATGACGGCACGCTGGCGGGCATGAACTTCTATGTCGAAGGCATCGAAGGCGATATCCCGCAATAACCCGACCAGATCCCAATCAAAGGAGGCAGGCCCCCACACCTGCCTCCTTTTTCGTTTCATTGTTCCTAAAATACACCTGCACTGCCCCCGCAAAGGAATATCCGGCCGATCTCCCGGGCTCAGCGTGCCACAGGCGCCCGGCATGACGTCGCGGCGTCAGCCGCGTCCGCCGGATCACCGCAGCGCTTCTCGCTTTTCCTTTTGCGGCCACCCGTTACACTGGCTCCGGAACCGCCGCGAAAGGCCAGATCATGATCCACGTCCACCACCTCAACCGCTCCCGCTCGCATCGCATCCTGTGGCTGCTGGAGGAAATCGGCCATCCCTACACCATTGCGCACTACAAGCGTGACGCCAAAACCAACCTCGCCCCGCCGGAGCTGCGCAGCGTGCACCCCTTGGGCAAATCGCCCATGGTGGAACTGGACGGCAAATTGATCACCGAAAGCGCCGCGATCACCGAAGTGCTTTGCGCCCGGTTTGCGCCCGAGATGGTTCCGGAGCGCGACGATGACGCCTACCTGCGCCATCTCGAACTGATGCATTTCGCCGAAGGCTCTGCCATGACGCCGATCCTGCTGAACCTCTATGTGGGTCGCCTGGGCGAGGCGGGCGCGCCGCTGCATCCGCGCATCTCGGAGGAGCTGACCAGCCATTTCGCCTATATGAACAGCCTTGTGCGCCCCTCCGGCCATTTCGTGCTGGACCGGTTGTCCGCCGCCGACATCATGCTCAGCTTTCCGGCGGAAATCGCCATGCGGATGGAGCGCGGCGCGGAATTTCCGGCACTGAAGGGGTTTGTCGAAATGATCCACGCCCGCCCGGCCTACCAGCGCGCAACGGAAAAAGGCGGCGAATGACGACTGGCTGAGCAGCGGGGCAAAGCGCCATTGCACCGGACCTTTCTCCGTGCCACCAAAGCAGTCATGAAACAGACCCTGACCAGCCTCAACGGCACCCCGGCAAGCCGCCTTGCCTTTGGCACCATGCAATTCGGCGGAAGGGCGGATGCCGCCGCTTCCGCCGCGATGTTCGAAGCCTGTATCAATGCGGGCATCACCCATTTCGACACGGCACATGTCTATACCGACGGGGCGTCGGAAACCCTGTTGGGGCAGTTCCTGGGCAGCCGCCGCGACGAGCTGATCGTCGCGACAAAGGCGGCCTACTCGGGCGGTGCGGGGCGCGAGAACATCGTGAATTCCGCCGAAACCTCACGCCGACGGATGCAGCTGGACACGCTCGACGTGCTTTATCTGCACCGTTTTGATCCGGAGACGGACATGGCCGAAAGTTTTGAAACCTTCGCCCGGCTCAGGGAAAAGGGCCATATCCGCCACATCGGCCTGTCCAACTTTGCCGCCTGGCAGGTGGTCAAGGCGGCAGGTGTCGCTGCGGCATTCGGCCTCGACATCGCCGTGATCCAGCCGATGTACAATCTGGTCAAACGCCAGGCAGAGGTCGAGATCCTGCCGATGGCGGATGACCTTGGCATTCTGGTCGCACCCTATTCGCCTCTGGGCGGCGGGTTGCTGACCGGGAAATACGGCGCTGGCGGCAGTGGCAGGCTCAGTGAGGATGACCGCTATGCCGCGCGCTACGGACAGGCACAGATGCATGAGGCCGCGCAGGGGCTGACCAAAATCGCCGGGGAGGCAGGCCTGCATCCCGCCACGCTGGCGGTGGCCTGGGCCGCGCGGCATCCGACCGGGCCAAGCCCGATCATCTCGGCCCGGTCGGTCGAACAGTTGCAGCCCTCGCTGGATGCGCTGAATTTCGAAATGTCTGATGAGCTTTACGCCCGGCTGAGCGCCCTCAGCCCGACGCCGCCGCCTGCTACGGACCGGCTGGAGGAACAGACATGAGCGATATCATAGTCATCGGGGGCGGCATCGCAGGTCTCTCCGCGGCTGCGCGCCTGTCTGCCGATGCAAAGGTGACCGTGCTGGAAAGCGAAACCGCTCTGGGCTTTCACGCATCGGGCCGCTCCGCCGCCCTGTTCGAGCAGAACTACGGCCTGCCCAGCACGGTTGCGCTGAACAAGGCCAGCGCCGAGTACCACTGGCATGCGAACGGCGGCTACCTCAGCCCGCGTGGTTTCCTGCTGGCGGCCCGTGCCGGGGAACGCGCGGGATTTGAAAAGGATGCCGAGACGCTGGGCATCGCAGAGATCAGCCCGGAACGGGCGCTGGAACTGATACCGATCCTGAATCCGGCCGAGCTGGCCTTTGCGGGCTATCACGAAGAAGCCTATGACATCGACACCGACCGGATGATGCAGGATTTCGCCCGCGAGATCCGCCGCAACAGCGGTGAGGTCATGACCGATGCGCGTGTCACCGCGATCACCCGGCAGGGCGGAACCTGGCAGGTCACCTCCACCCGGGGAAACCATACCGCCGCGCGGCTGGTCAATGCGGCGGGGGCCTGGGCCGATCAGATCGCCGGGATGGCCGGAATCGCCCCCTTGGGCATCGTGCCGCACCGCCGCTCCATGGCGCGGCTGCCGGCGCCGGGTGGCCATGATGTCAGCCAATGGCCCATGTTCTTTGGCGTGGGTGAATCCTGGTACGCCAAGCCCGACGCCGGCGCGCTGCTGGTGTCCCCTGCCGAGGAAGACCCGGTAGAGCCGCACGACGCCTGGGCCGATGACATGGTCCTGGCCGAAGGGCTGGCGCGCTACGAGGAAATGGTGACGGAACCGGTGACCCGGCTCTTGACCTCCTGGGCCGGGCTGCGCAGCTTTTCCCCGGACCGTGCGCTGGTGCTGGGCCCGGAACCGGGTGATCCGGCCTTTGTCTGGTGCGCGGCCCAGGGCGGTTACGGATTTCAGACTGCCCCCGCCGCGTCGCAACTGCTGGCCGACCTGGTGATGGGGCGCGCGCCCGCGCTGCCCGGCGCGGTTGTGGCCAGCCTGACACCGGACAGGTTCCGCAGGTGAGCCGCAAACTGCCGGCCAGCGCCAGCGTCGCCAACCACCGGGAGAACGGCAAGCTCTTTGCCCCTGCTGCCGCGCGCAATGCCGAAGCGATCTGCGCCGTGCTGGCCCAACATGCCCCGGCCACGGGCCGCGCACTGGAAATCGCCAGCGGTACGGGACAGCATGTGGTGACCTTTGCCGGCACCCTGCCCGGCCTCACCTGGCAGCCGACGGAAATCGACCCGGCGCGCCGTGCCAGCATCGACGCTCATGTGGCAGAGGCGGGCCTGACCAATATCGCCCCGGCAAGGCACCTCGACGCCTGTGCGCCCGACTGGGGCACAGACACCGGCCCCCGGGATCTGATCGTGCTGGTGAACCTGCTGCACCTGATTTCCGACACCGAGGCGCAACAGCTGCTGCAAGGCGTGTCGCAGGCGCTGGCCCCCGGTGGTGTCTTTCTTCTTTACGGGCCTTTCAGGCGGTCCGGAGAACTGATCAGCGAAGGTGACCGCCGGTTCGATGCAGAACTGCGCGGCGCCGATCCGCTGATCGGCTACAAGGACGACCTTGAAGTCGAGGGATGGCTGCGCAACTCTGGGCTGGAGCCGAACGGCGGCATCGAGATGCCCGCCAACAACCTTGCCCTTGTCGCGCGAAAGCCTGTTTGATGATCCAGTTCCGCCGCCTTATCTTCCTGTGCCTGCTCGCCCTTGCCGCCTGCGGGGGCGCGCATGATACCGGGGTGCCGCCCGCCCCGCCCGGCGTGCTGTTCGCGCCGGATTTCGGCGACAGCGATCCGGCCTCTTTCAACGCACCACGCCCTGCCGCCTTTGCCGTGCACGGCATTGACGCCGCACGTTTCCAGCATAGCGTCGATTGGGGCAGGGCACGGGCCAGCGGCGTGAACTTTGCCTTCATCAAGGCGACAGAGGGCGGTGACCTGCTCGATTCCGCCTTTCACGAGCACTGGCGTGCCGCAGGCAGTGCCGGCGTGGTCCGCGGGGCCTATCACTTCTATTACTTCTGCACCCCGCCCGAGGATCAGGCCCGCTGGTTCATCCGCAACGTCCCGCGCAGCGCGGGCATGATGCCTCCCGTGCTCGACATGGAGTGGAACCCCTTCTCGCCGACCTGCGCCACCGTGCGCCCCCCGGGGGCGGAAGTGCGCGATCAGATGCGGCGCTGGCTGCGGATCGTCGAGGCGCATTACGGACAGCGCCCGATCATCTATACCACGCCGGAATTCTACCGGCAGAACGGCCTGGACCAGTTCGGCGGATACGAATTCTGGCTGCGTTCCACCGCCAAGACCCTGGGCGAGGCCTATCCCGGCCAATCCTGGAAATTCTGGCAGTATACCGCCACCGGTATCGTGCCCGGCATCGCCGGCGGGGTGGACCTGAACGCTTTCAACGGCAGCCGGTCGGACTGGCAGGCATGGCTGGCGCGCCGGGCTGTCCGGTAGCCGCTTCTTCGAAAAAAACGGGCCGGAGTTTTGAAAACTCCGGCCCCCGGTATCAGGTGTCGCCGCCCATCAGGCAGCCGATTGCTTATCCGTCGACCCGGATGTTCGCGTTCTTGGGATCATAGGGGCTGTCCTCAACCACCTCTGCATCCCAAAGCTGATCGAACATCTTGATCTTCAGCTTCGTGCCCACCTCGGCATGTTCCGGCTTCACATAGCCCATGCCGATGCTCTTGCCGAAGGCCACCGAATAGCCGCCGGAGGTCAGGCGCCCGGTGCGGGTGTCGCCTCCATACAGCACTTCGCGGCCCCAGGGGTCTGCATCATCCGGCCCGTCAATCAGCAGGGTCACGCATTTCGCACGGATGCCGTGATCGGCCATCGCCTGCTTGCCGTGGAACTCCTTGTTCAGATCGACAAAGCGCGGCAGATCGGCTTCCAGCGGGGTGGCGTCACGGCCCAGCTCGTTGCCAAAGGCGCGGTAGCTCTTCTCCTGCCGCAGCCAGTTCTGCGCCCGCGCGCCGACCAGCTTCATGCCGTGCTTCTCGCCCGCTTTCTCAAGCTGGTCGAAGAGGTAGTTCTGCATCTCGATCGGGTGGTGCAATTCCCAGCCAAGTTCGCCGGTATAGGCCACGCGGATGGCGCGCACCGGGCACATGCCCAGTTCGATGTTGCGCATGGTCAGCCAGGGGAAACGCTTGTTGGACAGCACAGTCTCGGGGTCCGCATCCTTGACGATCTCCTTGAGAACATCGCGCGATTTCGGTCCCGCAATGGCAAAGACACCCCATTGCGTGGTCACATCGTGGCATTCGATATAGCCGAACTCCGGCGCCTTATCCTCAATTGCCTTGCGCAGATAATCGCTGTCATAGGCGGTCCAGGCGCCGGCGGAGACGAGGTAATATTCATCCTCGCCCAAGCGCACGATGGTATATTCCGTGCGCGTGGTCCCGGCCCCGGTCAGCGCATAGGTCAGGTTGATACGGCCAACGCTGGGCAGCTTGTTGCAGGTGAACCAGTCGAGGAACTGCGTCGCCCCCGGCCCCTTGACCAGATGCTTGGTAAAGGCGGTGGCGTCGATCAGGCCCACACCCTCGCGGATCGCCTTGGCCTCTTCCACGGCATATTGCCACCAGCCGCCGCGGCGGAAGCTGCGGGCATCGTGGTCGCTGAACCCTTCCGGCGCGAAATAGTTCGGGCGTTCCCAGCCGTTGACCCAGCCGAATTGCGCGCCGCGTGCGGCCTGCCGGTCATAGGCAGGCGAGGTGCGCAGGGGGCGGCAGGCGGGGCGTTCCTCGTCGGGGTGGTGCAGGATATAGACGTGCTCGTAGGCTTCCTCGTTCTTGCGCGCGGCAAACTCGGTGGTCATCCAGTCGCCATAGCGTTTGGGGTCGAGCGACGCCATGTCGATCTCGGCCTCACCCTCGACCATGAGCTGCGCGAGGTAATAGCCGGTGCCACCCGCCGCGGTGATGCCAAAGGAGAAGCCTTCAGCCAGCCACATGTTGCGCAGACCGGGCGCGGGGCCCACCAGCGGGTTGCCGTCAGGGGTGTAGCAGATCGGCCCGTTGAAATCGTCCTTCAGCCCGCAGTTCTCGGCCGAGGGGATGCGGTGGTTCATCGCCATGTATTGATCTTCGATCCGGTCCAGATCCAGCTGGAACAGATCGGCGCGGAAGCTGTCCGGCACGCCGTATTCGAACCGCGCGGGCGCGTTGGGCTCGTAAACCCCGAGGATCCAGCCGCCGCGCTCCTCGCGGACATAGGACTGCGCATCGGCATCACGGATCACCGGGTGCTCGACATTGCCTTCCTGCTTGCGGAATGCGACCAGCTCGGGGTCCTGATCCATCACGATGAACTGGTGCTCCACCGGAATCGCAGGCATCTTGATGCCCAGCATCTTCGCAGTGCGCTGCGCGTGGTTGCCAGATGCCGTCACCACATGCTCCGCCGTGATCACAATCTGCTCGTCGGAGGGCACAAGGTTGCCGCCCTTTTCGACCATCTTCGTCGCGGTCACTTCCCAGGCTTCGCCGTTCCAGTGAAAGGCATCCGCCTGCCACTTTCGCTCGATCATCACGCCCCGCTGGCGCGCGCCCTTGGCCATCGCCATGGTCACATCGGCCGGGTTAATATAGCCGTCGGTCTGGTGATAGATCGCGCCCTTCAGGTCCTCGGTGCGGATCAGCGGCCATTTCGCCTTGATCTGATCCGGCGTCAGCCACTCATAGGGCACGCCGCAGGTCTCGGCGGTCGAGGCATAGAGCATATATTCGTCCATGCGTTCGTCGGTCTGCGCCATCCGCAGGTTGCCCACCACGGCGAAACCGGCGTTCAGCCCGGTCTCTTCCTCCAGCGTCTTGTAAAACTTGATCGAATAATCATGGATATGCGTGGTCGCGAAAGACATGTTGAAATAGGGCAAAAGGCCCGCCGCATGCCAGGTGGAGCCAGACGTCAGCTCGTCGCGCTCCAGCAGCATCACATCTTCCCAGCCCGCGCGCGCAAGGTGATAGGCGATGGATGTTCCCACGGCACCGCCGCCGACAACCAGTGCTTTGACGTTTGTTTTCATGTCCGGGGCTCCCCTGCTGGATCTGCCCCCCTTTTAGTCAGGACACTGGAATTCCACCATTCCGCGCCGACGCAAGACAGCGCAAAACCGACCTGCGCCATGCGAATTTTCAACCGCGCTTTCCACCACCGACCCAAAGCGGCGAATCCACCGGACAGAGGCGCGGAATCACGCCCCTCCCTTCATTGTTCTTCAAATACACATTCCCCCGTGCCACTGGCGCAAAGCCCCGAGAGAAAGGCTCAGCCCGCCACAGGCACCCGGAATGTCATGCGGCGCAGCCGTGCCTTTGGATCACGCGGGCAGGATCTTGCCGGGGTTCATGATGTTGTCCGGGTCCAGCGCCACTTTGATCGCCCCCATGACGCTGAGCGCCTCCGGCCCCAGCTCCTTGATCAGGTAGGGCCGCTTGCCCTGCCCCACACCATGTTCCCCGGTGCAGGTGCCATCCATGGCAATCGCCATCTCGTTCAGCCAGCTGATAAAACTTTCCGCACGGGCCACCTCCCCGGCGTCCTCCATGTCCAGCAACAGCGAGGCGTGGAAATTCCCGTCGCCCGCGTGGCCCACCACCGGCGCGATCAGCCCCAGTTCGCGCGCCTTGGCGTCGCTGGCCGCAACCGCCTCGGCCAGACGCGAGATCGGCACGCAGACATCCGTGGCGACCGCCTTGCAGCCGGGCCGCAGCGCCATCACGGCCCAATAGGCGTCATGCCGGGCCTGCCAAAGCTTGTTGCGCTCTTCCAGGGATGCCGTGGCCCGATAGCCGGTGCCGCCTTCTTCCTCCGCCAGCATGCCAAAGGTCTCCGCCTGTTCGGCAACACCCGCTTCGGAGCCGTGGAATTCCAGCAGCAACAGCGGCGTTTCCGGCAGGTCCAGCTTGGAATAGGCGTTCACCGCCTTCACCACCATGGCATCCAGCAGCTCGATCCGCGCCACCGGCACCCCGTATTGAATCGTTGCCATCACCGCGCGCGAGGCCGCTTCCAGCGTTGGAAAGGAACAGCGCGCGGCGGAAATCGTCTCGGGAATGCCCTGCAATTTCAGGGTGATCTCCGTGATCAGCCCCAGCGTCCCCTCGGACCCCACCATCAGCCGGGTCAGGTCATAGCCGGCAGAGGATTTCCGCGCCCGGCTGGCGGTGCGCATGATCCGCCCGTCCGCCAGCACCACCTCCAGGCTGAGCACATTGTCCTTCATGGTGCCATAGCGCACCGCATTGGTGCCCGAGGCCCGCGTCGCCGTCATCCCGCCAAGCGAAGCATTGGCGCCGGGATCAATCGGAAAGAACAGCCCCTGGTCACGCAGGTGGGTGTTCAGCGCCTCCCGCGTCACACCGGGCTGCACCCGGCAATCCAGATCGCCTGCATTGACCTCAAGCACCTTGTCCATCTGGCTGAGATCAACCGAGATGCCCCCGGCGGGCGCGTTGACATGCCCCTCCAGCGAGGTGCCGGTGCCATAGGGGATGACCGGCACCTTATGTTCCGCACAGACCTTCACGATCTCGGAGACTTCCTGCGTCGATTGGGCAAAGACCACACCATCAGGCATCTGGTTCTCGATCCAGGTGGTGGTATGGCCGTGCTGTTCGCGGATCGACTGGCCGGTCTGGAACCGCTCGCCGAAGCGCTGTTTGAGCACGCCCAGAACCGATCCGATCCCGTCTTCGTTGCGCGCCAATGTGGTTATTTTTGCCATATCGTTCCCTTTTCCGCCAAGCGCGGTCCCTTATTGTCCATATGCGATGCCCTCGCGGCGCGGATCCGCGCCACCCTGCAGGTCATCGCCGATGGCGATCAGATGCAGACCCGAGGTCAGCTCCCGGCTGCCCACTTCGAACCCCATCGCGCCCAGCGCATCTGTCAGTTCGACCGCCGCAGTCCCCTCTTCAAGATCATAGGCCCCGAACCGGTTGACGGCATGGGGGATGCCTGCAGCCTGCTGCACATCCAGCCCCCAGTCGATCACGCCGATGATCGCTTCGGCCACATATCCGATGATCCGGCTGCCGCCGGGGCTGCCAACCGCCAGCACCGGCTTGCCGTCCTTCAGCACGATGGTGGGCGCCATCGAAGAGCGCGGCCGCTTGCCCGGCTCGACCCGGTTGGCGATCGGCACGCCTTCGCTGTGGGAGCTGAAAGAGAAATCCGTCAGCTCATTGTTCAGCAGATAGCCGTTCACCATGATCCGGCTGCCAAAGCCGTTTTCGATGGTGGTGGTCATGCTGGCAACATTGCCCGCCGCATCGACGATGGAGACATGCGAGGTCGAGGGCAGTTCGAGCGAGATATCATCGGCCCGGAGCAGCGCATGGTCGAATTCCGGTTCGCCCGGTGCCACCTCGGCCAGTGCCGCATCGCCTGACAGCAGGGTCGCGCGCTGCGCCAGATAGGCTTCATCCAGCAACCCTTTCACCGGCACCGGCACAAAATCGCTGTCCGCCAGATAACGCCCGCGATCGGCAAAGGCCAGCCGCGCGGCATCCCCCATCAGGCGGCGCACCTGCGCGTCCTGCGGTCCCGCGCTCAGGTCATATCCTTCGAGCAGGCCCAGGATCTGCCCCACGGCCACCGCCCCGGAAGAGGGCGGCCCCATCCCGCAGACCTCATGACCCCGATAAGGCGCACAGACCGCCGCGCGCTCCTTGACCTGATAGATGCTCAGATCCACGGGCGAGAGCATGCCCGCCCCTTCCATTGCGCCGTTGACCGCATCGACGATGGCCTGCGCATTGGTCCCCGTATAGAAGGACGCCGCACCGCCGTTCAGCATCCGCAGCGTTTCCGCATAGGCCGGGTTCTTCAGCAGGTCACCCGCCGCCAGGGGTGCGCCACCCGGCATGAAATATGCCGCTGTATCGGCAAAACGGCCCAGCCGTTCCTGGTCGCCCTGGATCAGCCCGGCCAGCCGGGGCGAAACCGAAAATCCTTCTTCGGCCAGGGCAATCGCCGGGGCCGTCAGATCGGAGAAAGGCAGTTTGCCCCAGCGTTCATGCACCGCCTCCATCAGCGCAGGCGTGCCCGGCACCCCGACAGAGCGCCCGCCCACCACCGCGTCAAAGAATTTCAGTGGCGCGCCATCCGCGTCCTGGAACCGGCGCGGTGTCGCGGCCAGCGGTGCTGTCTCGCGCCCGTCCAGTGTCGTCACCTCGCCCGTCGCGGCATCATACCAGACCAGAAAGGCCCCGCCGCCCAGACCGGAACTTTGCGGCTCGACCAGCCCCAGCATCACCTGCACCGCCACCAGCGCATCCGCCGCCGTGCCACCCGCGGCCAGCGCATCGGCCCCGGCCTTGACCGCATGGGGATTGGCTGCCGCGACCATCCAGTTTTGCGCCTTGACCGGCTTGCCCTGAACCTTTGCCGCCATGGCGCCGGCATATTCGGGGCCCATATCCTCGAACACGCCCGCCCCTGCTGCTTCCGGTGCCACCGCATCCGCAACCTGCTGGGCCGACACCGCCCCCGCAAACAGGACCGTCAGAACTGAAACCACTTTCCACATCGCGCAACACCTCTCTCTTTTTGGGCTCAAATATCCCAGGGAGTTTGAGGGACAGCGTCCCTCATCCCCAAATAGATCGCGTGCGGCACAGCCGCGCCTGCGGATCACGCCCGCAACGGATCACAACATCGACGGCACCACCTGATCGGGCGGACGATGGCCGTCGTCGAAGGTCTTGATGTTGATGATGACCTTCTCGCCCATCTCGATCCGCCCCTCCAGCGTGGCCGATCCCATGTGCGGCAGCAACACCACGTTATCCAGCTCGCGCAGGCGCGGGTTGATGTCGGTGCCACGCTCATAAACATCCAGCCCCGCGCCCTTGATCTCGCCCGCGCGCAACATCCGCGTCAGCGCATTCTCGTCGATCACCTCACCCCGCGAGGTGTTCACGATCACCGCATCGGGCTTCATCAGCTTCAGCCGCCGCGCGTTCATCAGGTGGAAGGTCGAGGGCGTATGCGGGCAGTTGATCGAAATCACGTCCATCCGTGCCACCATCTGATCGAGGCTTTCCCAATAGGTCGCATCGAAACTGCGCTCGGTCTCGGCGTGCAGCCTGCGCCTGTTGTGATAGTGGATCTGCATCCCGAAGGCGCGGGCCCGCGTGGCCACCGCCTGCCCGATGCGCCCCATGCCGAGAATGCCCAGCCGCCGCCCGCTGATCCGCCCGCCCAGCAGCGCCGTGGGGGCCCAGCCGGTCCAGTCGCCCTTTTGCATCAGGGACATGCCTTCCGGCATCCGGCGTGTCACCGCCAGAATCAGCGCCATGGTCATGTCGGCGGTATCCTCGGTCAGCGCGCCGGGCGTGTTGGACACAAGAATGCCGCGCTGCCGGGCTGTCGCCACGTCGATATTGTCGACCCCCGCGCCATAGTTCGCGATCAGCTTGAGCTGCTCGCCCGCCTGGCCGATCAGCGCCGCATCCACGGTATCGGTGATTGTCGGCACCAGAACATCTGCGCTTTTGACCGCTTCGGCCAGCTCGGCCCGGGTCATCGGCACATCATCCGTGCGCAGCGTCACGTCAAACAATTCGGACAGCCTCGTCTCCACCGCATCGGGCAACCGTCGCGTGACTACAACACTCAACCGTTTCTTTGACATTTCGTCCTCCCCAGACTTGGCGACCTTCGTATTCCCGCGCATGGTGTCCCAAGCAGCGACGAGGCACAAGAACCTCGCGGTGTAAAAGAGCAAACAAAACCAAACAGAAGACAGTGCAGGCAGCACCAATGATCCTTCTATTCAAAAACGCCGCAAAGGCGTTTGCAGTACTGACGATTCTGACGGCGCCCGTGCTCAACCCCCCGGCTCTTGCCGACGGGGTCGGGCCCGTCACCAACCTTCCCCTGCCAAGATTCGTGTCCATGAAGGCCTCCGAAGGCAACGTGCGCCGCGGCCCCTCGCTGTCGCATCGCATCGACTGGGTGTTCAAACGGCGCGACATGCCGCTCAGGATCACGGCGGAGCACGGCCATTGGCGCCGGGTGGAGGACCGCGACGGCATGGGTGGCTGGGTGCATTATTCGCTGTTGTCCGGCACCCGCACGGTTCTGGTTGAACAGGACATGCTGGCGCTGCATGTGCGTCCGGACCCGAATGCACCGGTCTCTGCCGCGCTTGAGCTGGGTGTGGTGGCCAAGCTGGGCGAATGCATTCCCGAATGGTGCGAATTGCGCACGGGCGGATTTTCGGGCTGGGCCCCCAAGGCCCGGATCTGGGGCGTATCAGCCAGCGAAGTCCACGACTGATTGCAACCGGCCCGGGCATCTGCCGCCCGCTGATTGCCCGTGATCCGGTTTTGCGTCACACTGCCCTTACCCGCCATGAGGACCACAGATGCAGGCCATCACCTATGACAGATTCGGCGCGGCACGGGATGTGCTGCGCCTGCAGGACATCGAAAGCCCGCCCCCCGGCCCCGGCGAGGTCCGGGTGAAACTGGCGCTTTCCGGTGTGAACCCCTCGGATGTGAAGGCGCGCGCGGGTCTGCGGCCCGGCGTCACCAAACCCGATTATCCCCTGATCGTGCCGCACAGTGACGGTGCCGGAGAGATTGAGGCCGTAGGTCCCGGCGTGGACAGGGCCCGCATCGGCCAGCCTGTCTGGATCTGGAACGGTCAATGGCAGCGCAGCCAGGGCACGGCGGCCAGCCACATCACCCTGCCCGCCCATCAGGCGGTCCCGCTGCCGAAAGGTGTCGGCTTCGAGGTGGGCGCCAACCTTGGCATTCCCGGCCTGACCGCCTGCCACGCGGTATTCGGCGGCGGTGGCGTGGCCGGTGAAACCGTGCTGGTGCAGGGCGGCGCGGGAACGGTCGGCCTGCTGGCGGTGCAGCTGGCCAAATGGGGCGGGGCAAGGGTGATTGCCACCTGCAGCGACGCTGACCGTGATGTCGTCACTGCAGCCGGTGCTGACGTGGTGCTGAACTACCGCGCCGGGGATCTTGCCGCGCAGGTGCTGGCGGCCAATGGAGGCAAACAGGTGGAAACGATCGTGGAGGTCGAATTCGGCCTGAACATCGGGACCGATGCGGCGCTGATCGCACCCAACGGGCGCATTGCCCCCTATGGCTCCGCCAAGGAGATGGAACCCGCGCTGTCCTTCGGCCCGCTGCTGTTCAAGGCGGTGACCATCGACATCATCCTGATCTACCTCTTGCCCGCAGCCGAACGTGACGCCGCAATCAGCCGGTTGCATCACGCCCTGGAGGATGGTGCGCTGACCTGCCCGACCGAGCGGATTTACCCGCTGGCCGAGACAGCCGCCGCCCATGAAGCCGTCGAAAGCGGTCGGCGCAATGGCGCCATCCTGATCGACTGCCAGGGCTGAGCGACGGGCAGTTTCCCGAGATAGCGACGCGGTTTCCGGCAGGCTCCGGCACTCCTGCCTCCTTTCCGCATGATTGCCAGGGCAGCGGCACCGGCCTAGGGTAGTGCAATTGCACCACCACGGATTTTCAGATCATGCGTTTCATTGCCCTTCTGCTCTGCCTTTTCCTGCCATTTGCCACCCTCGCCCAGACCAGCGATCAGCCGACCGGAACCATCGCGATCCAGGATGATGCCGCATCGGACGCGGCCATCGCCAACCGCATCCGCGACATCCTGCGCGAGCTGGAAGGCTATGAGGATATTTCGGTGACCGTCTCCTCCGGGATCGTGACCCTGCGCGGCACAACGCTGGACATGGCCTCTGCCACGCGGCTGACAGAACTGGTGGGCCGGGTCGAGGGGGTGGTGGCCATCGAGAACGAGGTTTTCGAGACGACGGATGTGGCACGGCGGCTCAACCCCGCTGTGGAACGGTTCAAGTCACGCGGCTATCAGTTTGTCGCCTTCCTGCCGCTGGCGATGATCGCACTTGCGGTGTTCTTTGCCGTCGTTCTGTTCGGCTTTTTCATTGCGCGGCGCAAGCAGCCCTGGGACCGGATGTCGCCCAATGCCTTCATTGCCGACATCTACCGCCAGATCGTGCGGTTGTTCTTCATCGTGGCCGGGCTTGTCATCGCATTGGACATCGTGGGCGCAACGGCGCTGCTGTCGGGCATTCTGGGCGCTGCGGGGATCGTGGGCCTGGCCATCGGTTTCGCCGTGCGGGACACGGTGGAAAACTTCATCGCCTCGATCATGCTGTCGATCCGCCAGCCGTTCCGCCCCAATGACACCGTGGAGATCGAGGGCGACACCGGCAAGGTCATCCGCCTGACCAGCCGCGCCACCATCCTGCTGAGCTTTGACGGCAACCATATCCGCATCCCCAATGCCACGGTCTTCAAGAGCCGGATCGTCAACTTCTCGCGCAATGCGGAGCGGCGGTTCACCTTTGCCCTCTCCGTGGCCTCGGATGCGGACCTGGACCAGGCGCGCCACATGGCCGAGGACACGTTGAACGCCCTGCCCTTCGTGCTGGACAGCCCCGAGGTTTCGGTCTGGATTCAATCGGTCGATGACTTCTGGGTCACCCTGAACATGGCCGCCTGGATCAACCAGAATGACACCTCCATCGTCCTGGCCCGGTCGGAGGCCATCCGCCTGACCCAAGCCGCGTTTGACGCGGCGGGAATCGCCGCCCCCCTGCCCAGCTACCGGATCGAGAACCTGCCGGGCGCCCCCACCCCCGCGCAAGAACCCGGGCCTGGCGCCCAGCGGCAGGACACAGCCGCCCCCGCCCCGGTACAGGACGTAGAGGCAACCGCAGAAAAAGAACTGGAAAAGATCGTGGATCAGGAACGCGCCGAACTGTCGCGGCGCGATCTGTTGAATGTGAACGCAACAGAGGAATAGGATTTTTGCCAAAACGGGTCTTGCGTTGACCGCCCAAGGCCCTTAATTAGCGGCTCACGTTGGGATGTAGCCAAGTGGTAAGGCAACTGTTTTTGGTACAGTGTACCGTAGGTTCGAATCCTACCATCCCAGCCACTTTTCCTGAAAGTCTGTATCGCCCGCCGCGCAGCTGTAGCGCGCAACAAATGTTGGCAGATTAACGCACCTCGGCACATAGATGTCGTCGGGGGCGGTCACATCATCAAGGCCTGTCAGACGCGACCATTGGAAATGACGATTCCCTCATAGGTCTTGAACACGCCCGCATCGACTCGCGACCAGACCGCAACACACCTGTGCCTCGACAGTCTCAGGCGTCTCAATCAGCGGCGGCGGGCCTGCTTTGCCCTCCCCCGCGACCGGCGCCAGTCAGCTCGGGGACATGCCCCGCAGCCGCTCGGACCGGCGGCGCAGCAATTCCAGCGTCGTCAGCAGCAGGACAGAGATTACAACCAGCAGTGTCGCGACCGCCAGAATGGTCGGGCTGATCTGTTCACGCAGCCCGATGAACATCTGCCAGGGCAGCGTCTTTTGACCCGCTGAGCCGACAAAGAGCACCACCACCACCTCATCGAACGAGGTGATGAAGGCAAACAGCCCGCCGGAGATCACGCCAGGCAGGATCAGCGGCATCTGCACCTTGAAGAAGGTCCGGATCGGCGAGGCCCCCATGTTGGCGGCGGCCCGCGTCAGCGAACGGTCAAAGCCCACCAGGGTCGCCGTCACGGTGATGATCACGAAGGGAATACCAAGCGCCGCATGGGCCAGTACCACACCGATGTAGGTGCCCTGCAGCCCGATGCGGCTGTAGAAGAAGTACATGCCCGCCGCCGAAATGATCAGCGGCACAATCATCGGAGAGATCAGGATCGCCATGATGGCCCGCCGGAACGGGACATGCGGCTGGCTCAGCCCGATGGCCGCCAGCGTGCCGAAGCCGACCGAAAGCAGTGTCGCGGCCGGTGCGATCATGACCGAGTTGCGCAGCGCGTTCTGCCAGTCGGAACTGTTGAAAAAGGCGCGGTAGTGCTTCAGCGAATAGCCCGCCGGATCAAAGCGCAGCATTTCGGGCGTGAAGGTAAAGAAGTTCTCGGCGTTGAAGCTGAGCGGCATGACCACAAGGATCGGGGTGATCAGGAACACCAGGATTGCCCCGCAGATCACCCGGAAGGCAAAGTGCCACAGCACCTGACCCGGTGTCAGATAGGGCGGCAATTTGCGCCGGTAGCGGCCTTCGTAGAGCCAGAAACTGAACCAGGCAAAGAACCAGCCGAACAGCGCGCCGATGACCAGCGCCGGGATACCCCCCAGCAGGAAACCGATGACCGCCAGCAGCACGACACTGCCCCAGATCCCGGGTTTCTCGGCCTTGATGACCTGCGTCAACACGAAAGCCAGCGCGCCCATGGCGATTGCGCCGATGATGATGCCCAGCAACCCGCTGCCCTGTGCGGTGCCCACAAAGAGCCCGGCCAGGGCCCCCGCAGCAGCTACGACAGAGGCATAGAAGGACACCGGCGTGCGGCTGATCGGCGTGAGTGCAGTCATGGTCCTAGCCCCCCAGTTTCACGTTATCGATGCCGACGATCTTGTCGTAGGCCCAGTAGAGCGCCAGCACGACCGCCAGCAGGATCGCCCCAAGTGCGGCCGCGAGGCCCCAGTTGAGCGAGCTGGAAATGTGATAGGCGATCCGGTTCGAGATAAACGTGCCTGTTGTACCGCCCACGATTTCGGGTGTGATGTAATAGCCGATGGACAGGATGAAGACGAGGATCGACCCCGCACCGATGCCCGGCACCGACTGCGGGAAATAGACCCGCCAGAAAGCCGTCCAGTTGGTTGCGCCAAGGCTCTTGGCGGCGCGCAGAAAGGCGGGCGGAATCGTCGCCATCACCGAATAGAGCGGCAGGATCATGAAGGGCAGCAGGATATGCGTCATCGCGATGATCGTACCGGTCTGGTTGTTGATCAGCGCCAGACGGTTCGCATCGGACACGATCCCGAGCCAGACCAGCGTGTCGTTGATCACACCCTGTTGCTGCAACATCACCTTCCAGGCCGAGGTCCGCACCAGCAGCGAGGTCCAGAAGGGCAGCAGGACCAGGATCATCAGCAGGTTCGCGGTGCGCGCGGGCAGGTTCGCCAGCAGCCAGGCCACCGGATAGCCCAGCAGGATGCAACTGCCGGTGATCATCAGCGACATGAACAGCGTCCGCAGGAACAACGTGCCATAGATGCGCTGGTTTTCGGGGCGCAGTTCGGCGCCATCCGGGCTCTTTTGCATATCGACCGCATTCAGGAAGTAGCCGTTGGTGAATGGACCCGAATAGGTCTGGATTGTCTCCCAGATCGGGGTCTCGGCCCAATCCTTGTCGATCTCCGCAAAGGCGGCGGCGTAATCCACGGTTTCGAAACCTGCGGCGGCAGCGGAGGCCGCCTTGATCTGCGCGGCGGCGGGGCCGTCATATGCCGCGATCTGTGGCGCAGTGGGGCCGGTCAGGTCATCATAGAATGAGGAATAGATCAGCGCCCAGGGGTCTTCCTTGTACAGGTTGTCGCCATCCTCGTATTGCACGAAGTCGGCAAAAATCTCGTATTTGGCAGCGGTCTGGGGGAACAACTCTTCCATGCCGTCGCGCATTTCAAAGGCAGGCTGGTCGTCGCCCGAGGCCTTGTCCCATGCCTGAATCTCGGCCAGCCATTCGTCGGAGCCGAGGAAGGCGTTCCAGTTCTCGCCCTTCTTCCAGAAATCGTCAAAATCCTCGAACTGGTCTTGATAGACCTCGCCCATGTCGCCCACGCCGCGTCCGGATTTGCGGAACAGCGAGGATGCGCCGGTCAGTTCGTAATTGAGCCGGGAACCGAGACGGGTATGCAGCTTGCGCTCCTGCGCGATGAATATGTCTTCGTAGAGTGCCTTGTAGACCGGCGCGCCGGGGGCCTGCCCGGAGTCGGCTTCCCAATCGGCCAGCGCTTCGGTCGTGCGTGGCAGGGTCTGTGCGACGATCTGGTTCTCGACCGAGCGGAACAGCATGTCCGCGATCGGGGCGATGAAGGTGACCAGGACAAAGATGAGCAGCGGGGCGATCAGGATCAAGGCCCGCAGCTTCTGACGCCGCAGGGCGCGGTTCAGGCTGCGTTTCAGCGACGTGCCGTCCGCGGCGCGAATCTTTCCGTCAGATTTTTTGCCCCCCTGTTCGGGAGAATCCTGGGGGATCGTCTCGGTCACATCGCTCATCGGGCTGTCCTTCGCGGGGAATTCGGGCAGGCCGGACCAGGGATCCGGCCTGCGAAGGGCGGGCCATCAGTGGCCCGCCCGGGTTCAGTTTATTGCGCGAGCCACGCCTGGAATTTCGCGTCGATGTCGTCGCGATAGTCAGCCCAGAACTCGTAGTTGTAGAGGAAGGTGTTGCCAGCGTTTGCCGGATCGGTCGGCATGTGCTGCTTCATGTCCTCGGGCACCAGCGGTGCGGACGACAGGCGTGCCGGACCATAGGAGATGTACTTGGCCTGATCGGCCAGACGCTGGGTGTCGGTGGCGAACTTGATGAAGTCCTTCACACGGTTCAGGCGCGCTTCGTCCAGGCCTTCGGGGATGATCCAGCCATCCAGGTCAAAGACCTGAGCGTCCCACATCATGCCGACGGGCTGGTTCTGCTCTTCGATGACAGAGAACAGGCGACCGTTGTAGGTGGAGCCCATGAAGACTTCGCCGTCTGCCAGAAGCTGGGGCGTATCCGCACCGGCCGACCACCAGATCACGTTGTCCTTGATGGTGTCGAGCTTGGCCAGCGCCTTCTCCTGACCTTCCGGTGTCGCCAGCACGTCATAGACTTCGTCCTTGGCAACGCCGTCACACAGCAGCGCCCATTCCATGTTGTTGATCGGACGCTTTTCCAGCGCACGCTTGCCGGGATAGGTTTCCAGGTCAAACACCGAGCAGATTTCGCTGGGCGCCGCAGCACCTTCGGGCACCATGTCTGTGCGGTAGCCGAATGTGGTCGAATAGACGATCTGCGGGATGTAGCAGTCAGAGACGATCAGGTCGCCGAAGTCATCTTCTGCGGATGTGCCGTCGGCGCCTTCGGCCAGCAGCTCATTGGGTTCGTATTCCATCGCCAGACCTTCGTCACAGAGGCGAATGGCGTCAGACGCCACCACGTCAACGAGATCCCAGGTGATGTTGCCCGCTTCGTTCATCGCGCGCAGCTTGGCCACGGCTTCATTGGAGCTTTCATCCCATACGACATTCACTTCGGGGTGCAGCGCCTGATAGGGCTCAACATAGGCCTTCAACTGGCTGTTCTGATAAGCCCCGCCCCAGGACACGATGGTCATGTCGTTGGACATTTCCTGTGCCACGGCAACGCCTGCGACTGCGCTGAGCGCGGTCGAAGTTAGTAGGATTTTGGTGAATTTCATTTGGTATTCTCCCAATTTTCTTCCCGTTTTTTCAAGTAAGGCCAATAACAACGGGTTTAGTTACGGGCTTCGTGTTCATCGCGGGCTTGCGCCCGCGACATGACACGCGCGCCTATGCGTCCAGCGCGCGGCAATCTTCTGCCTGCCAGCCGATCTCGACGGTCTGGCCCGGCTCCAAGCGCACCTGGTCGGGCGCATTGCGTGTCTTGACGATGAAGGAATCGTTCCCCGCGACCCTGAGCCGGGTGCGGAAGATGTCCCCCATGTAGATGAATTCGAGCACCTCGGCCTGCAACGTATGCGCGCCGGGGTTGAGACGCTCCATGTTGAACTCGACCCTTTCGGGCCGGATCGACAGCTGCGTGCGCTCGCCTGCCTTGTTCACGTTGACGGGCATCGCGTCGATCAGACTGCCATCGTCCAGCTTGACGACCGCCAGCCCGTTCTTGATTTCCTTGACCTCGCCCTGCAGCGTGTTGTTCTCGCCGATGAACTGCGCCACGAAACTGTTGCAGGGTTTCTCATAAAGCTCGTCCGGCGGGGCAAGCTGCTGAATGCGCCCGTCTTCAAAGACCGCAACGCGGTCCGACATGGTCAGCGCCTCGGTCTGGTCGTGGGTCACATAGACCACGGTGATGCCGAGGTTGTCGGCAATGTGCTTGATCTCGAACTGCATATGCTCGCGAAGCTGCTTGTCGAGCGCGCCCAATGGTTCGTCCATCAGCACCAGATCGGGTTCGAAAACCAGCGCCCGGGCCAGCGCCACGCGCTGCTGCTGACCACCGGAAAGCTGCGCGGGCCGACGGCCGCCGAAGCTTTCCATCTGCACCATGCCAAGGGCGCGCGCGACTTTCTCTTCGCGCTCGGACTTGCCCATCTTGCGCACTTCCAGCGGGAAGCTGAGGTTCTCTGCAATCGTCATATGCGGGAACAGCGCGTAGTTCTGGAACACCATGCCGATGCCGCGCTTGTGGGGCGAGATGTTGTTGATCGGCTTGCCATCCAGCAGGATGTCGCCATGGGTCGCCGTCTCGAACCCGGCCAGCATCATCAGGCATGTGGTCTTGCCGGAGCCCGATGGCCCGAGCATTGTCAGGAATTCGCCCTTGCCTATCGACAAGTTCAGGTCTTTGACCACAAGCGTTTCGCCATCGTAACTTTTCTGTACGTGATCGAACACGACGAAATCGCCGCCAGTGGCTTTCTCAGACAAATCGCACCTCCCCAGGTGTTATGTTTGTTCCCGCCAATTCAGCGAGTGTTTCCGCCGTTTCGGCAGGTTGGCTTTTAGACAACCACATGCCTCAGGGCTTTGCAACCGGGCAGGTGTGACAAGATACGCTCCGGGGAAAGTGCGATTATTCTTTATGCGACGCCTATGACCTCAACGACCGCTTGGGTTGTTTTTGCGACAATCTCGTCCGCTTCTGCCTCGGTCAGACAGAAGGGCGGCGCGAAACCGATGATGTCGCTTTGCGGCATCGCCCGCCCGATGACACCTTTTGACAGCAGCGCTGCCGCCACCTGTGGGCCGATTTTCCTGGCCGGATCATAGAACGCCCGGTCGCCCCGATTCTCGACCAGCTCCACCGCACAGAGCATCCCGGCACCCCGGATGTCGCCCACATGCGGGTGGTCGCCAAGCGCCTCCTGCATCTTGCGGTGCAGATAGGGCCCCACGGTGGCGGCATTCTCTACCAGTTTCTGATCCTCGATCACCTGCAGGTTTGCGACCCCTGCCGCCGCCCCGATGGGATGCGCGGAATAGGTCCAGCCGTGGCCGAGCGGGCCGTTTTCATCCGTGCCCTGCTCTAGCACCTTCCAGACCCGGTCGGACACGATGGAACCCGACAGCGGCGCATAGGCCGAGGTGAGGCCCTTCGCGATGGTGATGAAATCGGGTTTCAGCCCGTAATGATCGGAGCCGAACATGGTGCCCAGACGGCCAAAGCCCGTCACGACCTCATCGGCAATCAGCGCGATGTCGTGCTTTTGCAGCACCGCCTGGATGGCATCCCAATAGCCCTCCGGTGGCGGCACGATGCCCCCGGTGCCCAGAACCGGCTCCCCGATGAACGCCGCGATGGTATCGGCCCCCTCCCGGTCGATGATCGCCTCCAGGTCGGCCACGCAATGGGCCACGAACTCCGCCTCGGTCTGGTCGAGGTTCTCGCGGCGGAAGAAGTCCGGCGCGACCGTATGCAGGACCCCCGCCATCGGCAGATCGAACTTGGCGTGGAACAGCCCCAGCCCGGTCAGCGAGCCGGTCATCAGGCCCGATCCGTGGTAACCGCGCCAGCGGCTGATGATCTTTTTCTTCTGCGGCCGGCCCAGGATGTTGTTGTAGTACCAGAGCAGCTTAATGTTGGTCTCGTTCGCGTCCGATCCGCCAAGCCCGAAATAGACCTTCGACATATGCGCAGGCGCACGTTCCATCACCATCCGGGCCAGCGTGATCGCGGCTTCTGTCCCGTGACCGGCGTAGGAATGGTAATAGCTCAGCTCATGTGCCTGAGCGGCGATGGCATCGGTGATCGCGCGCTGGCCATAGCCCGCGTTCACGCAATAGAGCCCGGCGAACCCGTCGAGGAGCCGGTTGCCGTCACGGTCGATGATGTGACTGCCCTCGGCCCCCTTGATGATCCGCGCCGGGCTTTCGCCGCGCGCATGCTGCGCCAGATGTGTGGACGGGTGAAAGAAATTCTCGCGGTCCCATTTGTCCAATACGTCGTTCGTCAGCATGTTGCGCGTCCTTCTATGCGTCGATGATGTTCGCTTCCGGGCCATAGGCGAATTTGGTGATATTCTCGACCCCGTTGCCGCCAACCACAAGGATGTCGTGCTCGCGGTAGCCCCCTGCCCCGGCAATGCCCTGCGGCACCCAGATCATCGGCTCCATCGACACCACCATGCCCGGCTCCAGAACGGTATCAATATCCTCACGCAGTTCCAACCCCGCCTCCCGGCCATAGTAATGTGACAGGATGCCGAAGGAATGGCCGTAGCCGAAGGATCGGTATTGCAACAGACCCTGATCCGCGAAGAAGCGGTTGATCTCGTCGCAGATCCCCGAACAGGTCGCACCGGGGCGGATCAGCGACAGGCCCAGTTCATGCGCCGCCACATTCGCCTCCCACATCCTGCGGCTGGCCTTGTCCGGTTCGCCCAGAAACAAGGTGCGTTCCAAAGCGGTGTAATAGCCCGAGATCATCGGAAAGGTATTGAGGCTGAGGATATCGCCCCGCTCCAGTTTGCGCGTCGTGACAGGGTTATGCGCCCCGTCGGTGTTCAGCCCCGACTGGAACCACACCCAGCTGTCGCGCAATTCGCTGTCGGGATGGGCGCGGGCAATCTCAAGCTCCATCGCATTGCGCCCGGCCATGGCCACGTCGATCTCCCGCGTGCCAGCCCTGATCGCGGCGCGGATCGCCTCTCCGCCATGGTCGGCAATGCGCGCGCCTTCGCGGATCAGGGCAATTTCCTCCCCGGATTTTATCATCCGCGCGGCCATGGTATCGCCCGCGATATCCACCAGTTCGGGCGCGCCCAACATCTCGGCCAGCGTGTCGCGCGCAGCGAGGGTCAGGTGATCGGCCTCTATCCCCAATCGCCGCGCGCCACCAATCAACCCCGCCACCGCACGCCAGTAATTGTTCCGCGCCCAGTCGGTGTAGATGACATTATCGCCATGCGACCGCCGCCAGGGCTGTCCCGCGTCGATATTGGCGCTGACGGTGGTGCAGGTATCCTGCGTCACCACGCACCCGTAAGGCCGCCCGAAGCTGCAATAGAGAAACCCAGAATAATAAGCGATGTTGTGCATCGACGTCAGCAGCACCGCGGGAATGTCCCGCGCCGCCATGATGTTTCGCAGCCCGGACAGCCGCCGGTCATATTCGGCCGCCGAAAAAGGCAGCGGTGCCTTGTCGCCATTGTGGCTGGTGAAGGTCTGCGGGCGGTTGGAAAGGTCAGGCATCGAAGTATCCTCAATTGGATCGGACGCGCAGGGCGCGGCCAGGTCAAAGAAAATATCCGGGCGTACAGGATGGGGAAAATGGCCGGAAACTGCGACGCCATCGCGGGCCATATACAAACTGGCTAATGTATTGTGTGCCGACCTGTCAACGCGTAGCCTCCGCTGACAACTGCAGGAGGCCCCCTTGACCCTGACCGATCCAACGCCGTTTTCACCACAGGAATATGAGCGCCGCCTGAACCTGACCCGTGCCGCCATGGCGCGCGCCGGGATCGACGTGCTGATTGCCACCGATCCATCGAACCAGGCCTGGCTGACGGGCTATGACGGCTGGTCCTTCTACGTCCATCAGGCCGTGATCCTGCCCATTGACGGCACGCCCTTCTGGTGGGGCCGCAGGCAGGACAGCAACGGCGCCCTGCGCACGGTGAACCGGGCCGTCACGGATGTGGAATTCTACACCGATGATTTTGTGCAATCGACAGAGCGTCACCCGATGCAGGACCTCTCCGCCAAGCTTGCGGCGCGCGGGCTGGCACGGGGGCGGATCGGTGTCGAGATGGACAATTACTACTTCTCCGCCAAGGCCCATACGACCCTTGTCACCTCCCTGCCCGACGCGACAATCGTCGATGCCACGGCCCTGGTGAACTGGCAACGCGCCATCAAGTCGGAGGAAGAGCTGACTTTCATGCGCAGGGCCGCGACGATCACCGAAAAGATCATCCAGCTGGCCATCGACCGCGCCGCACCCGGCCTGCGCAAGAATGAACTCGCGGCAGAGATCATGGCATCGGGCATCACAGGCGTTGGCGAAACCTGGGGCGATTACCCCGCGATTGTGCCGCTGATGCCCTCCGGCACCGACGCGGCCGCCCCGCATCTGACCTGGAACGGCGATGTGATGAAGACGGGCGAGGTGACCTTCTTTGAACTCGCCGGCTGCTACCGCCGCTATCATGTGCCGCTGTCACGCTCTGTCATGCTCGGCACCCCGCCCGACCACATCAAACGCGGCGAAGAAGCGCTGATCGAGGGGCTGGAGGCAGGGCTGGACAAGGCGCACGCAGGCAACCGGACCCAGGATGTCGCCAACGCCCTTGGCGCCGCGATGGACAAGGCCGGCATCGAACGCGGCGCGCGCTGTGGCTATTCCATCGGCCTCAGCTATCCGCCCGACTGGGGCGAACGCACCATGTCGCTGCGCCCCGAGGACGAAAGCGTGCTGAAACCCGGCATGACCTTCCATTTCATGCCCGGTCTCTGGATGGACGACTGGGGGCTGGAAATCACGGAAAGCATCCTGATCACCGAGGACGGCCCGGCGCAGCCCTTCTGCGGCATCGAACGCAAGCTCTTCATCAAGGACTGACCATGCTACCTCTAGACTCCACCACGGCAATCCTGTCCGATCTCATCGGCTATCCCACCGTTTCCTCGGACAGCAACCTTGCGATCATCGACGATCTGGCCGCGCGTCTGGAAGACGCAGGCGCGCGGGTGGATGTGTATCACGACGACAGCGGGGCCAAGGCCAACCTATATGCCACCATGGGGCCGGAAGTGCCGGGGGGCATCCTGCTGGCCGGACATACGGATGTGGTGCCGATCACCGATCAGATCTGGGCGAGCAATCCCTTTGCCATGACCGAAAGGGACGGCCGCCTGTACGGGCGCGGCACCTGCGACATGAAGGGCTTTATCGCCGCCACTGTCGCCCTTGCCCCCCTGTTTGCGGCGAAAGCCACCCGCCGCCCCGTTCACTTTGCATTCACCTATGACGAGGAAACCGGCTGCCTGGGCGCCAAGGCGCTGGCCGACCAACTGGCAACGCGTGGCGACCGTCCTTCGCTTGCCATCATCGGGGAACCCACCGAAATGCGGGTGATCGAAGGCCACAAGGGCTGCTGCGAATATTCCACGCATTTCACCGGGCGCGAGGGCCACGGCTCCCTGCCGCACCTTGGCGTGAACGCGGTGGAATACGCCGTGCGCTACATCACCCGGCTGATGGAGCTGAACGACGAATTGAAAGCCCGCGCGCCTGCGGGCAGCGCCTTTGATCCGCCGCACAGCACCATCAACGTCGGCTCGCTGCACGGGGGCGTGGCGCACAACGTGATACCGGGGTTTGCATCGGTGGAATGGGACATGCGCCCGGTCCAATCCGCCGATTTCCACCACATCAACAAGACAATGCGCGACTATGCCTCCAACGTCCTGCTGCCGCGGATGCGCGCGGTCTGGCCAGACGCCGATATCGTCACCGAAGTCATCGGCGAAACCATCGGGCTTGAGGTCATGGCCGAGAACGCCGCCCGTGACCTGGTGATGTCGCTGACCGGCGCGAACGGGACCGATGTGGTGTCTTTCGGGACGGAGGCAGGCATTTTCCAGCAGCTTGGCATGGCCGCCGTTGTCTGCGGGCCGGGGTCCATCGAGCAGGCCCACAAACCCGACGAATACGTCGCGATCAGCGAACTTGCGGCCTGCATCGACATGCTGGAAGGGCTGGCAGACCGTTTGGGATAGTGCTGCATCGGGATTGTCCGCCGCCCGGCACAGCGGCGTCTTCAGCCGTGCCAGCGGGCGCATGCATAGCACCCTTGCGCTTGTATTCCCGCCCCGGCAGGTTGTAAGTGGCCCGCAATTGCCTATTTCCCTGAGGGTCGCCGAAACGCGAGCCCAGCCACCGTGGCACAAAACAAACCCAATCATGTGTCAGGTGTCGCCTTGATCCATTTCCAGATTCACACCCCGGCCCGCCCCGACGCGGGACATGCGGGAACAGGCCGATGACACGCGTACTTGTCACCGGCACCGCCGGCTTCATCGGCTTTCACCTTGCCCGCCGCCTGCTGGCCGAAGGGTTCGAGGTGCAGGGCTATGACGCGCTGACCGATTACTACGACGTCACGCTGAAGGAAAAGCGCCACGAGATGCTGCTGGAGAACCCCCGTTTCTCGGCCACGGTGGGCAAGCTGGAAGACGAGGAACTGCTGTGGTCCGTAGCCGAGGCGTTCCAGCCCGAGATCATCGTGCATCTCGCCGGACAGGCCGGCGTGCGTTATTCGCTGGAAAACCCGCGCGCCTATCTCGACAGCAATGTGATCGGCACGTTCAACGTGATGGAAGCGGCGCGCAAGCTGAAGGTCAGACATCTGCTGATGGCCTCGACCTCTTCGGTCTATGGCGCCAACGAAGAAATGCCCTTTGCCGAGATGGACCGGACCGAAACCCAGCTGACCATCTATGCCGCCACCAAGAAGGCGAATGAGAACATGGGCCATGCTTATGCCCATCTGCATGACCTGCCGACGACGATGTTCCGCTTTTTCACGGTTTACGGCACCTGGGGGCGGCCCGACCTTGCGCTGTTCAAATTCGTGGATGCCATTCTGGATGGCCGGCCCATCGACATCTACAACCACGGCGACATGTTCCGCGACTTTACCTTTGTCGACGACCTGGTGCGCGGCATCATGCTGCTGATGGAGGCGGTGCCCCAGCGCCCCGCCAGCAAGGACGACATTCCCGAATGGGACAGCCTGTCGCCGGTGGCACCCTTCCGGGTGGTGAATATCGGCAATTCGCAGAAGGTGCGCCTGCTGGATTTCATCGACGCGATCGAGGCCGAACTGGGCATCGAGGCCAAGCGCAACTACATGCCGATGCAGACCGGCGACGTGCCCGCGACCTGGGCCAATGCGGAGCTGCTGCGCAACCTCACCGGTTACCAGCCCCGGACAGATGTGCGTGACGGCATCGCGCAGTTCGTGGCATGGTTCCGCGACTATTACGGCAGGTAAGGTGGCCAGGATGGGTGCCGGGGCGGAAAAGATCGCGATCATCGGACTGGGCTATGTCGGCCTGCCGCTCGCCGTGGCCTTTGGCAGGCAGCGCCCCGTGGTCGGCTTTGACATCAGCGCCGAGAGGATCGCGGACCTGCGCGCGGGCCGTGACCGCACGCGCGAGACCTCGGCGGAGGAGCTGGCAGAGGCCCGGCACCTCGGCTTTGCCACCGACCCGGCAGAGATCGCCGATTGCACCATTTACATTGTCACCGTGCCCACCCCCATCGACGCCCACAAGCACCCCGATCTGGGGCCCCTGCGTGGTGCCGCAGAGACCGTCAGCCGGGTGCTGAAACCCGGCGACCTCGTGATATTCGAAAGCACGGTCTATCCCGGTGCGACCGAAGAAGACTGCGTGCCGATCCTCGAACGTGGCTCCGGCCTGCGGTTCAACGTCGATTTCTTTTGCGGCTACAGCCCCGAGCGGATCAATCCCGGCGACAAGCTGCACCGCCTGCCCGACATCCGCAAGGTCACCGCCGGTTCGACGGCCGAGGCGGCGGACCGCGTTGACGCGCTTTATGCCCAGATCATCACCGCGGGCACCTACAAGGCCGAAAGCATCCGCGTGGCCGAAGCCGCGAAGGTGATCGAGAACACCCAGCGGGACCTGAACATCGCCCTGATGAATGAACTGGCGATCATCTTTGGCCGGATGGGCATCGACACCGACGCGGTATTGCGCGCCGCCGGGACCAAGTGGAATTTCCTGCCCTTCAAGCCCGGTCTGGTGGGCGGACATTGCATCGGGGTCGATCCCTACTACCTGACCCACAAGGCCGAGCAACTGGGCTATGATCCCCAGATCATCCTGGCGGGGCGGCGGCTGAACGACGGGATGGGCGCCTATATGGCGGGCCAGCTGGTCAAGGCAATGATCAAGCGTGACATCGCCATCGGCGGCGCGCGGGTGCTGGTGCTGGGGCTGACCTTCAAGGAAAACTGCCCCGACCTGCGCAATACCCGCGTGATCGACCTGATCCGCGAATTGCGCGACTATGGCGCGGAGGTCGATGTGCATGACCCCTGGGTCGATCCGGCAGAAGCCCAGCGCGAATTCGGCATCGACATGGTGCAAACCCCCGCCGAGGGTGCCTATGATGCGGTTGTCCTCGCCGTTGCCCATGCGGAGTTCAGCGAGGCCGGAGCCGCCGCCCTGCGCGCCCATGGCAAAGCTGCGCAGGTTTTCTACGACATCAAGAGCGTCTTTGGCCCCGGGGACAGCGACCTGCGGGTCTGAACCTGCCGCGCCCCCGCGGGACGCCCCGATATTTCGCATAGCCAATTGACAGATTTCGATTTGCTTAATCTGAAAACTGGACTCATAAGATTATCCGCAAAAACGCCGCGGCTGCATTGACGCGGCACATCCTCCAGATGCACAGATTAACTGCGACTTCTGGCAGGAACCGCCGGGACGCTCTCTGACAGATCGCCAGAGGGCAGCCCTTCCGGACATGCCGTTTTCTGAAAACTGCAAACAGGAATCCCCATGGCCCGTGAATACCTGAAGAAAGCCACGCTGACCGCAAAATCCGATGCCTCCGAAGTGCATGAGACGGTCAAGACGATCCTTGCCGACATAGAGACGGGCGGCGATGCCAAGGCGATGGAATACGCCGCCAGGTTCGACCGCTACGAAGGCAATGTGCTGATGACCCCGGAGGAGATCGAAGCCGCCTGCGCGCTGGTGCCGGAGAAACTGAAAGCAGATATCCGGTTTGCACATGACAACGTGAAACGCTTTGCCGAAAAGCAGAAAAGCACCATGTCGGACATGGAGATCGAGATCGTGCCCGGCCTGATCGCGGGGCAAAAGGCGATTCCGGTGGATGCGGCGGGCTGCTATGTGCCCGGCGGGCGCTACAGCCATATTGCCAGTGCGATCATGACGGTGACCACCGCCAAGGTCGCAGGTTGCCGTCACATCACCGCCTGTTCGCCGCCGCGCCCGGGTGTCGGCGTGGCCCCTGCCATCGTCTATGCCGCCCACATCAGCGGCGCGGACCGGATCATGGCAATGGGCGGTGTGCAGGGCGTGGCCGCGATGACCTTTGGCCTGTTCGGCCTGCCGCCTGCCAATATCCTTGTCGGTCCCGGCAACCAGTTCGTCGCCGAGGCCAAGCGCATCCTGTTTGGTCGCGTGGGCATCGACATGATCGCCGGCCCCACGGACAGCCTTATTCTGGCCGATGCGCAGGCCGATCCGATGGTGGTGGCGACCGACCTCGTGAGCCAGGCGGAACATGGCTACAACTCTCCGGTCTGGCTGGTCACCGATGACCGTGCGCTGGCAGAGAAGGTCATGGAACTGGTGCCGGGGCTGATCGAGGACCTGCCCGAGGTGAACCGCGAAAACGCCTTTGCCGCGTGGCGCGACTATGCAGAGGTGATCCTGTGTTCCGACCGCGCGGAAATGGCCGCCTGTTCCGATGGTTATGCGCCCGAGCACCTGACCGTCCAGGCGGATGATCTGGATTGGTGGCTGACGCATCTGACCTGCTACGGCTCGCTGTTTCTGGGCGAGGAAACCACCGTATCTTATGGCGACAAGGCAACCGGGACCAACCACGTGCTGCCGACCTCCGGTGCGGCCAGCTATACCGGCGGGCTTTCGGTCCACAAGTACATGAAAATCGTGACATGGCAGCGCGCCACGCGCGAAGGCTCCAAACCCGTGGCGCTGGCCACCGCCCGCATTTCGCGGCTGGAGGGGATGGAGGGACACGCCCGCGCGGCAGACGTGCGTCTGGCGAAGTATTTCCCGGACGAAACCTTTGATCTGACCGCGGATGGCTGATCGCCGCAGCCGCCGCATGTTACAGTGCGTGCCAGACCTCTTCCCGTTAATCGCGCGCCCCGGCGCGCCCACCGAAAGGCAAGACAACCGATGAACATCGACAGGAAGATCGCGGATGATCTTGTTGCCAACGACATCTCCTTTGTCACCACCGTGCCCTGCAAGCAGCTGGCCGGCGTGATCGAGGAGATCGACGCGCGCGACGACATCTTCCACATTCCCTCCAACAAGGAGGACGAGGGCATGGGCCTCTGTGCCGGGGCCTTCATGGGCGGCAAACGGCCTGCCATCATCATGCAGAACACCGCCATCGGGGTGACGATCAACACGCTCGCCACGCTGATCCAGTATTACCGGATGCCGCTGCCGATGATCATCTCCTACCGGGGCGAATTGCGCGAACCCGTGGCCTGTCAGGTGGAGATGGCGGTGCACACCAAGGCACTGCTGGCGCAGCTGAACATCCCCACCTACCACTTCCACTGGCAGAAGGATGTCGAGGAGTTCGACAACATCCTGAAATACACCTTCATGTGCAACAAACCCGTGGCGATCCTCACCGATGCCAATTTCTGGGGAGGCTATGGCGACCAATGATCCGTTCCGAAATCCTGAAAGAGATCGCACCGATCATCCGTGACCATCTGGTGGTCTGCAACATCGGCATCCCCAGCCAGGAGCTGCATGCCATCGACGACCAGCCCACCAATTTCTACATGCTGGGCACCATGGGGCTGGCCTCCTCCATCGGGCTGGGGCTGGCGCTGGCGCAACCCAAGCCGGTGATCGCCATCGACGGCGACGGTTCCGTCCTGACCAACCTCGGCACCCTGCCCACCATCGCCAATAACGTGGCAGACAATTACATCCTGATGATCATCGACAATGGCTCCTATGGGTCCACCGGGGATCAGCCGACCTATGCGGGCAAGAAGACCAGGCTTGAGAAAGTGGCCGAGGCCTGCGGCTGCGAAAACGTGGTGACCTGTCAGGGCGAAGATACCGGCAAGGTGCTTCAGGCGGCGCTGGCGTCGGGAAAGATGACCGTGATTGTCGTCAAATGCGACAGCGGCAATGCCAGGCATCCGGTGATCACGATGGACCCGGTGGTGATCCGCGACCGCTTCATGAAGGCCGTGCAGGCATAAGGCGCAGCCCTGGGGGACCTGTCAGGCGCATACCACCCTGGCCGCAAGGAGGACTTTCATGCAATTCCATCTGAACGGTTTCCGCCCCGGCGACCCGGCAGTCGCTGACCATACCGCCAGGCCGGCACCGACCGATACATTGGACGTGCTGATCGTGGGCTGCGGCCCGGCCGGGCTGACGCTGGCCGCGCAATTGTCCGCCTTCCCCGAGATCGCCACCCGCATCCTGGAACGCAAGCCCGGTCCGCTGGAGGTTGGTCAGGCCGATGGCATCGCCTGCCGCTCTATGGAGATGTTCGAGGCATTCGGATTTGCCGAAAAGGTGCAAAAGGAAGCCTATTGGGTGAATGAGGTCGCCTTCTGGCGGCCCGGTCCCGATCGCAAGGAGATCACCCGCGCCGACCGCATCCTGGACACGGAGGAAGGCCTGTCGGAATTCCCCCATACCATCCTCAATCAGGCACGGGTGCATGATTTCTACCTCGACGTCATGCGCAACAGCCCGACCCGACTGGCACCGGATTATAACCGGTCACTGGTGTCCCTGACCCGGACCGATGATGCCGATTACCCGGTCCGGGCCGTCTTTGACTGCCTTGACGCCCCCGGTACGCAGGAAACCCTGCGCGCCCGCTATGTGGTCGGATGCGACGGCGCGCGCAGCACGGTCAGGGCCGGAATGGGCCTTCACCTCAAGGGCGAAGCGACCCGGCAGCTGTGGGGGGTGATGGACATTCTGGCAGTCACCGATTTCCCCGACATCCGTCTGAAATGCGCCATCCAGTCCGCGGATCAGGGCAGCATCCTGATCATCCCGCGCGAGGGCGGCTACATGGTGCGGATGTACATCGAAATGGACGTGCTGCATGGCGATGAGCGCGCCGCCGACAAGAACCTGACCGCCGAGGCGCTGATCGCCCGGGCGCAGGCCATCATGGCCCCCTATGCGCTTGACGTGAAACAGGTCGCCTGGTGGTCGGCCTATGAGATCGGGCAGCGGGTCTGCGACAGTTTCGACGATGCAGCTGAAGGCGGGCAGACCCCGCGCATCTTCATTGCGGGTGACGCCTGCCATACCCATAGTCCCAAGGCGGGACAGGGCATGAATGTCTCCATGGCCGATGCCTTCAATCTGGGCTGGAAGCTGGCCGCCGTCTTGCGCGGACAGGCGGATGCCGCGCTGTTGAATACCTATTCAGAAGAACGCCGCGCCAAGGCGAAGGAGCTGATCGACTTTGACCGCGACATGGCCCGGCTGTTCAGCGCCAAACCGGCCTCCCCCGCCGAGGCCGCGCAATTCCAGCGCTATTTCCGTCAGCACGGCCGTTATACCGCAGGGGTCGAGACCCGATATGACCCGTCGGTCCTGACGGCGGACGGGACGCATCAAGCGCTGGCAACCGGTTTGCCGATCGGGATGCGGTTCCATTCCGCCCCGGTGATCCGTGTGGCCGATGCAAAACCCCTGCAGCTTGCCCACACGATCAAGGCCGATGGCCGCTGGCGTCTCTTCGCCTTTGCAAGCCGGGACGATACCGGCGCTGAGGACGGGCCGATGGCTCAGCTTTGTGCGGGGTTGGCACTGCGGGTGCCCGACGGTGACCCGGACGGGGTGCTCGACGTCAGGGGTGTTTTCCAACATCCCCACCGCAGCCTGCAGATCGACCGGATGCCTGCCCTGCTGCTGCCCCGCAAGGGACGATATGGCCTGATCGACTATGAGAAAATCTTTGCCGCCGATCCCGCAGCGGGCCGGGATATCTTCGACCTGCGCGGCATCGACCGTGACAGGGGCGCGATGGTGCTGGTGCGGCCCGACCAATATGTCGCGGCTATCCTGCCGCTGGGCGATCGGGCGGGGTTTGATACCTTCCTTGAAGGCACGCCCCTGCGCTGGGGTAGGCCTTAGAGTTCCCGCGCCCAGGGCGGGTTCGCGCCCGCGCGGGAGACGGTCACCGCCGCCACGCGCGCGCCAAAGGTCAGCGCATCAGTCACCGCCTGTGTCGTCAGCCCGCGCAGGGCGTCTTTGCTGAGCAACCCCTGCTCGGTGAGGCTGGCCAGAACGCCCGCGTTGAAAGTATCGCCGGCCCCCACGGTATCGACCACCTCGGCCCGCAAGGCGGGCACGGTCACCTCGGTGCCATCGGCCAAATAGGCCGTCGCCCCTTCCCCGCCGCGCGTCACAATGACCAGCGCCGGCCCGTGACCCAGCAGCGCCCTGACCTTGTCCGGCACGGGCATCGGATCAGGGTGAAGCCAGGTCAGATCCTCGTCAGAGACCTTGACGATATCCGCCTGCCGCAGCATCGCCCCCAGCCGGGTGCGAAAGCGGTTCGCATCGCGGACAAAACCGGGGCGGATGTTCGGGTCGATCATCACCGCACGTCCCGCCCCCGCCTGCGCCAGCAGATCCGCATAGGTATCGGCACAGGGCTCGCAGGCCAGGCTGATTCCGCCAAAATAGAGCGCCGTCACATCATCGCCCACCTGCGGCAGTTCCTGCGGCGACAGCATCCGCCCGGCAGAATTCTCATCATAGAACATGTAGCTGGCCTGCCCGCCGTTCAGCTCGACAAAGGCCAGTGTCGTCGGTCGGTCGGCATGGACCACATGGGCGGTATCCACCCCGTTTGCCGTCAGCGCCGCCGACAGCAGCTTGCCGAAGGAATCGGTCGAAATGCCCGTCAGCATCCCCGCAGGCACGCCAAGACGCCCCAGCGCGATGGCCGTGTTGAAGATCGCCCCGCCCACATGCGGCGCAAACCCGCTGCCGCCCGATGGACCGGGGATTGGCAACATGTCAATCAGGGCCTCGCCCGCGCACAGGATCATGAACCTTCCCCCCGGAGTACCGCCGCGCCCGCGCGCGGCCTTGCCCCATAGGGGATGAAAGCCTGGCCTCCGGATGTCAAGAATAATAAATCAATCTAGTTTATTAATTCGGCAAATCAGGTAGCGCAGCACCGGTTTTCCGTTGAGGCCCATGGATGTCCGCTCTATTCGGATCAGGTGTGGTGCTGCATCGCGGCACAGGCCGGAACCCTTTCGTGCCGCCGGGTGTTCCCTGACCAGCGTGGTTACGCCGGCCTGCTCAACCGCCCCTTGCACGGGCCGCCAACTTGCTGTCCGATGCAGCCAGGCCAATTCCAGACCGAAGAACAGTTAGTTTAAGACAAAAGGTTATTTCATGACGACACTCACCCAGGACTGCACCCCTTTCGAGGGGCAAAAACCCGGCACTTCGGGCCTGCGCAAGAAAACCCGCGTCTTCATGGAGCCGGGCTATGTGGAATGTTTTGTCCAATCCGTTTTCAACGCCATCGAAGGGGTCGAGGGCAAGACCCTTGTCATCGGGGGGGATGGCAGGTTCTTCAACGCCGAGGCGATCCAGACCATTCTGCGGATGGCTGCAGCCAACGGGGCGAAACGCGCCATTGTCGGCAAGGACGGGCTGCTCTCCACGCCGGCGGCTTCGCACCTGATCCGCAAGCGCGGCGCCTCCGGCGGGCTGATCCTGTCGGCCAGCCACAATCCCGGCGGGATCGATGCGGATTTCGGCCTGAAATACAACGTCTCCAACGGCGGCCCGGCCCCCGAGAGCGTGACCGCCGCGATCTATGACGAAACCAGGACCATCAGCAGCTACAAGACGCTGGACACCGACGACATCGACCTGGGCGATCCGGGCGAGACGACACTGGGCGGCATGACGGTCGAAATCGTCGACCCGGTTGCCGCCTATGCCGTGTTGATGGAAAAACTCTTTGACTTCGACGCCATCAAAGGGCTGTTTCAGGCCGGGTTCACCATGCGCTTCGATGCCATGCATGCCGTCACCGGCCCCTATGCCAGGGCGATTCTTGAGGAAAAGCTGGGCGCGCCCGAAGGCACCGTGCTGAACGGCGTGCCCTCGGTCGATTTCGGCAAGGGCCATCCGGACCCGAACCCGATCTGGGCAAAGCCGCTGGTCGACATGGTGATGGCCGAAGACGGCCCCGATTTCGCTGCCGCCTCGGATGGGGACGGGGACCGCAACATGATCCTCGGCCGCGGCGTTTACGTGACCCCCTCTGACAGCCTTGCCGTGCTGGCGGCGAATGCCCATCTGGCGCCGGGCTACAAGGCGGGGATTGCGGGCGTTGCGCGCTCGATGCCCACCAGCCGCGCCTGTGACCGCGTGGCAGAGGCCATGGGCATCGCCTGTTTCGAAACCCCCACGGGGTGGAAGTTCTTCGGCAACCTGCTGGACGCGGGCAAGGTGACGCTCTGCGGCGAGGAAAGCGCCGGCACCGGCAGCAGCCATGTGCGCGAAAAGGATGGGCTCTGGGCGGTGCTGCTCTGGCTCAACATCATCGCGGTGCGCGGCCAGTCGGTGCATCACATCCTCAAGGATCACTGGAAGGAATACGGCCGCAACTATTACTCGCGGCATGATTACGAGGCCGTCGACGCCACTGCCGCAGCCGGGCTGATGGGTGCGCTCGAAGCGGCATTGCCCGACCTGCCCGGCCAGCGCCCTGCCGGGCTGATGATCACGGAGGCTGACCAGTTTTCCTACCACGATCCGGTGGACGGTTCGGTGAGCGAGAACCAGGGCCTGCGGATCAATTTCGAAGGCGGCGCGCGCGGCGTGCTGCGCCTGTCCGGCACCGGGACCGAAGGGGCGACGCTGCGGGTCTATCTGGAACGCTATGAACCCTCCGGGGGCGATCTGGAGATCGAAACGCAAGCAGCCCTGGCCCAGGTCGCGGCGGCGGTGGCGGAACTCAGCGATCTGGAAAAACGCACAGGCAGGACAAAACCGGACGTGATGACCTGAGGGTGGCGGGTGGTGTGACCTGAAGTGCCGCACCCCACCCGTTCAGAACAGGTCTTTCAGCGCTGCGAACAGTTCCGCCTGCGAGGAAATGTCGAGCTTTCGGTAGATGTTGCGCCGGTGCACCTTGACCGTTGCGCGCGCGATACCAAGGTCAAGCGCCGCCGACAGGTTCGAATGCCCCTGCAGGATCAGCGCAGCCAGTTGCGCCTCCCGCCGGGTCAGGACCGTGCCGGACAGGGCGGTGACGTGATCGCGGATGATCGTGTCCAGCGGGCTGTGGACCGGCGGCTGAACCCTTTCGCCCAACTGGTCCTGACGAAACTCGCAGTACTGGCGCAGCAGTTCCAGCATGACAGGGCTGAAATGGCGCAGGCATTGCAACTCCTTGCGTTTGAAACGCCCCTGCCCGGCTTGCCTGCTCATCGACAGATGGCCCGTGGCACCACCCTTGAGATCGACCAGCAGACCAACCTCGTCGCAGATTTCGGTCTTGCAGTAGTATTGAAGGTAATATTCCCCGGAAAAGAACCGGTCCGGCGCGATCTCGGACAGCCGGTACATTGCACCGGGCGAGGCCCGCTTGCGCATCTGGAAAAACGGATCAAGCCGATAGGATCCGTCGAGGTAATGGCGCGGATAGGAGGTCTTGAGCGAGCAATCCGCCAGCCAGCTGTCCAGCGCCTGCGGCGTGCCGCTGTCGCTGAACCGCAGGATCAGGAAGGTATCAAAGCGCAGTCGCGCGCGCAGCAGCCTGCGAAAATGCTCAAAGAACGATTCGTCCTTGCAATGGGCAAATGCCCGCTGGAGGCGAAGCACATCACCCTCTCTGAGCATCTCTGTCATTTCTAACCCCCAAAAGACCAAACATTAGTCATTTAATACCCCCGTGGGGGTATTTTTTCGCCAGACTATTGCAGCAATCATTCGATTGCATGGTGTTTGCCCAAGTCTCGGGCGACGTTGAGAAGACCATAACAGGGGGAACGCTAAAAGTGGCGACAGCCATCAGTGTACGCAATCTGCGCAAGGTCTATCCGGGACAACCGCCCGTCGTTGCGTTGGCGGATGCCAGCATCGACATCAAGGACAACGAATTTTTCACCCTGCTGGGTCCGTCGGGCTGCGGCAAGACAACCTTGCTGAGGATGATCGCCGGGTTCGAGCATCCGACGGCGGGCAGTCTGACCATGCATGGTGAAAACCTGCTGGAGTTGCCGCCCTACAAGCGGCCGGTGAACACGGTATTCCAGAGCTATGCCCTGTTCCCGCATCTGACCGTGGCCCAGAACATCAGTTTCGGCCTTGAGATGCTGGGCAAACCCAAAGCGGAGATCAGGCAGACCGTCGACGAGATGATGGCGCTGGTCAAGATGACGGAGATGGCAGACCGCCAGACCGGTCAGATCTCCGGCGGCCAGCAGCAGCGCGTGGCACTGGCCCGTGCCCTGGCCCCCAAGCCGCGTGTGCTGTTGCTGGACGAACCGCTCAGCGCGCTGGATTTCAAGCTGCGCAAGGACATGCAGCTGGAACTCAAACGCCTGCAGATGGAGACCGGGATCACCTTTGTCTTTGTCACCCACGATCAGGAAGAGGCGCTGACCATGTCGGACCGGATCGCGGTGATGAACGCGGGCGAAATCCGGCAGATCGGCAACCCCCGGCAGATCTACGACCAGCCCGCCGAGCGCTTTGTCGCGGATTTCATCGGGGATACCAATTTCCTGCCAGCAGAGCTGATCGAGACTGCCGGGCAAACCGCCACGATACGCCTGTCATCCGGCAAACAGATCGCGGCCCGCGCCGCCGAAAGCGGATCGCAAAAGGGCAAGGTCACGCTCGCCGTGCGGCCCGAACACGCCAGCATCGGCCCCGAGGCCGAGGGCCTGCTGGCCGGCACCCTGGGCGAAGTTGTCTATTTCGGGACCGACACGCATTACCATGTGGCGCTGGAGGACGGGACCGGCTTCGTGGTGCGTCAGCAGAACCGCCCGGATGCGACCGCGCAGTTTTCCTCCGGCGACCGGGTCGGCGTGCATTTTGCACCCGGCATCGGTCAGGTCCTGAAGGATTGACCTGATGGCCGATCTGTCCTCTGCCGCCGAGACTCAGGCCAGCCGCCGCCGCTGGCTGCTGCTGGCACCTGCCCTGTTCATCCTTGTCTTCGCCGCAGCCGGGCCTTTGCTGATCACGCTGGTCTATTCCTTCCTGACCCCCGGCGATTACGGCGGTGTCGAATGGCAGGCTTCCTGGCAGGCCTGGTTCAACGTGGTCATGGAACGCGACATCTTCGACGATACGCTGGGCTGGTCCGACGCGCATCTGAGCATCTTCTGGCGCTCGGTGAAACTGTCGCTGATGACCACGGTGCTCTGCCTTTTCTTCGGCTTTCCCACCGCCTATTTCATCGCGACCCGCCCGAAAAAGCAGCGCGATCTGTGGATGCTGCTGATCATCATTCCGTTCTGGACCAACCTGCTGATCCGCACCTTCGCGGTGGTGGAGCTGATCCGGGCGGAAGGCACGGTCAACACGCTGCTGATCTGGCTGGGTATCATCGACACACCGATCCAGATGCTGTTCACCGAATTCTCGATCCTGCTCGGCATGGTCTATGTCTATCTGCCCCTGATGGTGCTGCCGCTCTATGCTTCGATGGAGCGGCTGGATTTCAGCCTGGTCGAGGCGGGATACGACCTTTACGCCACGCGCCTGAAAGTGCTGCGCCGGGTGATCCTGCCGCTGGTCAAACCGGGGGTCATCGCCGGGTCGATCCTGGTCTTCGTGCCTTCGCTGGGCGCCTACGTGACGCCCCGCGTCATGGGCGGCGGCAACCAGCTGATGATCGGCAACCTGATCGAGCTGCAGTTCGGCCAGGGCCGCAACTGGCCGCTGGGGGCGGCGCTGTCGATCACGCTGCTGGCCATCGTGATGGTGGCCCTGATGGCCTATGTCCGCGCCGCCGGAAACCAGGAGCCGCATCGTGTCTAAGGCATTCAACGTCAGCCGGCAAAACGGCTTCACCACCATTGCGATCACCTGTTTCGTACTGCTTTACCTGCCGATCATCCTGCTGGTGGTCTATTCCTTCAACTCCGGCACCTCCGTCGCGATCTGGGAGGGGTTCTCCTGGCGCTGGTATCAATCCGCATGGCAAAACGACCAGGTGCAGGAGGCCACCGTGCGCAGCCTGATCATCGCGCTTTGGGCCTCTGCCATCTCGACCACCTGCGCGGTGCTGGCCGCCCTGGCCACAACCCGCACGCGCAAGTTCAAGGGGCAGGCGGCGGTCTTTGCCATGATCAACCAGCCCCTGATGGTGCCCGAGATCGTGACCGCGGTGGCGCTGCTGATCTTCTTCGCGATGATAAAGGTCGCGACCGGCTATACCGGGCTGGCCTATCTGATCGTCGCGCATTCCGCCTTTTGCATCCCCTTTGCCTACCTGCCGATCCGGGCGCGGCTGCAAGGCATGGACCTGAGCCTGGAACAGGCCGCCGCCGACCTCTATGCCACCCCTTTCAAGGTGTTCCGCCGGGTCACCCTGCCCCAGCTCTGGCCGGGAATTCTGGCCGGGGCGATGCTGGCCTTCGTGATTTCGCTGGACGATGTGGTGATCACGGAGTTTGTTAAATCCGCAGGACAGGATACGCTGCCGACCTACATGCTCGGCCAGTTGCGGCGGGTGGTCACGCCAGAGGTCAATGCGATCTCGACCGTACTGTTTGGCATCTCGGTGACCTTCGTCATCGCGTTCACCGTGCTGGGCAAAATCAAAAACTAAGCCAACGGGAGTAAGACAATGAAAAAGACACTGACGGCCCTGACACTGGTGCTGGCCACACCTGCCTTTGCCGAAGGGCAGCTGAACATCTACAACTGGGGCAATTACACCAGCCCCGAGATGATCGAGAAGTTCGAGGCAGAAACCGGGATCAAGGTGACGATCACGGATTATGACAGCAACGATACCGCGCTGGCCAAGATCAAGGCCGGCGGTCACGGGTTTGATATCGTGGTCCCCTCGGGCACCTATGTGCCGATCTTCATCGGCGAGGGGCTGCTGATGGAAAGCAAGCCCAACGAGATGGAGAATTTCAAGAACATGGATCCGCAATGGGTCGATGTGGAATTCGACCCGGGCCGGAACTACACCGTGCCATGGCAATGGGGCACCGTGGGGGTGACCGTGAACACCTCGATTTATGACGGCGACATCAATACCGCTGCCATGGTCTTTGACCCGCCCGAAGAGCTCAAGGGCAAGATCAACGTGGTCCCTGAAATGAATGACGTGATGGGCATGGCGATCCATTATGTCGGTGGCGACCAATGCACCGCTGACAAGGAAGTCCTGAAAAAAGTGCGCGATACCCTTGTCGAGGCCAAGAAGAACTGGCTGTCGATGGACTATGGCATGATCGAGAAATTCGCCAAAGGCGATGTCTATGCCGGCGTGAACTGGAACGGCGCCTCCATGCGGTCGCGCAACCAGAACCCGGACATCGCTTTCGGCTATCCGCAGGAAGGCTATCCGGTCTGGATGGACAATGCCGCGATCCTCACGGATGCGCAGAACGTGGAAGAGGCCAAGACCTTCCTCAACTTCATCATGGACCCCGAAAACGCCGCGATGCTCTCGGCATTTGCCCGTTATGCAAACGGGATCGCAGGGTCCGAGGCCTTCATGCCCGACGACATGAAGACCGCGCCGGAAATCGTGGTCCCGGAAGAGCTGAAAGGGGCCGCCTATGTGGCCAAGACCTGCCCGCCGGAAGCAACCAAGATCTACACCGCGATCTGGACCGAACTGCAGAAATAAGCTGAGAGGCAGCCGCGATCCTGCATCGCGGCTGCCGCCTGCCCCGGAGTTTTCAAAAACTCCGGACCGATTTCTTCAAAGAAATCGCCCCCTCCACGGAGCTATTGAATGACCCCCGACATCATCATCCACAACGGCAAGCTGATGACCTTCGACCCCGATCAGCCCGAGGCGCAGGCGCTTGCGATCACGGGTGGGACGCTCACCGCCGTGGGCACCGATGCGGAGGTAACGGCGCTGGCCGGTGACACCACCCGCATGATCGACGCAAAGGGCGGCACCGTGCTGCCGGGTCTGATCGACAGCCATGTGCATCTCTTCGGGGGGTCGGTCGAACTGGAAAGCCTCAGCCTTTACGGCGTTGAAGGGCTGGAGGCGATGGCCGAAATGATCCGCCCCCATGCCGCGGCCAATCCCGGTGATGACCTCGTTTTCTGCGTCATGGCCGATTACGGCATCCTTGGCACAGGCCGGACCCCGACCCGCCATGACCTCGACACCATCCTGCCGGACCGCCCGCTGGCGATGTTTGCGCCGGATCACCACACCGTCTGGGCCAATACCGCCGCCCTGCAGGCCGCGGGCCTGTTGCAGGGCGGCGCGGTCGATGCCGGATCGGAAATCGTGATGGGCGACGACGGGCTGGCCAGCGGTGAACTTCTGGAACCCGGCGCCTACAGCCCGGTTCTCGCCCTGACCCGTCACGCGGGACGCGAGATGATGGGGCTGACCACGGGCAAGGATCCGGTCCCGGCCCCGACGCCCGCGCAACGCGAAATGGACAAGGACGTGATCGCCCGGGGCCTTGCACATTGCGCTGCACAGGGCATCACCGGGCTGCATCTGATGGACGGCAACCTCTACCAGCTGGAACTGCTGAGCGAGCTTGAGGCCGAGGGCCGCCTGCTCTGCCGCTGCATGGTGCCCTTCCACTTCAAGGGCACCGATCCGATTGACCGCATCGCCGCCGAAGGCGTGCCCATGCGCGACCGCTACCGGGGTGACAAGGTCTGGTGCGGGCATATGAAGATGTTCATCGACGGGGTGATCGAAAGCGGCACCGCGCTGATGCTGCAACCCTATCCCGGTGATCTGGGCAAGGACGGCAACATGGGTGATGAGGTCTTTACCCAGGCGCATTTCGTCGCCGCGGCGCAGGAGGCCGACCGCCACGGGATGCAGATTGCCGTCCATGCCATCGGTGACGCAGGCGTGCGCCGCACGATCGACGCCTATGCCGCCGCCCAGGCCGCCAATGGCAAGCGCGACAGCCGCCACCGGATCGAACACCTTGAGGTCATGCATGTGCAGGATATCCCGCGGCTGGCCGAACTGGGCATCGTCGCCTCGATCCAGCCGGGCCACGCCCCGCGCGGCCATATCTTCCCCCCCGGCGCGGTGGGACAATATCTGCATGCCGACCAGATCGCCGGGGCCTATGCCTGGCAGGACATCCGCAACACCGGCGCGCGGGTCGTGTTTTCCACCGACTGGCCGGTGATCCCGCTGGATGTCATGCCCAATATCAAGGCCGCGATTGCACCGCTGGACCTTGGCCCCGACTGGCGCGACCAGACCCAAAGCCTGCATGACACGCTGGCCAGCTATACCCGCGACAATGCCTGGGTGGAGTTCAACGAGGACCGCAAGGGGCAGATCAAGGCGGGCATGATGGCCGACATCGCAGTGATGAGCCATGATCTGAACACCCTGCCGCCGGCGGAGATCACCCGGGCGCGGGCGCAGGTGACAATCTGCGATGGCAAGGTGACCTTCGAACGGGGCTGACCCCAGGTGGAAACCTGCCTATAAGGTCGCGACGCAAGCCAATCAGACCAGCCGAGGGACCATGCCAGAGAACAGAGTTATCATCGCCGGGGCCGGTATCGGCGGTCTCGCCCTTGGGCTGACGCTGCACCAGATCGGGGTGCCCTTCACCATTTTCGAATCCGTCAGCGCGCTGCGCCCCCTCGGCGTGGGCATCAACCTGCAACCCAATGCGGTGCGCGAATTGTTCGAGATGGGCATCACGGCCCCAGAGCTGGACAAGGCCGGGGTGCCCGCGCGCGAATGGGCGCTGGTGGGCCAGCAGGGCCAGGAAATCTATGCCGAGCCGCGCGGGCTGGAGGCAGGATACAACTGGCCGCAATATGCGATGCACCGGGGGCAGTTGCAGATGCTTCTGGCACAGGTCCTGATGGACCGGGCGGGTCAGGATGCGGTGCAACTGGGCAGCCGTGTGGCAGGATACGAAAAGACGCCCGGCGGCAGGGTCAGCGCCATCGTGACCTCCGCCGACGGATCGGAACGGCGCGAGGCCGGGGCGCTGCTGATCGGTGCCGACGGCATTCACTCCAAGGTGCGCGCGCAGATGCACCCCGACCAGCCGCCGATCCATTGGGGCGGTGCCGTCATGTGGCGTGGCACCAGCATGGCCAGACCCGTGCGCACCGGGTCATCCTTCATCGGGCTGGGCACCCATCGCCAGCGCATGGTGATCTACCCGATCTCGCCGCCCGATCCCGACACCGGTCTGGCACAGGTCAACTGGATCGCCGAGGTCACCATGGACGATCCCGGCGCGCGCGATGACATCGGCTGGTTCCGGCAGGTGGAGATCGACGACTTTGCCCATCATTTCGACGATTGGGTTTATGACTGGCTCGATGTGCCTGCCCTTCTGCGCGGCGCGGATGTGGCCTATGAAAACCCGATGATCGACCGCGACCCGGTGGAGACCTGGGTTGACGGGCCGGTGGCCCTGATGGGCGATGCCGCCCATGCGATGTATCCCACCGGGTCGAACGGGGCCAGCCAGGCCATCGTCGACGCGCGGGAACTGGGCGCGGCTTTCCTCGCCCATGGGGTGACACCTGCGGCGCTGGCGGCCTTCGATGCGAAACTCTGCGCGCCGATCTCCGCGCTGATCCTGCGCAACCGGGGTGCCGGTCCCTTCGGGCTGCTCAACATGGTGAACGACCGCTGCGGCGGCAGTTTCGACAATATCGACGAGGTGATCTCGGCCGCGGAACGGGCCGAATTCATGGCAAAATACAAGGCCGCCGCCGGTTTCGCCATCGAGGCACTGAACAGCGCCGCGCCCACCATCCCCGAAGGCGCGCAGGTGCATCAGCGCGCCGCCGAATAGCGCTAACGCGCCCCGCCTTAAACGTGAATCGCCGATACCGGGTGTTTCAGGTTAAAGGCGGGACGCTGTCACCAGCCAATGCCGCGTAATCGCTGACCAGCAGGCGGCGGGGGGCCACGTCTTCTTCCACCTTTGAGAACCGGGCGATCGGTTCGCGAAAGACATTGTCGGTCTCATCGTCGTTCACCGTGCTGACCTCACCGATCAGCACATCGCCCCCCTCGCCCCAGAAGGCATGCCAGTCCCCGGGCCGCAGGGTCACGCTTTGCCCCGGTGCCAGACGCAGCTTTTCTCCCGGCTGATAGGGGCGCAGCAGACCGTCGCACATGACCTGGCCGCCCCGGTCGGGGGCAAATGCCCCGGTCTCGTCCGAGCCGAAAAGCTCGACCACCAGGGTCGCACCGCCCCGGTTGATGATGTCTTCGGCCTTGATCACATGGGTGTGCATGGGCGACAATTGATCGCGCTTCGAGATCAGCAGTTTCTCGGCATAGCACATGCCGCGCCCCGCGGTGAGATCGCTCGGCAGACCATTGCGCAGGGTGAACAGCACCAGCCCCATCTCATCGAAACGCCCGGCGCCGTAGTCGGTCACATCCCAGCCGCAACGCGCGGTGACGACATGGGGCGCGGCGGCGGCGCGTTCCGGGAATTCTTCCGGTGTCCAATCGGCAAAGGGCGGCAGGACAAAGCCGTGACGGCGGATCATTTCATCTGCCTCGGCCAGCAGTTCGTTGATGCGGGAGCGTTTCATCTAGGGTGCCTTTGGTATCGGACGGTCAGTCCACGGAAAAGGAATGGGCCATCAGAAAATACTGGCTGAAGATCGGCGCGCAAGCCGCCCCGATGGCGCGGGCATCCCCGCCGATCCCCCCCGCCTCCAGGCGTGGCAGGATCAGGCCGCGGCTGTCCTCGGTCGCCATGCAGGCGCGGACCTGCTCCACAAGCCTGCTGCGAATGGTCTGGGGGAAGGCACCGTCGATGACCACCGCCTCGAAATCAATCACCGCGCAGGCGGACAGGGCCGCGCGCGCGATTTCGGAGGCAATTTCCTCGATCCATTCCGCAACCAGCGGCTCGAAGTCGGACCAATCCTGCGGCTGCACCCATAACGCGCGGGGGTCGATCCCTGCCGCGCTCAGCTTGGTTTCCAGAAGATGAATGGATGCCACATCGACCAATTGCCGCGTGCGCCCGTCCTTGTCACCCACACGCAGTGACCCCAGGGCGCCTGCATTGCCGGAAGCCCCCTCATAGACCGAATGGTTCAGGACAATCCCGCCGCCAATGAAGGTGGAGACAAAGAAATAGGCGAAGTCCCGGAACTCCTTGCCCCGGCCATAGACATATTCGGCCCAGCAGGCACTGGTCGCGTCGTTCACCATGAAGACGGGCAGATCGGAAAACTCCGCCACACGCTCTTCGAATACCGTGTCTTTCCAGGTCATGAACTGATCGTCCGCATTGCCCCCGGACACGGCCCATTTCCAGATCTCGAAAGGCGCCGCGATGCCGATGCCGCAGAGCCGTTCGGCCTGCGCCGGACCGATTTCCGCCACCGCCGCCTCAAAGGCCTCTTTCATGAAGCCAAAGACCCGGTCCGGGATCGCCATATCGTAAGCGATGCGGCGTTCGAACAGGATTTCGCCGGTCAGATTGGTCAGCAGCAGCTCACTGCTTCGTCGCCCCAGCTTGAAGCCGACCGAAAGCGCCCCGGCAGGGTTCACCACCATCGGCACCGAAGGCTTGCCCACCCGCCCCTTGACCGGTTCCCCCTTGAGCACCAGACCGTCGCTTTCCAGTTTGCGCAGGATCACCGACACGGTCTGGGCCGACAGATGGGTGTCGCGGGCGATGTCGCTGCCCGGCATCTGACCATGGCGATGCAACAGCGACAGGATCAGCCGCTCGTTGTGATTGCGCAGACCTTTCTGGTTCGCACCATTGCTGAGCGGGCGGATCGCGACCGAAGAGTCCATGTCATTTTCTTCCGGGTTCTGCATGGGCCAACCTTGATCTGGATTAATTAGTAAATCAAGTTTATTTATTAATTGACACACGCTATGGTTTTGCTCAGTCTCTACACAGCAGCACTCGATTCGAGGCGCTTGTTGGACATTCTGGGAGGAAACCATGAAAAAACTCATCGCCGGCACCGCATTGGGCCTGATCGCCATGACCGGAGCAGCCTTTGCCGACGCACATGCCGTATCGGCCTGCCTGATCACCAAGACCGATACCAACCCCTTTTTCGTGAAAATGCGCGAAGGGGCCACCGCCAAGGCTGAAGAGCTGGGCATGACCCTGAACACCTATGCCGGCAAGATCGACGGCGACCACGAAACACAGGTTTCCGCCATCGAAACCTGCATCGCCAATGGCGCGAAGGGCATCCTGCTGACCGCCTCCGACACCTCTTCCATCGTGCCTGCGGTCCAGCAGGCGCGCGATGCGGGCATTCTGGTGATCGCGCTGGACACCCCGCTTGACCCGATCGACGCGGCAGACATGACCTTCGCAACCGACAACTTCCTGGCCGGTGAGCTGATCGGGAAATGGGCCGCTGCCACATTGGGCGACGACACCGCCGATGCCAAGATTGCGATGCTGGACCTTGCCGTCAGCCAGCCCACCGTCGGCGTGCTGCGCGACCAGGGATTCCTGCAGGGTTTCGGCATTGACCTGGCCGACCCCAACCGCAACGGCGATGAGGAAGACCCCCGCATCATCGGCAACGATGTGACCGCCGGCAATGAAGAAGGCGGGCGCAAGGCGATGGAGAACCTGCTGGCGCAGGATCCGATGATCAACGTGGTCTATACCATCAACGAACCGGCAGCCGCGGGCGCCTATGAGGCGCTGAAAGCCATCGGTCGTGAAAACGACGTGCTGATCGTCTCTGTCGATGGCGGCTGCCCCGGTGTCGCCAACGTCGCCGATGGCGTGATCGGTGCCACCTCGCAGCAATATCCGCTGCTGATGGCCTCCAAGGGCATCGAAGCCATTGCCGCCTTTGCCAAGGACGGCACCAAACCCGCCGCGACAGATGGCAAGGACTTCTTCGACACAGGCGTGGCTCTGGTGACGGACAAGCCCGTGGAGGGCGTCGAGAGCATCAGCGTCGCGGAAGGCAAGGAACTTTGCTGGGGCTGAGCAAGCGCCAGGGAGGCGGATCTTTTGACCTGCCGCCTGCAAATACGTTAATCTCGGGCCAGTAACGACACGCTGGCCGACAACCCAAACGCAGACCGGGGGCGGGCCACGGCCCGCCCTTCTTGCATCCGGCGCCTGACAGGTCGCGGATTTTCAACGGAGAGAGCACATGTCGCAATCCGATAATTTCGAGGCCGCAGCCTCCACCGCCGCGACCGATGTGGCGCGGTTCGAAGAAGACGACAAGGGGCTGTTCGGCCGCTTCCATCACGCCCTGCATACGACACCTTCGCTTGTACCGCTGATCGTGTTGCTGGCATCCATCGTGGTCTTCGGCAGCATCCTGGGCGCCAAGTTCTTTTCGCCCTTCGCGCTGACGCTGATCCTGCAGCAGGTGCAGATCGTGGGCATCGTCGCCGCTGCGCAAAGCCTGGTGATCCTGACGGCAGGCATCGACCTGAGTGTCGGCGCCATCGCGGTGATCTCTTCGGTGATCATGGGGCAATTCACCTTCCGCTACGGGCTGCCTGTCGAGATCGCGGTGGTGTGCGGCCTGGCCTTTGGCACCGCCATCGGGGCGGTCAACGGCTGGCTGGTGGCGGCCATGAAACTGCCCCCCTTCATCGTGACCCTGGGCATGTGGCAGATCGTTCTGGCGGCGAATTTCCTCTATTCCGCTAATGAAACCATCCGCAGCCAGGACATCGCCGAACAGGCGCCGCTGTTGCAGATGATGGGGGCCAAGTTCAATATCGGCGGGGCGGTCTTTACCTTCGGCGTGGTTTTCATGCTGCTTCTGGTGCTGGTGCTTGCCTATGTGCTGAAACACACGGCCTGGGGCAGACATGTCTATGCCGTGGGCGACGATGCGGAGGCCGCCGAACTGTCCGGCGTCAACGTGCGCGGCACGCTGATCTCGGTCTATGCCATCGCCGGGCTGATCTGTGGATTTGCCGGCTGGGCGCTGATCGGACGGATCGGATCGGTCTCGCCCACCTCCGGGCAGCTTTTGAACATCGAGAGCATCACCGCCGTGGTGATCGGGGGCATCTCGCTTTTCGGCGGGCGCGGCTCGATCCTCGGCACCTTCTTCGGCGCATTGATCGTGGGTGTCTTCACCCTTGGTCTGCGGCTGATGGGGGCGGACGCACAATGGACATTCCTGCTGATCGGCCTGCTGATCATCGCAGCGGTGGCCGTCGATCAGTGGATCAGAAAGGTGGCAGCATAATGGAACAGATCAAATTCTCACATCAACCTGTCCCCGACATCGTGACTGTGGACCAGTGCCCTCTCGGCGATGCAGGCATCGCCTGCCGGGTACGCGGCAAAGCCGCTGAGATCAGAAAGGTGGCAGCATAATGGAACCCATTCTCAAAGCACGCGGACTGGTCAAACGCTACGGGAAGGTGACCGCGCTGGATCACTGCGACTTCGATCTTTATCCAGGTGAGATCCTGGCGGTGATCGGCGACAACGGCGCGGGCAAGTCATCGCTGATCAAGGCGGTGTCGGGTGCAGTCATCCCCGACGCAGGCACCGTAACGCTGGAGGGGCGCGACATCCGCTTCACCTCGCCCATCGACGCACGCAATGCTGGAATCGAGACGGTCTACCAGACCCTGGCCATGTCCCCGGCCCTGTCGATCGCGGACAATATGTTCATGGGCCGCGAGATCCGCAAACCGGGGTTCCGGGGCAAGGTGCTGCGCCAGCTCGACCGCAAGCGGATGGAAGAAATCGCCCGCGAAAAGCTGAGCGAGCTTGGCCTGATGACGATCCAGAACATCAACCAGGCGGTTGAAACCCTGTCCGGCGGCCAACGCCAAGGCGTGGCAGTGGCGCGGGCAGCGGCCTTTGGCTCCAAGGTGATTATCCTGGACGAGCCGACCGCCGCACTTGGCGTCAAGGAAAGCCGCCGGGTGCTGGAACTGATCCAGGACGTGAAAAGCCGGGGCATCCCGATCATCCTGATCAGCCACAACATGCCGCATGTCTTTGAAGTGGCAGACCGCATCCATGTCCACAGGCTGGGCAAACGGCTCTGCGTCATCGACCCGAAAGAACACACGATGTCCGATGCCGTGGCCTTCATGACCGGGGCCAGGGAACCGCAGGCGGCCTGATCCCTTGCTGGAGAAGCTAGTATTGCGGAAACGAAATGCGCACCATTTCCCCATGCCTCCGGATCGCTTGCGATCCGGTTCGCACCCGACCCCGCCCCCCAGGGCGGGTGCGAAACTCCGACCTCGCAAGATGCTGCGAAGTATGGAAAAATGGAGATGCCCCGCCAAATGGAGGGCCGCCCTCGGGGTCGGGCGCGAACCTGCCGTTGAGAGCTGCATTCAATGAACCGAACTTTGAGTCCGGCTGACTAGGGCCTGTGGACATTCATCTTCGCCCACCCGCGCGAGACGGATTTTGCCGCTGGCACCCTGATGTGAGCACAGCAATGTGATCATTGGAAGCGAACATCCGGGAGGGCAGAGGCAAAATCCGCCGCGCCCCGATGGGGTTTCGCCAAAATTACCCATTTCTGCGCAAAGAGAGCTTGAAGTAGCTGACTATTCCGCGCTCTCTTGCCTGGAACTGAGCAACTTTGGACTGAAACGGGTGGGCGACACTGAATGTCAACACGACCTAGTCACCCGCATCAAGGCGGCCCCGATGCGCGGCAAACGCAGGCTGGTCGCCGTGGCGGGTGCCCCGGCCAGCGGTAAATCCACGCTGGCGGAGGTTCTGGCAGGGGCGGATGCCTCCTTTTGCATGGTGCCGATGGACGGGTTTCACCTGGACAACGGCGTGCTGCGGGACCGCGACCTGCTGCACCGCAAGGGCGCGCCGGAAACCTTCGATGTGGCGGGGCTGCGCCATCTGGTCACCCGGCTGGCGCAGGAGGACGAGGTGATCTATCCCGGCTTCGACCGCAGGCTGGACCGCGCGATTGCGGGCAGCGGGGTGGTCGGGCCGGCCATTGAAACCGTGATCCTGGAAGGAAACTATCTGCTGCTGGATCGCCCCGGATGGCGCGATCTGGCAGCACTCTGGGATCTGTCGATCCGGCTGGATGTCCCGGCGGAGGTTCTGGAAACCCGGCTGATGCAGCGCTGGCTGGACCATGGATATTCACCGCAGGACGCTGCCCGCAAGGTCCATCAGAACGACATGCTGAACGCAAACACCGTGATTGCCGACGCGCTGCCCGCCGATATCACCCTGACACCCGACGATGTGCAACAGCGCTAGAGCGTTGTGGGATATACATAAATCACGCATTCGCGGCCTCACCCTTTGGTTGAAGGCGAAAAGTGATCTGCGACTTCTCAAGTTTATCCCGAAACGCTGTGGTCAGACCGGGTTCAGCACCTTGCCCTCTTTGAAGAAGGCAACGAGATTGGCCACTGCCATCAGCCCCATGTCCTCGCGCACCTCCTGCGCCGAGGTGCCCAGATGCGGCAGCAGCGTGACATTCTCCATCCTGCGCAGGGCTTCCGGCACCTTCGGTTCGAACTCGTAGACATCCAGCCCCGCCCCGGCAATGCGCCCCTGCTCCAGGGCTTCGATCAGCGCCGCTTCGTCCACCACATCGCCGCGCGCGATGTTGATGAGCACGCTCTCGCGCTTCATCATGCCAAGTGCGGCGGCGTCGATCAGGTGATGGGTCTCGGGCGTGGCAGGCACCGCCAGCACGACCACATCAGCCGCTTGCAGGACATCTTCCAACCCGGCCAGCTGTGTGGCGTCAAAGGGCAGCCCCGCCACGGTGGAGCGGTTGTAGAATACGATCTTCATGCCAAAGCCCAGCGCCGCCCGCTGCGCAATCGCCTGGCCGATCCGCCCCATACCGATGACGCCCAGCGTCTTGCCGGTGACATGCATGCCCAAAAGCTGCGTCGGATGCCAACCGGGCCAGTTGCCCGCACGGACCATCCTTTCGCCCTCGCCCGCACGGCGACAGGTCATCAGCATCAGGGTCATGGCGATGTCAGCGGTTGCATCGGTCACGGCACCCGGCGTGTTGCTGACCGCCACCCCGGCGACGCGGGCGGCCTTTGCGTCAATGTGATTGAACCCCACACCAAAATTGGCAAGGATCCGGCATCGTGGCCTATCCTTGAAAAAGGACGCATCGAATGCATCCCCAAGGGTCGGCAGAACAGCGTCGAATTCAGCCAGCGCGCGCAGCCGTTCGGCTTGGGTCAGGGGCAGGGTTTCCGCCCGGACTTCCACGTCGAAATGCCGCCGTGCCTCGGCGATCACCTTGTCCGGCAGGGGCCGCGTGATCCATAGTTTCTGCATGTTGTCCTCCGGCTGCTCCGCGACCTGTTTAAGCCGGGTGCCTGGCAGAGACCACGGCTTCCGCACGTCTTTCTGCGCAAAACACGCCAAAGTATGCGCCGCAGCGGGACCATGCGCCATCGGTACAGCCCAGCCCGCCCGGAACGATGACATGTCAAAAATGACATGTCATCATTTGCAGTGCCGAAGGTCCCGCACCTGCGGCCCCGCGCGGCGCTTCCCGATTTTAGAGAGACTTCCGCTAGGTTACGCCAGCGCCGCTGCTTCCCGCGCCAGTTCGGTGATGGCACGCCAGTCGCCAGCCTTGACCAGCGCAGCGGGCGCAACCCAGCTGCCGCCGGCGCAGACCACATTTGGCAGGCTCAGATAGGACTGGGCATTCGACGGGCTGATCCCGCCCGTGGGGCAGAAACTGATCTGCGGCAAGGGGCCACCCAGAGATTTCAGCATCCCCGCGCCGCCCGCCGATTCCGCAGGAAAGAATTTCAACATGTCATAGCCCCGCGCCAGCAGGCGCATGGCCTCGCTCGCCGTGGCCGCCCCCGGCAACATCGGCAGATCCGCCGCCTCTGTCGCTGTCAGCAATGCATCCGTCGCCCCCGGCGACACGCCAAACCGTGCCCCGGCCTTGACGGCAGCGGCCACATCCTGCGCGGTGATCAAAGTCCCGGCGCCCACAACCCCGCCTTCGACTTTCGCCATCTCGGCAATCGCCGCCAGTGCAGCCTCGGTGCGCAAGGTCACCTCAAGCACCGGCAGCCCGCCCTCGACCAGGGCTTCGGCCAGGGGCCGGGCATGGGCCACATCCTCCACCACGAGCACGGGAATGATGGGGGCCATCTGGCAAAGCGCGCGGGCCTCCCGGCTGCTTTCGGCTGGGGTCATGATAGGTCTCCGATCCTAGATGCTGCTTGCGCCGGTATCGGCAGAGCCGACCAGCGTTCTGAAATGGTTGAACAACTCGCGGCCCTGGCCAAAGCCGTTCGCAGTCAGGTCCGCCGTCACGCAGTCACGCTCCAGCACGCCTTCGGTCAAGATATCCAGCCTGCCCTTTGCCGCGTCCACACGCAGGATATCACCGTCGCGCAGCTTGGCGATGGCACCGCCATCGACGGCCTCGGGGCAGACATGGATCGCGCTCAAGACCTTGCCCGAGGCACCGGACATCCGGCCGTCCGTCACCAGCGCGACCTTCAGCCCCCGCGCCTGCAGATTCGCCAGCACCGGCGTCAGGCTGTGCAGTTCCGGCATGCCATTCGCCTTGGGCCCCTGGAAACGGACCACGACGATCACATCCTCCACGAACTCCCCGGCCTGATAGGCCGCCTTCACGGCCTCCTGATCGTGGAACACCCGCACCGGCGCCTCGATCACGTGATGCTCGGGCTTGACCGCCGACACCTTGGTGACGGCCGCCCCCAGCGCGCCATCCAGCCGCTGCAATCCGCCGGTGGGCTGGAACGGGTCTGTCACCGGGCGCAGGATGCGGTCGTTCAGCGTCTCTGCCGCGCCTGCTTCCCAGGTCAGGGCACCGTCCTTCAGACGGGGTTCGCGCGTGTAACGGTCCAGCCCAGGCCCCATGATCGTCTTCACGTCCTCATGCAGCAGACCCGCCGAAAGCAATTGCCCCATCATGAAGCCAAGCCCCCCCGCCGCGTGGAAATGGTTCACATCCGCCAGCCCGTTGGGATAGACCCGCGCCAGCAGCGGCGTCACATCGGCGAGGTCCGAAAAATCCTGCCAGTCCAGGATAATCCCCCCCGCCCGCGCCATGGCGACCAGGTGGATCAGCAGGTTGGTGGATCCGCCGGTCGCATGCAGCCCGACGATGCCGTTCACAAAGGCTTTCTCGTCCAGCACCTGGCTGGTCGGGATATATTCATTGCCCAGATGGCTGATCGACAGGGCGCGCCGCGCCCCCGCATCGGTCAGCGCATCGCGCAGCGGCGTGTTCGGATTGACAAAGCTGGACCCCGGCAGATGCAGCCCCATGAATTCCATCAACATCTGGTTGGTGTTCGCGGTGCCGTAAAAGGTACAGGTCCCCGGCCCGTGATAGGCGCCCATCTCTGCCTTCATCAGCGCGGCGCGGTCCACTTCACCCGCCGCGAATTTCTGGCGCACCTGTGCCTTTTCGTCATTGGAAATGCCCGAGGTCATCGGCCCCGCAGGCAGAAAGACCGCCGGCAGATGGCCAAAGACCTGAGCCGCGATCACCAGCCCCGGCACGATCTTGTCACAGACGCCCAGATAAACCGTTGTGTCGAAGGTGTTGTGGCTGAGCGCCACCCCGGCGGCCAATGCGATCACATCGCGCGAAAACAGGCTCAGCTCCATCCCGGCGGTGCCCTGGGTCACGCCATCGCACATCGCGGGCACCCCGCCCGCCACCTGGGCGGTGCCGCCTGCGGCGCGGGCCGCGGCGCGGATCAACTCGGGATAGCGCTCAAACGGCTGATGCGCCGAGAGCATGTCGTTATAGGCGGTGACGATCCCGATATTTCCCGCCGACTGCGTCGCCAGCGCCTCCTGGTCCGGGCCTGCCGCCGCATAGGCATGGGCCTGTCCGCTGCAGGACAGATGCGCGCGCGCCGGGCCGTCCTGCGCGGCCCTTGCCATCCGTCCGAGATAATCAGCCCGACCCGCGCTGCTGCGGGCGATGATACGGTCCGTGACGCGGGCAACGGTCTGGTTCAGCATGGGATCCTCCATCGATTCGTATCAGGGCCGCCCATCGCGGGCGCACCGGCCAATCACGTATTGTGCATGTGTTCTTCACGCTTCGTCAGCGCCTTGTTAGCGCTAACAGATCGAAAAGTCCAGCACCTCCACATCATCGCGCAAACCTTCGCCCCCTTGCAACCGGGGCTGCGCGCCCGGCGTTACAAAAGTTTCGTCAAACCGACATATCTCTGAAAGCCCGCCCTGACAGATGGTGCCTCAAACCACGGGGGCAACATGCTGAAACTGACCGACCTGACCAAGTCCTTTGGTCCCAATGTCGCGGTACGCGCCGCGAACCTGGACATCGACCGCCCGGCCATGATCGGGATCATCGGCAGGTCGGGTGCCGGCAAATCCACCTTGCTGCGGATGCTGAACCGCCTCACCGACGCGACCTCGGGCGAAATCAATTTCGAAGGCCGCAACATCACCGCACTCTCCGGCAAGGACAAGCGCGACTGGCAGTCCCGCTGCGCAATGATCTTTCAGCAGTTCAACCTGGTGCCGCGCATGGATGTGGTGTCGAACGTGCTGCACGGCACCCTCAACCGCCGTTCGACCCTTGCCAGCATGTTCAGCATCTACCCGACGGCAGACGTGCACCGGGCCATCGACATCCTCGACCGCCTCGGCATCGCCGAACATGCCACCAAACGGGCAGAGGCGCTGTCGGGCGGCCAGCAACAGCGCGTGGCGATTGCCCGCGCCCTGATGCAGGATCCCCGGATCATCCTCGCGGACGAACCCATCGCATCGCTTGACCCGATGAACGCCCAGGTGGTGATGCAAAGCCTGCGCCGCATCCACGAAGAGGACGGCCGCACCATCATCGCCAACCTGCACACCCTCGATACCGCGCGCCGCTACTGCGACCGCGTGGTGGGGATGCGCGACGGCAAGATCGTCTTTGACGGGCTGCCCGAACAACTGACCACCGCGATGGCGCGCGAAATCTACGGCGCCGACGCCTCCTTTTCAGAAGCTGCAACCTCGACCTCGATCGAGACCCTCGACCATGCGCTTGCCTGAATGCCCAAGCCGCACCGGCAAGACCGGGCGGAACATCCAACCAACCGGAGACAACATATGAACAAGCTTCTCGCAGCTGCACTCGCCACCACCGCCCTGAGCACGGGCGCGCTGGCCCAGACCAACGACATTAGCGAATTCCGCATCGGCATCCTGGGCGGCGAAAACGCGCAGGACCGCATGAACAGCTTTCAGTGCCTGGCCGACTACACGTCCGAGGAACTGGGCGTCGAAACCAAGCTTTTCGCCCCCGCCGACTACAACGGCGTGATCCAGGGACTGCTGGGCGGCACGCTTGACATGGCATGGATGGGCTCTTCCGGCTACGCCGCCGTCTACCTTCAGGACCCCGAAGCGGTCGAGCCGGTGCTGGTCAAGATCAACCTCGACGGCTCCTACGGCTACCATTCCATCGGCTTTGCCCGCAAGGACAGCGGCATCGCCTCGCTTGCCGACATGAAAGGCAAGGTCTTTGGCTTCGGCGACCCCAACTCCACCTCCGGCTACCTGATCCCCTCCATCGAGATCCCGCAGGCGGGCGAAGGCATCACCATGGACTCCGGTGACTACTTCGGTGAGGTCAAGTTCACCGGCGGTCACGAACAGACCATCGTCGCGGTCGCCAATGGCGAAATCGACGGCGGCGTGACCTGGGCCGACGGCCAGGGCAACTGGGAAGACGGCTATAACTCCGGCGCGCTGCGCAAGGCCGTGGACGCAGGCCTGGTCGACATGAACGACCTGGTGGAAATCTGGCGCTCCAAGCCGATCCCGGAAGGCCCCGTTGTCCTGCGCAAGACCCTCCCCCAGGAGGTCAAGACCAAGATGACCGCATTGGTCGACAACCTGTATGAGACCGACCCCGATTGCGCCTATGGTGTGGCGTCGGGCGATACTCTGGGGTTCGATCCGATCACACATGACGCCTATGTGTCGATCGTCGAAGCCCGCAAGGCGAAATCGAATTGATCAAAGACATTTAAGTTGAGCTGCAGGTCCCGGTGTCACATCGGGGCCTGCAATTTTTTGAAAGGGGTGGGGTAATGGCCGAAACGGTCCAGGACATCCGCACGGAGTACGTCGCGGCGATGCGACAGAAACGTGTGTTGAACATGCTTTTGCTGGTCATCTTCGTGGCCCTGATGGTGGCGGGTTTCGCCACCGCAGATGCGCGCAATGCCGGTGGCTTCTGGGACGGATGGCGCAATGTCCTCGACTTTCCCGGTGACGTGATCGGCGAGGCGCTGTCCCGCGCCCAGCTGCTGCCCGGCTATTTCCTGAAATACCTGCCGTCGCTGATCGAAACCATCAACATCGCCGCCGCAGCCACGCTGCTGGGCGCTTTGCTGGCGTTTTTCGCGGCCCTGCTGGCCACACGTGGCCTGGCCCCCCTGCCCTGGATCGTCGCGCCCGTCCGCCGGGTGCTGGACATCCTGCGCGCGGTGCCGGAAATTGTCATCGCCCTGATCCTTATCTTCCTGCTGGGCGGCGGCCCGGTGCCCGCCATGATTGCGATCTGCCTGCATACCATCGGCGCGCTTGGCAAATTGTTCTCCGAAGTGAACGAGAACGCCTCCCTCAAACCGGTCGAAGGGCTGGCCTCTGTCGGTGCGTCCTGGCTGCAACGCATGATGCTGGGCGTCGTGCCCCAGGTCGCGCCCAACTACCTCAGCTATGCGTTGCTGCGGTTCGAGATCAACATCCGCGCCTCCGCCATCCTCGGCTTCGTGGGTGCCGGCGGCATCGGCTATGACCTGCGCAACACCATGTCCTGGGGACAGGGCAAGTTCGACGAGGCGGCGGCGATCTTCCTGCTGCTCTTCGGGGCCATCGTGATCGTGGATCAGCTCTCCAGCTACGCCCGCAACCGCCTGACCCATGGCAAGGCCTACAAGGACAAGGGAGCCCTCCTGTGACCACCGCAACCCTCACCCTGCAGGCCGAGCGCCTGATTGCCCGCAAGAAACTGGTCGCGCTTGCCGCCCCTCTGCTGATCGCGGCCTATCTGATCTATGTCTTCTTCGCCTTCGACGTGCCGGGCCTGCGCGACCGGGTCAGCCTGGACAACATGAACACGCTTTTGCGCGACACCTACAGCTACAAGACCCATGTCACGCAGGACAACCGCAACGGCGAGGTCAGCATCGCCATCGAGGGCGAGCGCAAGGGGACCTACCCGCAGGGCGACAGCCCGGACTGGGTAAAACTTGGACCTGCCACATCCGTCGATCTGGGCGACGGCCACCTGATCACGCTGGGCGAAACCGTGCGCTACGACATTCCCGGCTATGGCACCGTGACGGCACGGCCGGGCCGCAGTGGCGTCAACGCCGAACTGCCCCCGGGCGCGGTGCCCGACTGGATCAACGCCGCAAGGAACCGTATCGCAATCACCACCGACGCGGGACGACTGACCATCACCCGCAACCGGACCGAGGTGTTCCGCTATTTCACCGGCTGGGAGTTGTTCTTCTTCACCCTCGACAGCCCGTTCCATGACCTCAGCCTGACGCAACTCATCGCAAACGGCGACTACGGCGGGATGTGGTCGGATTTCTGGAACAACAAGATGTGGCGCCACGCCGATGTCGCCTGGGCGCTGGTCGAAACCGTGCTGATGGCTTTCCTCGGCACCTTCGGTGCCGCCATCATCGCCCTGCCCATGGGCTTTCTCGCCGCGCGCAACTTCACGCCGCTCGGCGCCGCCCGCTTTGCCGCGCGCCGCATCTTCGACTTCCTGCGCGGGGTTGACGGGCTGATCTGGACCATCGTGCTCAGCCGCGCCTTTGGCCCCGGCCCGCTGACCGGGTCGCTGGCGATCATGCTCACCGACACCGGCACCTTCGGCAAGATCTTTTCCGAGGCGCTGGAGAACGTGGACGACAAGCAGATCGAGGGCCTGACCTCCACGGGGGCCAGGCCGCTGCAACGCTACCGCTTTGGCGTGATCCCCCAGATCACCCCGATATTGCTGAGCCAGGTGCTCTATTACCTTGAATCCAACACCCGCTCTGCCACCATCATCGGCGCGATCACCGGCGGCGGCATCGGATTGTTGCTGACACAGGCGATCATCACGCAGAAGGACTGGGAAGAAGTGACCTATTACATCGTGCTGATCATCCTGATGGTCATGATAATGGACAGCCTGTCAGGCTGGCTGCGGCGGCGTCTGATCTCCGGAGACGCGTCCTGATGGCACGGCTGAAACCGCACGTTCCCTACCTGCACCCCGATTGCGAGATCACCGACAGCACATTTGGTGCCTATGTGGAGATCGGCCGCGCCTCGCGCGTGGCGCACAGCCACATCGGGGATTATTCCTATTGCGACCGCTTCGCCGACATCGCCAATGCCGAGATCGGCAAATTCTCCAACATTGCCTCCGCTGTGCGCATCGGCGCGACCGACCACCCGATGGAAAAAGCCAGCCTGCACCATTTCCACTACCGCTCTGCCGATTATTTCGACGATGCGGAGCCGGACCACGCATGGTTCGCCCACCGCCGCAGCCGCCGCGTGCAGATCGGGCATGACACCTGGCTGGGCCACGGCGCGCAGGTCCGCCCCGAAGTCACCATCGGCCATGGTGCGGTGATCGCAGGCGGCGCCATCGTCACCCGCGACGTGCCCCCCTATATGATCGTTGCCGGCATCCCCGCCGTGCCCCTGCGTGCCCGGTTTTCCGACAGCATCGCAGAGCGCATGATGGCGCTCGCCTGGTGGGACTGGCCCCATGTCCGCCTGCGCGAGACCTTGCAGGACTTCCGCACATTGCCCGCCGAGGCGTTTTTGGAGAAATACGAAGGCTGAAAACAACTGCGCGGGCCGGGGCCCCAGAGCAACTATTGCGATTGCCTTCGCAAACCCTCTCATGCAAATTCAGCCGATGTTTGGCCAACTTGTCGCATTGCTGATTATCACGTTTGCAAGGCTGATCACGGCAGTGCGCGCGATCTGGCAGGGTGCCGCTCCGCTCCCGGAAAAGCGGGTCTATTTTGCCAACCACGCAAGCAATGGCGATTTCGTCCTGATCTGGACCGTGCTGCCCGGCAAGCTGCGCGAGAAAACCCGCCCCGTCGCCGCTGCGGACTACTGGTTGTCCTCCAAACTGAAGACATTCATCGGCAGATCGGTGTTCAACGCCCTGCTGATTGAACGCAACCCCGAAGAACGCACCGCCGATCCGGTGCAGCAAATGGCGGATGCGCTGGATGCGGGCGACAGCCTGATCCTCTTCCCCGAGGGCACCCGCAACATGACCCAATCGCCCCTGCTCCCCTTCAAGACCGGGCTCTTTCACCTGGCCACAAAAAAACCCGAGGTCGATCTGGTGCCGGTCTGGATCGAAAACCTGAACCGCGTGATGCCAAAGGGAAAGCTGGTGCCGATCCCGCTGATCTGTACCATCACCTTCGGGCAGCCGCTGCGGCTGAAGCAGGGCGAAACCAAAGCAGACTTTCTGGAACGCGCGCAGGCGGCGCTGCTGGCGCTGTCGATAACCGCAAAGGAACAGGTGAATGGCTGACAGCTTTCTCTTTCTGCTGGGCTGCGTTCTGGCGGTGTTGCTGGTGGCATCGGCCATCGGGCAATTCCTGAAATTCAAGGCCGGGCCTGACGGGCCTGATCTGACAATCGAAAACCTGAATGCCCGCATCAATGCCTGGTGGGTCATGGTCGGCCTGACGGCCCTTGCCTTTTCGGCCGGCAACACCGGCGTTGTCATCCTTTTCGCGCTCTGCTCATTTGCCGCATTGCGCGAATTCCTGACGCTGACCAACACCCGTGTCTCGGACCATTGGGCCATTGCCGCCGCCGCCTTCATCGTCCTGCCGATCCAGTTCATCGCGGTGGGCATGAACTGGTACGGCTTCTACTCGATCTTCATTCCCGTCTACGCCTTCCTGCTGATGCCGATCGTCTCCATGCTCAGCGGCGAAACCGACAATTTCCTGATCCGCATCGCAGAGGCGCAATGGGCGCTGATGATCAGCGTCTTCTGCGTGTCGCATGTGCCTGCGCTGCTCAGCCTGAACATCGCGGATTTCGAAGGGCGCAACCTGTTCCTGATCTTCTTCCTGGTGGTCGTGGTTCAGTCCAGCGACGTGTTTCAATATGTCTGGGGCAAGCTGCTGGGAAAACACAAGATCGCGCCAAAGGTGTCACCATCCAAGACCTGGGAAGGGCTCATCGGCGGTGTCGTCACCTCCAGCCTGCTTGGGGCATCGCTCTATTGGATCACGCCCTTTACCGTGATGCAGGCGGTTGGCATGTCCATCGTGATCACCCTCATGGGCTTTCTGGGCGGGCTGGTCATGTCCGCCATCAAGCGGGATCGCGGTGTAAAGGACTGGGGCCATCTGATCGCCGGACACGGCGGTTTCATCGACCGGCTGGATTCGGTCATCTTCTCCGCCCCGATCTTCTTTCACATCGTGCGCTTCTACTGGGACATTCATTGAAGAACGCCCTGTCAGCAGCGTTGAAAAGCACCCCGCTGCATGTGGCCTTTGCCTTTGTCGCGATGGGGGGCTGGGCCATCTTTGCAAACAGCACCCATGCCATGCCCAAACCCTTGCTGGCCGGTCTTGTGCAGGGCAGCATCTCGGCGGCACTGACGCTGTTCCTCAAACGAACGGTGGACTGGATGCGCCCCCGGTTTTCCTATGGGACGGGCCATGTCGCGCCTGCCCTGATCGCCTCTATGGCCTCTGCCATGCTGCTTGTCACAGCGCATCTGCTGGCCGGCACGCCCGAAGTGGCCAGGACAATTGCAGTGCCGCTGCTGGTATCGGCCTCCTATATTTTCACCTACAATTTTCTCAGCCAGCACAGATCGGAAGACAGGACTCATGACTGACCTGAAAAACCGCCGCCCCCTGCAAAGCCGCAAGTCAGGCTGGGCCAACAGGATCACAGCCTTTCTGGCCGAGCGCGCGATCACGCCGAACCAGATCTCGCAGGCGAGCATTGCGGCGGCACTCCTGGCCGGTCTTGCGTTCTGGATGACCGCCTATGCGGACAGCACCAACTTGAAGGGGGCGCTGCTGATCCTGGCCGCCCTGGCCTGCCAATTGCGCCTGCTCTGCAATCTGTTCGACGGAATGGTCGCCATCGAAGCCGGCAAAAGCGCGCCCGACGGGCCGTTCTGGAATGAATTTCCGGACCGTATCGCAGATATCATCATCTTCATCGGCATCGGCTTTGGCCTTGGCTCCCCCACCCTCGGTTTTGCCGCAGCCACATGTGCCGTCCTGACCGCCTATACCCGTGAACTGGGCGCCAGCATCGGACTTGCGCCCGACTTTTCCGGCCCGATGGCCAAGCAGCACCGGATGGCAACTGTCACGCTGGCCGCGGTGCTGGCGGTCTTTGAGCAGCATTTCCTGCCGCAAGGCACAATTCTGACCGTCGCGCTTTGGGTTGTGATCATCGGCTCCATCGTCACGGTCGGACGGCGCGCCAATCATATCCGGGCCAGCCTGCTCGGGGGGTGAAATCCCCTACTCCCCTTCCAAGGTCAGCGTGATCCTGTCCCCGGCAAACCAGGTGCTGCCGAACTCCACCGGCGTGCCCTCCGGATCGACATTGACCGAGGTCGAAAGCAGCACCGGCGCGCCCTCGGCGATCTGCAGATGCAAGGCCTGCGTGGCTGTGGCCAGCTTGGCTTTCAGCCGGGTCGAGGCGCGGGTATAATCACGCACGCCGGAACGGCGCAACGCCTCGGTCACCGAATTCACCTCTTCCAGATACACCGGCAAATCGGGGAAACGCGCCGCCGGGAAGACGCTGTTGAAAACCGCAACCGGCATGTCATCGGCCAGGGACAGCCCATCGACCACATGCACCTGGGCGCCTTCCTCAAGCGCCAGCAGGTTGCGCTCCGTTTCCGTGGCGCTGCGGGTCTGCATGGTGAGGATCCGCCTGCCCGGGACCCGCCCCGCCGAAGCAAGGTTCTGGTGAAACCGCACCCGCTTGCCGAGGGGATATTCCGTCGGCACCTGGGTGACATAGACCCCGGCACCGCGCCGGGCAAAGACCACCCCCTCGTCGGCCAGCGCCGCCAGCGCATGGCGCACGGTGTGCCGGTTCACCCCGAAACGCGCCGCCAGCACGGCTTCGGTCGGCAGCTTGTCCCCGGGGGCGTACTGCCCGGCGCTGATTTCACCGCTCAGCGTGGTTGCAATGGATCTCCAGATCGGGGTGCGGGCCATGTGTCACCAAAGTTTCACAGTTGCGGGGCTTGTGTCAGAACGGCGAATCCGTCATGATTTGTCTAGTTGTATAGTATAGTAGACAAATCCACAAGGTGTCTAGATGACCGTCATTCAAGACCAGAACGCAGACCGCAAGCAATGGATGAGCCTTCTGGCCAAATGCGATCCCGCCGAGCTGGATGTTGCCTGGTCCGCCCTGGACCTCAGCTTTGATCACCAGGTGCTGCGCGCGCCCGAGGTTGGCAGTGTCATGGTCCGCGGCCGTGCGGGCGCGGTGGGTGCCGCCTTCAACCTGGGCGAAATCACCGTCACCCGCTGCTCGGTCCGCCTGTCCTCCGGTCAGGACGGCCACGCCTATGTGCAGGGCCGCGACAAGACCAAGGCCCTGCGCGCCGCGCTGCTTGATGCCGGAATGCAGACCGCCGCCGCCACCGAGATCCGCGAGAAGGTGCTGACACCGCTCTCGACGGCAGCAACCCGCCGCCAGACCACCCGCGCCGCCAAGGCCGCCGCAACCAGGGTCGATTTCTTTACCATGGCCCGGGGGGAAGACTGATGCAGACACAGGCCCTCACAGGCGGCTTTGCCGACGCCCCGATCGAGGCGGCCACCGCCTTTCGCGCCATCATGCAGGTCATGGCCCGACCGGGCGAGATTGCACCCCTCGCAGGCGCCATGCCACCGGCCCCCCTTTCCGTCGCCGCCGGGACATTGATCCTGACACTCTGCGATCCGGACACGCCGATCTTTCTGGCACCGGGCCATGACACGCCGCAGATAAGGGACTGGATCACCTTCCACACCGGCGCACCCTTTACCGGCGCGGCAACTGCCCGCTTTGCCCTGGGCACATGGGAGGCGCTGACGCCCTGCGACTTTGCCATCGGCACCCCGGAATACCCCGACCGCTCCGCCACGCTGATTGTGGAGGTGACACATCTCGCGCAATCCGGCGCCACCCTGCGCGGCCCCGGCATCAGGGATGTCACGCAGCTCTCGCTGCCAGAGATCAAGCGGTTTCAGGACAATGCCGCCCTGTTCCCCCTGGGTCATGATCATTTCTTCACCACGGGCACGCAGATTGCGGCCCTGCCCCGCAGCACAAAGGTGTCCTGATGTATGTCGCAGTAAAAGGTGGCGAGCGCGCCATCGACAACGCCCATGCCTGGCTCGCCGAAGAACGCCGCGGTGACAGCGAGGTGGCGGAACTCTCCGTCGCCCAGATCCGTGAACAGCTGAAACTGGCGGTGAACCGGGTGATGGCCGAAGGGTCCCTTTTCGATCCCGACCTGGCCGCGCTGGCCATCAAACAGGCGCGCGGGGACCTGATCGAAGCCATCTTCCTGATCCGTGCCTATCGCACCACCCTGCCCCGCTTCGGTGCCTCACATCCCATCGACACCGGCGCAATGCGCTGCGACCGCCGTGTCTCGGCCACGTTCAAGGACGCCCCGGGGGGCCAGTTGCTGGGCCCGACCTTCGACTACACGCACCGTCTGCTCGACTTCAAACTGGCCGCCGAAGGTGACGTGCCCGCAGCCCCCGAGAAACCCGCCGATGCCGCCCGGACACCCCATATCATGGGGTTCCTGGATCGGGAAAATCTGATCCGGACCGAGGAAGCGGGTGCGGAAACTCCCCCCGATCTGACCCGCGAACCGCTCGAATTGCCTGCAGAACGCCCCTTGCGCCTGCAGTCCCTGACCCGCGGCGACGAGGGCTTCATCCTCGGCATGGCCTATTCGACCCAGCGCGGCTATGCCCGCAACCACGCCTTCGTGGCGGAACTGCGCATCGGCACCGTCGCGGTGGAAATGGACGTTCCCGAGCTGGGATTCGCGATCGAGATCGGTGAGATCGAGGTGACCGAATGCGAAACCGTAAACCAGTTCAAGGGCTCCAGAACCGAACCGCCGCAATTTACCCGCGGCTATGGCCTGGTTTTCGGCATGTCCGAACGCAAGGCGATCTCGATGGCGCTGGTGGATCGGGCCCTGCGGTGGAAGGAACTCGGAGAAGACAACCTGGGTGCTCCGGCCCAGGACGAGGAATTCGTGCTGAGCCATGCGGACAATATCCAGGCCACCGGGTTCCTGGAACACATCAAATTGCCCCATTACGTGGACTTTCAGTCCGAACTTGAACTGATCCGCAAGTTGCGCCGCGCAGTGTCGGATACAATCAGGGAAGCCGCCGAATGACCGTGTTGCCCCCCTCACCCCCAACCCCCTCTCCCCTTGGGGAGAGGGGACGCCGTACCCCACGCAGCGCAGCGCCCGAAGCAACAGGATGTGCTAACGGCGATAGCGTGGCTCCCCTCTCCCCAAGGGGAGAGGGGCCGGGGGTGAGGGGGTCACGGCGCGACAACAAACTTCGACCTGATACTTGTGTTGTTAATCCGTGGTTCACGAATTCAGTGCCACCCTACCCGGATGGCCAGATCCCATCCGCAGATCAGCAAGGCGCGTGCGCAGCGTCGTTGGATGACGGCGCCCGAAGACAAATTATGGCAGGCCCTGCGCAACCGGCAGCTGGCCGGTTTGAAATTTCGCCGCAAGGCGCCCCTGGGACCCTGCGTTGTGGATTTCCTGTGCCCTGCGGCGCGGCTGGTGGTGGAAGTCACCGTGCAGGCGCAACATCGTGCCTTGCTTGTCCAGCGGGACATGGCGCTGCAGGCGCTTGGATATGGGGTGATCCGCCTCGCCCGCGAACAGGTCGACAGCGATTTTGCCGGCCTGTTGGCAGAGATCGCGGCCATAGCGCATCGCAGGCATTGACGCGGGCGCGCCACCGGGCCTCCCCCCTCAGTTTCCCGGTCAGACAGGAGCGGCATTTCGCATGAATGTTTCAGCCTATAACTTTGCCTATCTCGATGAGCAGACCAAGCGGATGATCCGCCGTGCCATCCTCAAGGGGCTGGCGATCCCCGGCTATCAGGTGCCTTTTGCGAGCCGCGAGATGCCGATGCCCTATGGCTGGGGCACCGGTGGCGTGCAGGTCTCAGCGGCGGTGCTGGTGCCCGAGGACACATTCAAGGTCATCGACCAGGGGGCGGATGACACCACCAATGCCGTGTCCATCCGACGCTTTTTCGAGAAAACCGCAGGGGTCGCCGTGACCGAAGACACCGCCAGGGCCAGCGTGATCCAGACCCGTCACCGGATCCCCGAAATGCCGCTCCGGTCGGATCAGATCCTTGTCTATCAGGTCCCCATCCCCGAGCCGCTGCGGTTCCTGGAGCCTTCCGAGGTCGAGACCCGCAAGATGCACAGCCTGGAGGAATACGGGCTGATGCATGTCAAGCTTTACGAAGACATCAGCCAGCACGGGGCGATTGCCACCGCCTATGCCTATCCGGTCAAGGTCGAGGGGCGCTATGTCATGGATCCCTCGCCGATCCCGAAATTCGACAATCCGAAACTGACCATGGATGCCATCCAGTTGTTCGGCGCCGGGCGCGAGCAGCGGATCTATGCGCTGCCGCCCCATACCCGGGTCGTCAGTCTTGATTTCGAGGATTTCCCGTTCGAGGCCAGCAAGGCGGATCATGCCTGCGATCTTTGTGGCGCCGGGGACAGCTATCTTGACGAGCTGATCGTCGATGACGCGGGCGGGCGGTTGTTCATGTGTTCGGACACCGATTATTGCACAACCCGCCGCGCGGCGGGCCATGTGGGCGCCCAGGGTGTTCCGGCGAAGGAGGATGTGGCATGACGCCCTTGTTGCAGGTTGACGCCGTTTCGAAATTCTATGGTGCGCGGATCGGCTGCGCGGAGGTGTCCTTTGATCTTTATCCGGGAGAGGTCATGGGCATCGTCGGTGAAAGCGGATCGGGCAAGTCGACGCTGCTCAATTGTCTGGCGGGACATTTGCAGCCTGACGCAGGCGCAGTTCGTTTCGACACCCGCGCCGGGGGGTTGCGCGATACGATCACCATGTCGGAGCCCGAGCGCCGGATGCTGGGGCGCACGGACTGGGCCTTTGTCCATCAGCACGCCCGCGACGGGCTGCGCATGAACGTGAGTGCCGGCGGCAATGTGGGTGAGCGGCTGATGGCGGTGGGCGCACGCCATTATGGCGATATCCGCAACACCGCGACGGACTGGCTGGGCCGGGTCGAGATTGCCGCCGATCGGATCGACGACCGCCCCAGCGCCTTTTCGGGGGGCATGCAGCAGCGGTTGCAGATTGCGCGCAACCTGGTCACCGGGCCACGGCTGGTGTTCATGGACGAACCGACCGGGGGGCTTGATGTTTCGGTGCAGGCCCGGTTGCTTGATCTGATGCGCGGTCTGGTGCGCGAGATGGGGTTGAGTGCGATCATCGTGACCCATGACCTTGCCGTGGTGCGGTTGCTGGCCGACCGGCTGATGGTGATGAAGGACGGTCATGTGGTCGAGACCGGGTTGACGGACCAGGTGCTGGACGATCCGCAGCATGGCTATACGCAATTGCTGGTCTCATCGGTCCTGCAGGTATGAGACTGGTTTCGCCGCGAAATCTTTCCCCTTATTAACAACAGGTTAATCTGATGATCCAAGTCGAGAAACTCTGCAAGTCCTTCACCCTGCACAATCAGGGTGGCGCGGTGATCCCGGTGATGCAGGATGCGGAATTTGCAGTGGTGCCCGGCGAATGTGTCGGGCTGGTCGGGGCCTCCGGCGCCGGAAAGTCCACCCTGATGCGCATGCTCTACGGGAATTACCTGGCGGCCTCTGGCCATATCCGGATTGGCGGGGTCGATGTGGCCCGCGCCGAGCCGCGCGAGATCCTGGCGCTGCGCCGGGACAGGCTGGGCTATGTCAGCCAGTTCCTGCGGGTGGTCCCGCGGGTCTCGACGCTGGATGTAGTGGCCGAGCCGCTGTTGCGCACGGGCTGCGGCGCGCAGAGCGCCAGGGCGCGGGCGCAAGAGCTTCTGGAGCGGTTGAACATTCCCCGGCATCTGTGGACGCTCAGCCCGACCACCTTCTCGGGGGGCGAACAGCAGCGGGTGAACATTGCGCGCGGCTTTGCCTATGCCTATCCGGCGCTGCTGCTGGATGAACCGACCGCGAGCCTTGATGCGGGCAACCGGGAGGTTGTGCTGGCGCTGATCGAAGAGGCCAAGGCGCGCGGGGCTGCCATTGTCGGGATATTCCACGATGAGGCCGCGCGGCACAGGGTCTGTGACCGCGAGGTGGATGTGACCCGCTTTACCCCCGGGCTGGCATGAGCGCCGGGCGTTTCATCGCGGTTGTCGGCCCTTCGGGTGTCGGAAAGGATTCCGTCATGGCCGGAATGGTCGCCCGGGCGCGTGATCTTGTGGCGGTCCGCCGGGTCATCACCCGGCCGGTGGCGGCGGGGGGCGAGGATTATGAGGCGGTGAGCGCGGCTGAATTTGCGCGGCGCGTGGCAGAGGGTGCTTTCGTGTTGCACTGGCAGGCGCATGGATTGTGCTATGGCATCCCGGCCGGGGTCGTGGATGTGATGGCGCGGGGGCAGGATGTGCTGGCCAATCTGTCGCGGTCGGTCCTGCCGCTGGCGCAAGCGCGTTTCGACCGCTTTGAGGTGCTGTCGCTGACCGCGACGCCGGAGGTGCTGGAGGCACGTCTGCGCGCGCGCCGGCGCGAGAGTGCGGCAGAGATCGAGACCCGGCTGGCACGGGCGGATTTTGCCCTGCCGGAGGGCATCAGCGCCACGCGGATCGACAACTCCGGCGCGCTGCGCGACACTGTCACTCGCGCGCTGGCCGCGCTTTATCCGGCGAGGGCATAGCGTTGCAGAGCCTCGAACATCCCGTCATGACGCTCTCCCGCCAGAGTCAGGCTGTCGATCAGGAAAGGCTGCGGCAGGACGTCGGCAAAATGGGCGGCCACGGCGGGCAGGATCTGTTTGGGCTGCTTGACACGCCCGCTCAGGGTCATGTGGAAGCGGAAGGCGTCAAGCACATGGGGGTAGCCCCATTCACGCAGATTCCGCTCCTGCTGTGGGGTCAGATGGCTGGCCCGGCGGCGCGTCAGTTCCTCCGCTGTGGGGGGCGCGCGAAACCGGTCGAGCCGCATCACCGCCTCGCCCGCGAGGTGGTTCAGCTGCTCCTGATCTCCGGTCGGGATCAGGGCGAGGAAGCCGCCCAGTTGCGCCACCTGAAGCCCGTCCAGCGTGACCGGGGCGAATTGGGTGCAGAACCGCGCCAGGGCCTGCGAAAGCCCGGCGACATCGGTGCCCGTCGCAAGGGCGAAGGGTGGTTTGATGGTGGCGTGGAAGCCGTATTTACGCGGTGTCGCGGTGAGGCCGGCAAGGTCGAGCCCGGCAATATTCGGGTGGTCAGCGGCGCAGCCCGATGCGATGTCCCATCCCAGCCATGCGGCCCCCTTGTCCGCCAAGGCGCCCTGGGGCGTGAAATAGACCGCAAACCGTTTGAACATGAACCCTTCCTTTCAACTGGCACGCGCAAGCCGTGCCATTCAGATGTGACGTTGCTATGACACAAGAGACCGTTTTGACAAATGCAAGGATCGTCCTGCCGACAGAGGTGATCGAGGGATCGCTTGTGCTGCGGGACGGGCGGATCGCCGATATCTCGCAGGGGGGCAGCGCGGCAGCCGGGGCGCAGGATTGCGAGGGCGATTACCTTTGCCCCGGGTTGATCGAATTGCACACCGATAACCTTGAGCGGCACATGACGCCGCGCCCCAAGGTGGACTGGCCGCATCGTGCCGCGATCCTGGCGCATGACCGGGAGCTGGCGGGCACCGGGATTACCACGGTGTTCGACGCGATCCGGGTTGGGTCCATCGTGTCTTCCAGCAGCAGGCGCTATGGAAAATATGCGCGGCAGATGGCGGATGAAATCCTGGAAATGCGGGAGGCGGGGGTGCTGAAGATCAGCCATCATATCCACCTGCGGGCCGAGATCTGTTCGGAAACGCTGGTGGAGGAAATGGCGGAATTCGGACCGGCGGACAAGATCGGGATCGTGTCGCTGATGGATCATACGCCGGGCCAGCGGCAGTTCCGGGACCTGGGCAAGTTCAAGGATTACGTCTGTGGCAAGCATGGCATGTCCGACGAGGGTTTCGACGAATACCGCGATTTCCTCTATGGGCTGCAGGCCCGGCTGGGGACGGCCCATGAGAGCGCGGCAGTGGCGGCGGCAAAGCGGTACGGGGCGACGCTGGCCAGCCATGACGACACCACCGCAGAACAGGTGGACAAGAGCCATTTGCAGGGCGTGCGCATTGCGGAATTCCCCACCACGGTGGAGGCGGCGGAGGCCTGCCACAGGCAGGGGATCGCCACGATCATGGGGGCGCCGAACCTGGTCAGGGGCGGATCGCATTCGGGCAATGTGGCGGCAAGGGAGCTGGCGGAAGGCGACCGGCTGGACATCCTGTCGTCCGACTATGTGCCCGCGGCATTGATGCAGGGGGCGCTGATCCTGAACGAGATTTGGGGGGATCTGCCGCGCGCATTGGCCACTGTCACCGCCAATCCGGCACGTCATGTGGGGCTGGAGGATCGCGGCGTGCTGGAGGTCGGCAGGCGCGGCGACCTGATGCGCTTCGCGACGCTGGGCCATCATCCGGTGGTCAAATCCGTCTGGGTCCAGGGCGCGCGGGTGTCCTGATGTCGGGTGCCGCCGCGGCCGGGGGGGGTGCGGTGCGTGGTGAGACAGGGGCCCGCCGGACTTGCTGCCTTGAAATCAACACCCGTCACCGGCGACCTGTCAAATAAGACATGTCGAATGTGGCGCAACTCCGGCTCCTGGCGGCGCGTTTGCGGAATCATTTCAGTGGGCCGTGCCAGGCAATTCCGACCCATATGCCAAGCATTTCTGACCCAACCAGACTTTAGACGTGGTATGGGTCAAGGTCAGGTGAGCGGGACACTGCTGCCGTTGGCAACGAAACCCCAAGCCGCGCATTGACGAGCCGTGGTGCGGCGATGCAACCGTCGTGACTGGCACTTTATGGCAGCCAAGCACTTTCAAGCTATCCGTGGAACACGACAGCAGCCAAATCGCCGTGCCAGGGGACGGCCCGGCGATGCGCGGCGGCCTGCGGCCTTGATTCCGCGCGGGGGAAAGCAGCATAACACAGCCTAGGGGATGACAACATATCGCATGCCACAACGGCTTTTCCTTGTCCGCCAGCCGCGTTTCCCACCGGCGGGATATTTCCGAGTATTTCGATAAGTATTCTTGCATCCCAAGTTCAGTCTGGTATCTGATCAAAAAAGTAAGGATTGGAAACCGGAGATCCCCATGCCCCTAAACACACGTTTTACCCCCCTTGCCCTGACCGCCGTTCTGGTGGCTGGCAGCGCTGCCGCCGAAGGGGATGTGAACCTGTATTCCTCACGCCATTATGACACGGACGAGCGGCTCTATTCCGACTTTACCGAACAGACCGGCATCACCGTCAACCGGATCGAAGGCAATGCGGACGAGCTGATCGCGCGGATGCAGGCGGAAGGCGCGAATTCACCCGCAGACGTGCTGCTGACGGTCGATACCTCGCGCCTGCAGCGGGCCAAGGATGCCGGTGTGCTGCAATCGGTCGACAGCGACATCCTGGAAGAGCGCATTCCCGCCAACCTGCAGGACAGCGACAACCAGTGGTTCGGCTTCTCCCAGCGGGCGCGGATCATCTTTTACGACAAGAACGATGTGACCGAGCCGCCGATGGATTACCTGTCGCTGGCAGACCCCAAGTACAAGGGCATGGTGTGCCACCGCTCTTCCACCAATGTCTACAGCCAGACCTTGCTTGCCTCGGTGATCGAGAACCATGGCGCGGAAGCGGCGCGTGACTGGGCCGCTGGTGTGGTGGCCAACTTTGCCCGCGACCCCGAGGGCGGGGACACCGACCAGCTGCGCGGGCTGGTGTCGGGACAATGCGAAATTTCCATCGCCAACAGCTATTACTTTGCCCGCGCCCTGCGCACCGACGTGGATGGCGTGACCGCCGAGGTGGACCGGATCGGCTGGATCTTCCCGGCGCAGGATGCCGAAGGTGCGCATATGAACCTTTCGGGCGGCGGTGTGGCAGCCCATGCGCCGAACCGCGAGAATGCGGTGAAGTTCCTGGAATATCTCGCGTCGGATCAGGCGCAGGTCTATTTCTCTGCCGGGAACGACGAATTCCCGACGGTCGCGGGCGTGCCGCTGAGCGAGAGCGTGGCGAAGCTGGGCGCGTTCAAGGCGGATGAGGTGAACCTCTCGGCCGTGGCCCAGAACCTGCCCGAAGCGCAGAAGATCTTTAACGAAGTCGGCTGGAAGTAAGCCCGGCATCGCAACAATGGGGCCGCAGCGATGCGGCCCTTTTTGCATGGGCTGCAATGCCCGATCCAGCAGGGGGCTGATATGCGCCACTTCCGTCACATGCTCACAGTTTGTCTGGCTGTCCTTGCCGCCGGACCCGGCGTGGCAGAGGTCGACGCCGATGCGGTTGCGCGGATGCGCGCCGCCGATATCGTCATCCTGGGCGAGGTGCATGACAATGCCGCGCACCACATTGGACAGGCGGAACTGATTGCCCGGATTGCGCCAAAGGCCATTGCTTTCGAAATGCTGTCACCGGAGCAGGCGACACAGGTCAATGCGGACAGCCGCGGGGATCTGACCGCGCTGGCGCGGCAGATCGGCTGGGCGGAGTCGGGCTGGCCGGATTTTGCACTGTACCTTCCGGTGTTCGAGGCGGCAGGGCAAACCCCCGTGGTTGGCGCCGCCCTGCCCCGTGACAAGGTGCGTGCGGCTTTTGAACGCGGCGCGGCAGCGGTGTTCGGGGCCGGGGCCGGCCGGTTCGGATTGGATGCCCCCCTGTTGCAGGCCGAGCACGAGGCGCGCGCGGCATTGCAGTTCGAGGCGCATTGCGCGGCGATGCCGATGGAAATGATGGGCGGCATGGTGGAGGCGCAGCGCCTGCGCGACGCCGCCTTTTCCGCAGCGACACTCGACGCGCTTGCCACCTATGGCGCGCCCGTGGTGGTGATCACCGGCAACGGACATGCGCGCAAGGATTGGGCCATGCCGGCCCTGATTGCCCGCGCCGCAGCGCAAACCAGGGTGCATGTGACGGGCTTTGTCGAAGCCCCCGCAGAGGGCGGTGATCCGCGTTATGATACCACCATCGTCACCGCCCCGGCGGACCGGCCAGATCCCTGCGCCGCATTCAACAAGTAAGGACCTGCCATGTACATCGCGATGAACCGTTTCACCGTCCTGTCGGAAAACGCCGAAGCCTTCGAGGCGCTCTGGCTGGGCCGCGACAGCCATCTCAAGGAGATGGAGGGCTTTGTGGAATTTCACATGCTGCGCGGTCCCGAAAAAGACGGCAAGGTGCTTTTCGCATCGCATACGGTCTGGGCGTCGGAGGAGGCCTTTCGCAACTGGACCCGCAGCGACGCTTTCCGGGCCTCGCACAAGAGCGCGGGCACCACGGCAAAGCTGCATGAGGGTGCTCCGGTGTTTGAAGGGTTTTCGACGATCCAGCATATCGCCTGAGCCCCCGGCAGGCTTGCGCTTTGCCTCCCGCCCCTTCATATTCAAGGTTACGAATTTTTAACGGGGAGGACAGGCGATGCATATCACCAGGCGGCGTTTCGTGGCGGGCAGCATCGGCGCGGCGGGCATGGCCGGGATTGGCCTTGGGCCGCGGGTTGCACATGCGCAGATTGATCTGGGCAATGTCCGGCTTGATGTGGTCAGCGACGGCGCGCTTGCCCTGCCGGGCAGCTTTGTCTTTGATCCGATGCCCAAGGATGAACTGCAGGCCGTGTTGGAGGCGCAGGGCATCTCCCCTGAGGTGCTGACCCCGCCCTGCAATGTGACCCTGATGCGCAGCAGTGACCGGACGGTGCTGTTCGACGTGGGCTCGGGCCCGGATTTTGCAGCGACCGCCGGGACCCTGGGTGCCTCGCTGGATGCCCTGGGTGTCGCACCGGAGGAGGTGACGGATGTGATTTTCACCCATGGCCATCCGGACCACCTTTGGGGGCTGCTGGATGATTTCGGCGATCCGCTGTTCGTCGGGGCGCGCTATATGATGGGGCGGGCGGAGTGGGACTATTGGCTCAACCCCGCCACGGTCGATCAGATTGGCGAAGCGCGTGTCGCCTTTGCGGTGGGGGCGGAGCGGCGCTTGCGGATAATCGAAGAGGACATGACATTGTTCGATGACGGCGACGAGGTTCTGCCGGGTGTTCTGGCCCGCGCCACATCGGGTCACACGCCGGGCCATATGGCGCTGGAAGTGCGGGACGGCACGGAATCCGTGATGATCCTGGGTGATTGCATCGGCAACCACCATGTCGCCTTTGCGCGGCCGGACTGGTTGTCTGGGTCGGATCAGGATCAGGAACTTGCCGCCACAACGCGGGTGGCCCTGCTGGATCAACTGGCACATGAACAGACCCGAATCATCGGCTTTCACCTGCCGCAGGGGTTCGGCCGGGTGGAAAAGACGGCGGATGCCTATCGCTTTGTGCCGGGGGTCGACTGACGCGCGGCGGTGCGGGTCAGATCCAGCGCCGGACCCGGGCGCAATAGGCGTCTGCCTCCTCCCCGAAGGTCTGGCGCAGCAGGGCCTCTTCCGGCGCGGCAAAACGACGGTCGAGCACCAGCCAGAGCAGGCCTGTCAGCACAAGGCCCAGCAGTGACCCGTTGCCCATGGCATAGGACAATGTGAGCATCACCAGCGCGAGGTAGATGGGGTTGCGGGACCATTGAAACGGCCCCTCCTCGATCAGGACCTTGGGGATGTGATGCGGTTCTATCGTGGTTTTGCGGGCAAAGAAGTACCAGGCGGACCAGACGATGATCGCCAGCGCCGCCAGAAGCACGAGCCACGACAGGGCATCCAGCCACCAGATGTCCGGGTGCAGGCCGGGCGCGACGAACTTGAACAGATAGATCGCGGCAATGCTGCCAAGCCACCAGACCGGCGGCAGATCGGGAAAGGCGCGCATCAGTTGGCCACGGCCTCTTGCACGATCTCGTCCAGCAGGGCCTGCACCTCCTGCATCGGGCCTTCGGGATAGGTCCGGTATCCCACGACGACCTCTCCCTCGCGGTCCGCCACGAAGATGCCATAGGGGCAATGGGCGATGTTCATCGGATCCGCCTCCATCACCTTGCGGGACAGAACGGCAGAGCAGAACAGGAACACATCCGCGGCATCGAAAATCCTGGTATCGCTGCCGACATCGCTTGCCGTACGGCTCAACATCTCGCCGGTATGGCTGACATGGTCGATGACCAGCCCCTGACCGACTATCGCGCTTTCCACATTGAAGGTGGCGTCGTCAAAGCTGCCGTCAAAGGGATAGGTGACCGCCTCCTGCGCGAGGGCCGGGGCGGCGCAGCAGATCAGAGCGGTAAGGATGAGGGGCTTCATGACGAGTCTCCGTTATGCGGGGTCTGGAAAGTGTAGCAGAAAACCGGGGGAAATGGGAAAGGCCAAAGCCCCGGCCGCGAGTTTCAGCCGAAGATTTCTGCGGCGGGCGAGGGTTTGCCGCAGGTTGCGTGAACCGCCGCCAAGGGGCCTTTCGGCCATTCTTCAGATGAACTTTTCAAAGAACACGCGGTTGAAACCATCTTCTGTCTTTCGCTCGGTCTCCCGATAGCCAAGATGCGGGTAGATCGACAGATTTTCTGTCATCTTCTCATTCGTATAGAGCTTGACCGCAGTTGCGTTTGATCGTTTTGCCTCTGCTTCGCAAAAGGCGATCAGGTGTTTTCCAATACCCCGACCCGCTGCGGTTGGGCGCACGGCGACGTTTTCAAGAAGAACCTGCACACCCTCCTGATAAAACACGATAAATCCGAGCAACTCTGCATCCTGCCCGACAGCAACATGCACCACCCCGGCGGCGATCAGGGCGGCAAAATCGGCGACCATCGGGGCGGGCTTCCTGCCCATTGCCGCAACGTAGCGTTCATAGGCACCTTGGGCGCATTCCCTGACAGCCGTTTCATCCGCGGCCTGCGCCTGCCTGATGTCAAAACCCTTGTCCAAACGCGCTCCATATCGGCTTTGTTTTGATGGTACTGCTGGCACGCAGCGATAGGCAAGGAGCGTTCCAAGCGGCATTTGCCATGGCCCCGTTTGGCGCAGCGGCCACATAAAGCCCCCTGCCCGGCGCAAGCCGGGTCAGTCACCGGCCGACTTGAGATATTCGATCACGGCGGTCAGGTCTTCCTGCTTGTTCAGCCCGCGAAAGGACATCCGGGTGCCTTTCATGTAGCTTTTCGGTGCGGCGAGGAAGCTGGAGAGCTCCGCCTCGTTCCAGATCAGACCCTCCCCGGCGGCAGAGGTCATCGCCCGTGAATACTTGAAACCGTCCACGCCAGCGGCGGCGCGGCCAACCACGCCGGTCAGCAGCGGGCCGGATCGGTTCTTGGCCCCCGCACCGATCTGGTGGCAGGATTTGCATTTGCGAAAGACCTTCTCGCCCGCTTTGGCCAGTTCGGGGTCGAATGCGGCGGCGGCGGCTGCCGGCGCTTCCTCTGCCGGTGCTTCCTCTGCCGGTGCCTCTTGCGTCGCGGTGGCTTTTACCACCCCGGCGGATGTTGCCTGCGCCTCTGCGTCCTCGTCCTGCGGCGTCACATCCAGCACCATGGCGCGCATGGTGACCTTGACGGGCGCATCCTTGCAATTCTCCATGCAGGGCTCGCCCTGCCAGAGGGCATATTCAGTCTTGGCCCGGTCATCGACAATGAAACCACCGGCATTGGGCATTTCGACATCCATCAGGTTCTGGTCTGACAGTTCAAATTCACCGTCCACCAGATCGTTGGAATAGAGGATATAGGCGGTGATCGCATAGACTTCGTCATCGGTCAGCGTGCCTGCATTGCCATAGGGCATGGACCGGCGGATGTAGTCGAAAGCCGTCGTCAGATGCGGCCAGTAGGAACCTACGGTCTTGAGCGGATCGTCGCGGTCGAGTGTGCCCCGGCCCCCGGCCAGTTTCGGCCAGTTGCCGATGCCTTCGGCAAAATCGCCATGGCAGGATGCGCATCTTTCGGCAAAGATCTCTTCCCCTTCCATGACGCTGCCAGCGCCTGCCGGCAGGTCCGCGCCGGCGGGGTCGATGTCATGGTTCCAGGCCGCGATCTCTTCGGGCAGGGCGGGACGGCCAAGGCCAAGCCCCTGTGCCAGACCGGGGCCGGCCACGGTGGCGAGCATTGCAACAAGTGTTGCGGACTTAAGAAACCTCGACATTTTCCGCCTCCCCGTTGGCACGCACCAGCCAGGTCTGGATGCCGTTGTTGTGATAGATTGAATTCAGCCCGCGCACCTCGCGCAGTTGGGTCTTGGTCGGCTGGACATAGCCGGTGTCATCCATGGCGCGCGATTGCAGCATCATCTCCTGCCCGTCCCAGGTGGTGTCCAGGTAGAAACGCGTCAGCGCCATCTTTTCGCCGGGCCTCGCCAGACGCGCGGTTTCCCATGTCATGCCCCCGTCCTTTGAGACGTCCACACGGGTGATCGCACCGCGCCCGGACCAGGCGAGGCCGGTGATCACCAGCGGGCCCGCGCCATGGGCAATCGGGGCCTGCGGGCTGGGGGAGGTGACAACGGATTTCGCATCCATCGCCCATGTCCATTTGCGGCTGGTGCCGTCTTCCAGCGTGTCGGTGTACTTGCTGGTTTCCTCGCGGCTTTCGACGGGGCCATCCGTGACCTCGATCCGGCGGATCCATTTGACCCACATGTTGCCTTCCCACCCCGGCACCACGAGGCGCACGGGATACCCGTGTTCCTTGCGCAGAGCCTCGCCATTGGCCTTGAAGGCCACCAGCACATCGTCCAGCGCCTTTTCCATCGGAATCGACCGCCCGTTGGAGGAGGCATCGGCGCCTTCGACAAAGACCCATTTGTCCTTGAGGTCACCAGCGGCATCCAACCCCGCTTCCTCAAGCAGGCTGCGCAGCGGCACGCCGGTATATTCCATGTTGTGGATCATGCCATGGGTGAATTGCGCGCCGTTAAGCTGTGCGCCGGCCCATTCCATGCCGGAATTGGCCGCGCATTCGCAGAAATAGACGTGATTTTCGCGCGGGAAGCGTTCGAGATCGGCATAGGTGAAGACCAGCGGCTGATCGACCAGACCGTTGATCATCAGGCGATAGTCTTCCTTGCGCAGCTCGATCGCGCCCGAGTGGTGCCGTTCAAAGGCGCAGCCCTGCGGGGTGATCGTGCCGTCCAGCGCGTGGATCGGGGTGAAGTTGATGGAGCTGACGGTATCGGCGGTCAGCCATTCGACATTGCGCCGGATCACGTCACCCTCGAACCGGATCGGCAGGCCATAGGGGGTTGCATCCACACCATCGCCGAATTCCTGCGCCCAGGGCTGGACTTCGGTGATCAGCGGATCGGCCGATTGCGCCCGAGCCGTGCCTGCGATGGAGGCTGCTGCCCCTGCCGCAAAGCCATGCTTCAAAAACGCTCTGCGCGATGTGCGATCTGTCATCATCGTCTCCGTTAGCTTCGTATTCCGGCCCTTGCCCGCGCCTTTCAGGGGCGGATGTAGGCGTAGTTGTCTTCCTGCAGTTCGATCAGCCGCACCACGCCCGAGGGCACGACATTGGCTTCGTCCATCACGGAGATCTCATGGCCCGCATTCTTGCTCATGGCGCGCAGGGTGTTGCCGCAGGCTGCGAATGTCAGGTTTTCCAGTTCCAGCGACATGGCGGAAATGCGGTTTTCCACCGGGCTTTTGCCGGGGATCAGCATGTTCAGGCCGGGGCCATAGGCGACCACTTCGACCACCACGCTGTCACCCTGGGATTCGTAATAGCTGGCGACATTGGCGACATTGTTCAGCGCCATGTTCATCACCTGCGGATCGTTCTCATCCACATGTATGGCGACGTAATGCGTCTTGCCTTCGGCCCATGCGCCGGTGGCGATCGTGGCGGCCAGTGCCGCTGCTGTCATCAGTTTCTTCATTGCCGTATCTCCTTGATCAAGGGTTACGTGCCTGCGACGGTCACGCTGGTATTCGGGTTCAGACTGATGGTGCCCTGTTTGGCGATATGCGCCTCGACCACATCCCAGATCGGCGGGCCTTCGGTGCCTTCGTTGACAGAGGCCCAGCCGGCGACCTGATAGGTCCTGGCCGGGTCGATCAACTCTCCGGTTTTCAGGAGGGTCATTTCGGTGATCCGTTCGCCCTGCGGTTTGGTCACGTCGATGCGGTAGCCCAGCCCGCCGGTACGGACCATGTCGCCGCCCTGCTGGTAATAGGGATCGGGATTGAACAGGTTGTCGGCCACGTCTTCCAGCACCACATGCAGGAATTCGCCGGTCATTTCGGTGCGATAGGCCTGCGGATAGGTCATCGAGGTCACGTTCCAGATGTCCTCGCGGGTGATGTCCTGCCCGGGCAGGATCGACGGGCCCCAGCGCACGCCGGGGCTGAGCGCGATTTCGGCCTCGCGTTCGGACAGGAGCGCATCGCAGATCAGATCGTCCCAGGTGCCGTTGAAATTGCCGCGCCGGTAGAGGGTCTGATCCTCTGCCGTTTGCCCGATCACCTCTGACATTGCGTCCAGATAGGGCGCGCGCTGTTCGTCGATCAATGCGGTCATGGGCGCATCCGGGGTGATCACGTCGGAAAAGATCGGGATCAGCTTGTGGCGGAAGCCCATCATGCGCCCGTCGCGCACATCCAGATCGACGCGGGACACGAATTTGCCGTTGGAACCGGAGGCGATGATGATCGTCTCCCCCACAAGGACCGGTTCGGGCAGGGCGTCATGGGTGTGGCCCGACAGGATCACGTCGATGCCGGTGACCTTGCCCGCCATCTGCTTGTCCACGTCGAACCCGTTATGCGACAGGCAGACCACCAGTTCGGCCCCTTCGGCGCGGACCTCGTCCACCATTTCCTGCATGCGTTCGTCGCGGATCCCAAAGGAGTATTCCGGGAACATCCAGCCGGGGTTGGCGATGGGCATATAGGGAAAGGCCTGGCCGATCACGGCGATCTTCACACCGCCGCGCTCAAAGAACTTGTAGGGCGGGAACAATTCGGCCGGTTCGTCCCATTCGGCGTCAAAGATGTTCTGGCCCAGGGCGGCAAAGGGCAGCCCCTCGACAATCTCGGCCACGCGGTCGGCACCCAGGGTGAATTCCCAGTGGAAGGTCATCGCATCGGGTTTCAGCGCGTTCATGACGTTGACCATGTCCTGGCCTTCGGTCTGATAACAGGTGTAGCTGCCGTGCCAGGTATCGCCGCCATCCAGCAGCAGCGCATCGGGGCGGTCGGCGCGGATGGCATTGACCACGGTCGCCACACGGTCCAGCCCGCCGACCCGCCCATATGCCCGCCCGAGTGCTGCGAAGTCATCACAGGTCAGCGCATAGGCCGAAGGGCTGCCATCGTCGATGCCATAGAGTCTGCGGAAATCGGCGCCGGTGACATGGGGCACGGCCCCCTTGTTGCCGCCCACGCCGATATTGACCTCCGGTTCCCGGAAATAGAGTGGTTTGAGCTGCGCGTGGATGTCCGTGACGTGGATCAGCGACACATTGCCGAAGGTATCGAACTCCAGCAGCCTGTCCTGCGTCAGCAATTGCTGGGCGGCCAGCCGGGACCAGTTGCCAAAGCCGGAAGCGCCATAGATCGACGCCGCAGCCATGGAAGTCTGTAGGAAGTCGCGACGCGAAATCATGGGGGGCTCCTTCATGCAGATATATATGCGCATCTATGAATTTGTCTGGGGCGAAAAACCCCGTGCGGCGCGGCACACGGGGGTCTTCAGTTTTCAGTTGCGGACAGAGGGGCCTTCGACCGAAAGGCCATTGCCCCGCGAGGCCACGTAAAGCTCAAGTGCCACGAATTCCGGGCTGCCCGGCGCATAGGTTTCCGCGCGGGTGTCGCGGATACAGCCCTTGAAGCGGGAATGCGATCCGTTCAGCTTGGTGTTCTTCAGGCGGTAGACCGGAAAACCGTTGATCTGGCCCTGGCTGAGGTGGTCGGCGCGGATCATCCGGCCGAAGTTGTCCTCATGGCAATTGGCGCAGGACAGTTCCAGCTGGCCAGTGCGGGTGTAGTACAGCTCCCTGCCCTGTTCCCAGGTGGATTGCGCCGGACCGTCGATGGCCACGTTGACCGGCAGGCCGCGCGACACGGATGCAAGCGCCGCTTCCATGTTGATCGCGTCGCCCTTGTCGTATTTCCAGGCTTCCGCGCCCATCCGGTTGGTGCGGCAGTCATTGACCTGCATCTGCAGCGTGCGCACCTCGCCCGCGGCCTCGTTCCATTTCGGATAGGTCGCCTTGACGCCTGCCATGCTTTCGATGTCATTGTGGCAGGAGGAACAGGACTTGCCTTCGGTGCCGTCCGCTGTCTCCCAGGCTTCAAGCGCCTGTTCGACAAAGATCATGCCGGGATTGTCGAAATCGTCGGCCTGCATGATCCGGGTTTCGTCACCCCGGAACAGCCATCCCGACAGGATCTCGTCAAACCTGTCCGAAAGATGGGCGGGTGCCGCCGTGCGCGTCACCATTTCCGTTTCATCGTTGAGGATCAGCGTATCGTCAACCGGGTCGGCCTGCGCCGACATTCCCATTGCGATCAGCGCACCCACGCCGGCCATTTTTGCCAGTCTTTTCATTATCCGTCCCTCCCTGAAACGTGTCGTTCAGCCGATCGCGATGGCCTTGGTTTCCTCGTAGACCGAACCGTCGTCGTCATACCAGGTGAACTTGAACTCACCTTCTTCCGGCACGATGGCCTCGAATTCGAAGTAGGGGTTCGTGGAAATCGCCGGCTCCATCTTGACGTCGATCACGTTCTCACCGTTGAAGTCGCAGACAAAGCGGTTGATGATCGAACGCGGAATGGCGTTGCCGTCATCATCCTTGCGCTGGCCGCTTTCCATCTGGTGGCTGATCAAGGTCTTGATCGTGATCGCCTCTCCGGCAGCCGCTTTTTTCGGGACTTTGACGCGCGGTTTTACACCTGATGCCATGATAATTCTCCTTGAATGCCTTAGCCGCCGCAGCCGCCAATTGTGACCTTGACCGTTTTCGACGCCTTGGCGAAGGACCCATCGGCCATCTTGGCGATGGCGACAACCTCCTGCGTCCCGGCGAGGCGAATGCGGGTTGAGGCCTGCTGGGATGCGGCCAGCTTGCCGAATTTGAAGGTGGCCACGGGCGGGGTCGGGTTGCCCATTGCCAGCACCATGATCTCTGTCGCGCCTTCGGCAGAGACTTCGATTGGCACGGTATTGCCGTTTTCCGCGATTTCGGGCGCGGTCAGTTCAATGCCGCCTTCGCCCAGATCGGCACCACCGGTGAAGGCCGCGATTTCCTCTTCGCCCTTGGCGAAACCCCTGATGGGCAGCCCGGCAAGGACAAGGGCCCCTGCCCCGACCGCCAGCGCGTTGCGTCGTGTAAATTCCATTCCGATCTCCTATCGTTCAGGCCGCGCCGGGCGCGGTTCGTTCCGTGAGCGTGCCGCCTGTCGTGCGGCTCAATCCTTGAGCGTCGCGAGGTAGGCGACGACATCTTCGATCTGCTGGGCGGTCAGGATGGGACCAAAGGTGTCATCCGCCGCCTCCCCCGTATAGGCATTGCCCGGACGGATAAATCCTTCGGTCTTGTAGAAGGAGGGCATCATGCTGTCCTCGAACATCACCTTGGCATTGGCGACGATGCCGCGCAGCTCTGCCTCGCTCCAGCGGTCGCCGGCCCCGTCCAGCATCGGCCCGATTTCACCGTGGAAGGGGATCTCAGCCAGATCGCTGACCTGATGGCAGGCAACGCAATTGCCCTTTTTCTTGTTACCAACGATATCGCGCCCCTCGGCAGGGTCGCCGGGCGTTCCTGTCAGGGATGTGGCAATGGCCCCGTCCTCAAAGCTGACATTGGTCGGCTCGATGATTTCCGCCACCGCCACGGATGCCAGCAAGGCCGCGATGCCCGCAGCTGTTCCTAGAATTTTCATGGTTCCTCCCTCGCCCTTCGGCTTTTGCCTTAACGTAGCCCACAGCTTTGTGAACAGGCAACAACAAATTCAAAAAATCGAATGAATATAGGTTTTGATCCTCAAAACCCCTTTGTTCCCAGCCTATTGGCTTTGCTCGGCAAATTTGCGGGCGTGATATTTCTGAAAGCTCTCGTCGCCGTCATAGCCCTTTTCGACCACCCAGTTGAACATGTTGAAGGTGGTATGACGCCCAAAGGCCCCAGGCATGACTGTCACAGCGGCCTGCGCCGCCGTGGCATCCTCCGCCACCGTTTCGGGCATGAAAAGCACGGTGGGGGTGAACAGGACACCCCATTTGCGCACCATCTCCTTTTCGGGCAGGGCTTCACCATCGAAATCGGTCACTTCGATGTCGCCGAACATGTTGATCTGCACGACAAAGAAGTTCTCTTCGATGTAATCGGCGATTTCGGGGATCGGATAGACTTCTTCGTGCATCTTGCTGCAATAGATGCAGCCGCGCTGTTCGACCATGATCGCCATGCGCTTGCCTTCGCTGTTGGCCTCGGCCAGATCCTCCGACAGGTCCTTGAAGGTATCGCGCATCCAGGGGGCCTTGTGCAGCCCGTCGTCGCCCAGGTCCGCGAGGGCCGCCTGTGTCATTGTGATCAGGGCCGCAAGGGCCAGTGCGATTGGTCGCATGTCGTTCCTCCGCTTAGCGCAACGTGCCGATGTCCGGCGCGATCTCCAGCATCCATTGCGCGATATAGTTGATGGTGTTTGTGGCTATCAATATCCCGAACAGGATCAGCATCACACCCATGAGCTTTTCGATCAGGCCAAGGTGGCGGCGGAACCGGGCCATCCAGCGCATGAACGGGCCGATGAACAGCGCGGCGAGGACAAAGGGCGCGGTCATGCCCAGCCCGTAGACGAACAGCAGCAGCGCGCCGCTGCCCGCGGTATCTGCCCCGGCTGCGGTGAACAGGATCGCCGCCAGCACCGGCCCCACGCAGGGTGTCCAGCCAAAGGCGAAGGCCAGACCGATGACATAGGCCCCCAGCAGGCTGACGTTGGAGGTATCGCCCGCATCGGCGCGGAATTGTCTGTAAAGCAGGCCGATCCGGATCACGCCCAGGAAATGCAGCCCCATCGCGATGATGATCGCCGCCGCGATCCAGCGCAGGATATCGAAATATTCGCGCACGATCTGGCCGAATGCCGTGGCCGCCGCCCCCAGCCCCATGAAGATCGTGATCACCCCTGCCGCGAACATGCAGGCCGCCAGCACCGCGCGCCGCCGCACCGCGCTGTCTACGGGAGCATCCGCCGATATCTGGTTCATGCCCACGCCGGCCAGGTAGCTGAGGTAAAACGGCACGATCGGAAGGATACAGGGCGACAGAAAGGACAATAATCCGGCAATCAGCGCGCCAGCGAGGGTGATATCCATCATGTTCCGGGGTCCGTGCTTGAGTAATTCACATATTCATATTAAGTGTTATTTAACGGAAAGGTCAAACCGACATGTTGCTGCGCGCGCTGTTACTGCCTGCCTTTGTTGTCGCCGGATGGGTGCAGGTCGCCTCTGCGGAGCTTGCGCTTGTGATGGTCGAGGAAAAGGGCTGCATCTGGTGTGCCAGGTGGGACCGCGAAATCGCGCCCAAGTACCCCAAGACAGCCGAGGGGCGCGCCGCCCCGTTGCGGCGCTATGACATTGATACGCCGGTGCCGACGGACCTTGCCTTCACAGGTCCGCTGCGCTTCACGCCGACCTTTGTCCTGGTCGAGGACGGGCGCGAATTGTCGCGGATCGAAGGCTATCCGGGCGAAGATTTCTTTTGGGGTTTGCTGGGTGCAATGATCACCCGCGCCGATCCCGGGATCAAAATGAACTGACGGTCCGACTGGCCGCGCCCATGCAGGCGCTGTCCGGTCCGAAACAACGAAGGAAGCAGGTTGATGGGGTTGCCGGTTTTTCACGACGACATGTGTGCGGAAGATATGGACAGGATGGCCGCCAGCGCGGTGCAGGCCTCCAATTTTCTCAAGGCGATCAGCCACGAAGGGCGGCTGATGATCCTGTGCCATCTCACCACCGGAGAGAAATCAGTGACCGAGCTGGAAGAATTGCTGTCTGCCCGACAGGCCGCAGTATCGCAGCAATTGTCCCGGCTGCGGCTGGAAGGGCTGGTCACCCCCCGGCGCGATGGCAAGACGATCTATTACAGCCTCGCCGACGACCGCCCGCGGAAAATCATGGAAGTGGTCTATGACCTGTTCTGCCAGGAGAAATAACTGAGCCTTTTCGATATCCAATGCGTGAAGGGAGCGGTCACGTGCTGAATTATCTGACAGAGCCGCAGGCGGTTGCGCTGATCGGCGGGCTTGGCGGCCTGTTGCTGGGCCTTGCCGCGCGGATCGGAAGGTTTTGCACGCTGGGCGCCATCGAAGACATCTATTACGGCAACTCCAGCCTGCGGCTGCGCATGTGGGGCGTTGCCATCGGGGTGGCGGTGATGGGCACCTTCGGGCTGGCGGCATCGGGGCTGCTCGACCTCGGGCAGACCCTCTATCTTGGGCGCGGCTGGACCCCGCTCGCCTGTGTGGTCGGCGGACTGACCTTTGGCTATGGCATGGCGCTGGCGGGGAACTGCGGCTATGGGGCGCTGGCCCGTCTGGGCGGCGGTGATCTGCGCTCTTTCGTCATCGTGCTGGTGATGGGGTTGGCGGCCTATATGACCCTGGGCGGTCCGCTGTCGGGATTGCGGCTGTGGCTGTTCGATGCCGCCGACACCCCCGGCCCGATGCCGGGGTTTGCAGATGCGCTGTCAGCCCTGACCGGCCTGCCGGTTCATGCCACGGGCATGTTGATCGGGGCGCTGATCCTGCTGCTCACGCTTTTGCACAGGCCGATGCGCCGGGCCTATGCGCATGTGTTCTGGGGGGCGGTTGTCGGTCTCGCGATCGTTTCGGGATGGGCAGGCACACAATGGGTGGCCAATGTCGGTTTTGATGCCACGCCGGTTGTGAGCCATACGTTCTCAGCACCTCTGGGGGAAACCATGCTTTACGCGATGACCTCTTCGGGCAATACCATCAGCTTTGGCACCGGGTCGGTCCTGGGGGTGCTGCTGGGCGCCTTTGCGGGCAGTCTTTTCAAGGGTCATTTCCGCTGGGAGGCCTGTGACGACCCGCGCGAGCTGGGCCGTCAGATCCTGGGGGCCGCGCTGATGGGGTTCGGCGCCGTGATCACCGTCGGCTGCAGCGTGGGCCAGGGGCTTTCCGCATTTTCGGTACTGGCCTACAGCGCGCCGCTGACATTGGCCTGCATCATGGCCGGTGCCGCGGTTGGATTGCGCCAGCTGATCCTGGGATTCGCGCCGGGAGTCTAGGCCGCTGGCCTGCTGCACCGGGGCCGCCAACCTCTACCTTCGTGATCACACCTTGACCATTCATAACCTGCTTTGCGCAAAAAGCCACCGTCGGGCCCGGATCGGATCACCGGATATTGCCAGCGCGGACCGAATATGGGAGTAGTTCGCGCGGTATTAATTGGAAGAAAATTAATGAAAATTGCTGTTTTTGGAATTGGGTACGTGGGTTTGTCGAACGCAGTCCTGCTGGCCCAGCACAACACTGTCACGGCGGTGGATTTGTCGGCGGAGCGCGTGGCGCAATTGAATGCCCGGACCTCGCCGATCGAAGATGTGGAACTGGAACAATGGCTGGCCACGAAGGAACTGGACCTGACGGCCACCATCGACGGCGCGGCCGCCTGCCGGGAAGCGCGTTTCATCGTGATCGCGACGCCGACGGATTACGACCCCGAAACCAACTTCTTCAATACCTCCTCGGTGGAAGCGGTGATCAAACTGGCGCTTGAGGTCAATCCGACCGCGACCATCGTGGTCAAATCGACCGTGCCCGTCGGCTTTACCGACCGGGTGCGCAAACTGTTCGGGAGCGAGGACATCATCTTTTGTCCCGAATTCCTGCGCGAGGGTCAGGCGCTGCATGACAACCTCTATCCCTCGCGGATCGTGGTCGGGTCGCGCCGGGAAGAGGCAAAGGTCTTTGCCGATTTGCTGGTGCAGGGGGCCTTGGCCAAGGATGTGCCGGTGCTTTACACCGGACCGGCAGAGGCGGAATCGATCAAGCTTTTTGCCAATACCTACCTGGCGCTGAGGGTGGCTTTCTTCAACGAGCTGGACAGCTATGCCCTGGCCGAAGACATGAACGCGCGTGAAATCATCGAAGGTGTCGGCCTCGATCCGCGCATCGGCACCCATTACAACAACCCCTCCTTCGGCTATGGCGGCTATTGCCTGCCCAAAGATACCAAGCAGTTGCTCGCCAATTTCTCGGCGGTGCCGCAGAACCTGATGCGCGCGGTGGTGGATGCGAACCGCACCCGCAAGGATTTCATCGCCGAACGGGTCCTGGCGCGCAAACCTCAGGTGGTGGGGATTCACCGTCTGGTGATGAAGGCCGGGTCGGACAATTTCCGGCAAAGTTCCGTGCAGGGCGTGATCCGTCGCATCCTGGCCGAGGGGATCAAGGTGGTCATCTACGAACCGGCCTACGCGCAGGAGAGCTTTCTCAACTGCACGGTTGTGCGCGACCTGGAAACCTTCAAGCAGCAAAGCGACGTGATCGTGGCCAACCGGGCGTCCGATGATCTTTCCGATGTGGAAGACAAGGTCTTTACCCGGGACATCTTTGGCCTGAGCTGAGACCCAACAGGCGTTGCGGGACCGGCAGCGCCCGTGGCAGGTAGCGCCATTCAAACTGACGAGGGACCATGGCAGACAATCACCGCGCCTTCCTGTCCGGGCTGTTCGACGCGGCGGTTGCTGCCGCCGATCCGCTGAATGCCCTGGGCAGCAATCTGCCGGAAGCGCCACGCGGCCGCACCGTGGTGATCGGTGCCGGCAAGGGGGCGGCGCAGCTGGCGCAGGCCTTTGAGGGGCTGTGGGATGCGCCCTTTGAAGGGGTCGTGGTCACCCGCTACGGCTATGGCGCGCCCTGTCACACCATCCGGGTCATGGAAGCGGCGCATCCGGTGCCGGACGCCGCCGGGCTGGCGGCCGCACAGGCGCTGAAATCGGCTGTCAGCGGGCTGGGGCCGGATGATCTGGTCATCGCGCTGATCTGCGGCGGAGGGTCATCGCTGTTGCCCGATCCGCCCGCGGGGCTGACCCTGACCGATCTGCAGGAACTGAATGCCGCCCTGCTGGAATCAGGCGCGCCGATCTCGGTCATGAATGCGATCCGCAAGCGGTTCAGCGGGATCAACGGCGGGCGGCTTGCGGAACTGGCCGGGGGCGCGCGCATCTGCAACCTGATCGTGTCCGATGTGCCCGGTGACGACCCCGGTGCCGTCGCCTCCGGACCCACGGTGCCGGGACGGCCAGGCGCGGCAGAGGTCGCGGCCCTGATCGAGGCGCGGGGGCTGGCGCTGCCGCAGGCCTGCATGGATCATCTGCGCCAGCAGCCGGAAGACGGGGCGGCACCGCACCCCGATGTGACGACAAGGATCATCGCTTCTGCCGCGCAGTCGCTTGAGGCCGCCGCCTGCCGTGCCAGCGCCGAGGGCGTGACGCCCTGGGTTCTGTCCGACCGGATCGAAGGGGAGGCCCGCGAGGTGGCCCTGGTCCATGCGGCCCTCGCGCGGCAGGCCGCAACCGCAGGCACGCCCTATCCTGCGCCGGTGGTCCTGCTGTCGGGCGGAGAGACGACAGTAACGCTGCGCCACAGGGGCAAGGGCGGACGCAACAGCGCCTTTCAGCTTTCCCTCGCCCTGGCGCTGGAGGGGGAGCCGTGGTTTCACGCCCTTGCGGCCGATACGGATGGGATCGACGGCTCCGAAGACAATGCGGGGGCCTGGGTGGACGGGACAACGGCGGCGCGGATCCGTGCTGCGGGTCTCGATCCGTTGCAGTCGCTGCAGCGTGACGATTCCTATTCGGCGCTCAAGGCGGTAAACGGGTTGTTCATGACCGGGCCGACGGGGACCAACGTCAATGATTTTCGGGCCATCCTGATCGGAACGCCCAGAGGCTGATGGCCGGAACGCCCGCGCCCCTGGGCGGGGACGGGCAGCACCGGCTTCCGGACCCTTGAATCACCCCGGCGGCCCGGTGGATTCGCGCGACGCGGGGGTTAGGGCGGACTGCGATCTGCCGCTTTTGCCAAGTATCAACACAAATGAAGACATGTCATTTTTGACATGTCAAAAATGACATGTCTTCATTTGTGCCAGGTTTGGCGTTTGTCAGGAGCGGCGCTCTTGCTGGCGATCTGGATTGCATCTGGTCTGCACGTTCACACCTCGACACGCACCCTGAGTGTCAGGTGCTGCCTGACCTGCAAGTTCCGGTGCGGGATGCCGGTCCGGCCAGACCGGCCTCAATCATCCGGCAAGAGCCAGGCCATATCCGCGACCCGACGCTCCCGGTACGTCCTGATCTGCGCGGCATGTTGCAGCGTCAGGTCGATGTCATCCCAGCCCCGGATCAGCTTTTCCCGCCACATCTCGTCCAGCGCAAAGGCAAAGACCTGTCCCGCCGCGTGGATTTCGCAATTGCCCAGGTCGATGGAAACGCGTGCATCGCCGCCGCCCAATGCGCCCGCAAGTGCCGTAATCTCTCGCTCCTCCAGCCTTGCGGGCAACAGGCCGTTGTTGACCGCATTGGCGGCAAAGATATCGCCAAAGCCGGGCGCGATCACGGCGCGGAATCCGGCGTCGACCAGGGCGTAAACCGCAGCCTCCCGCGAGGAACCGGTGCCAAAGTTCCGGCCCGCGATCAGGATGCTGGCAGGCTCCACCCCATTCAAGGGGAACTCCGGGCGCAGCACCCCTGCCGCATCCCGCCGCATGTCATGCAGCAGGAATTCGCCATAGCCCTGCACACGGGGCGTCGACATGAACCGCGCCGGGATCAACTGGTCGGTGTCCACATTGTCCTGCGGCAGATGGACGGCCCTGCCCTCATGCCTGGTCCATCCCGCCATCAGGTCCTCTCCTGCGTGACTTCGCGCACGTCTGACAGCGCGCCGGTCACCGCTGCCGCCGCGACCATGGCGGGCGACATCAGATGCGTGCGCGCCCCGCGCCCCTGGCGCCCCCGGAAATTCCGGTTGGTCGATGAGGCGCAGCGCTTGCCCGGCGCCACCAGATCCCCATTCATGCCGACGCACATCGAACAGCCCGATGCAGCCCATTCCAGCCCTGCGTCCCGGAACACCTTGTCCAGCCCCTCGGCCTCCGCCTGTTGCTTGACCAGCGCCGAACCGGGTGAAACCAGCCCCGGCACCCGCGCCTTGCGGCCCCGCAGGACCGCCGCCGCCGCGCGCAGGTCCTCGATCCGCCCGTTGGTGCAAGAGCCGAGAAAGACCTGATCCACCGGCGTGCCCTTGATCGGCTGCCCCGGTGTCAGCCCCATGTAGTCATAGGCGGCGCGCGCCGCTGCGGCCTTGCCTGCGCCAAGGCTTTCGGGCGCGGGCAGGACCGCGTCGATGCCGATGGCTTGTTCGGGGCTGGTGCCCCAGGTCAGGGTCGGCGCAATCTCGGCGGCGTCAATGACCACCTCGCGGGCGAAATCCGCCCCCGCATCCGTGCGCAGGGCACGCCAGCCGGTCAGGGCCGCCTCCCAATCGCCGGGCCCGGGCGCATAGGGGCGGCCCTTGATATAGGCGAATGTCACCGCGTCGGGGGCCACCATGCCAAAGCGGGCGCCGCCCTCGATCGACAGGTTGCACAGGGTCATGCGCCCTTCCATGCTCAGCGCTTCGACCGCCGGGCCTGCGTATTCCACCGCATGTCCCTGCGCCCCGCCGGCACCCAGCCGGGCGATCCAGCCCAGCGCCATGTCCTTGGCGGTGACCCCCGGTGCCAAGGCCCCCTCAAAGGTGATCCGCATGGCAGCCGGTTTGCGTTGCCAGACTGTCTGGGTTGCCAGCACATGGGCCACTTCCGTCGCTCCGATGCCAAAGGCCAGCGCGCCGAAGGCGCCGTGGGTCGATGTGTGGCTGTCACCGCAGTTGATCTGCAGCCCCGGCAGGGTCAGCCCCTGTTCCGGCCCGATCACATGCACGATGCCCTGACGCGGGTCGCGCAGCCCGAAGATCTCCAGCCCATGGGTGCGCGCGTTGCCCTCCAGCGTCTCAATCATGCGGGCGATGTCGGGGGCCGTGATCCTGTCGCGCTGCCGGGTCGGGGCATAATGGTCGGTGACGGCAAAGGTCAGGCGCGGCTCTGCCACCGGCTGTCCCCGCGCGGCCAGCTTCGCGAAGGCGTGATGCGACCCTTCATGCACCAGATGCCGGTCCACCCAAAGCAGCGAAGTGCCATCTTCGCGGCGCAGGATTTCATGCGCGCCCCAGAGTTTGTCCAGCAGGGTGCTTGGCTTTTTCATGAAAATGCACATAAATGTCCCAAGGCCCAAATGCAACAGAATGTCCCGCCGCGGCAGCACCCTGTCCGGCGGAGATGGTAACCCGAAGGGGGTGTCGTGCCGGTTGTCGAAATTCACCTGACCGACGGAGTTCCGGCTGTGGTGAACGCCAGCCCCGTCGGACCTGCCGTCAATCCGCGCCACCGCCGCGGCAAGGTCCATGACATCGCCAGGGGGCGCAGAAGACAAGAGGCAGGCCATGGCCGAGATTGACCCGATCACCCTCGCCGTGCTGGCGGGACGGATGGAACAGATCGCCGATGAGATGGACGCGACCCTGTTCCGCGCGGCCTTCAACCCGATCATTGCAGAGGCGCATGACGCCAGCCATGGCCTTTATCACGCATCCACGGGTGACACGCTGGTGCAGGGCAAATCCGGGCTGCCGATCTTTGTCGGGGTCATGGCATTTGCGGTCAGGGCGGTCATCGACAAGGCCGCCGCCGATGGCGATCTGGCCGACGGGGACATCTATATTTTCAACGATGCTCATATCGGCGGCACACATCTGAGCGACATGCGGCTGGTGCGGCCCTATTATCGCGATGGCAAGCTGTTCTGTTACCTCGCCTCGGTCGGGCATTGGCATGATGTGGGGGGCGCGGTGCCGGGCAATTACAACCCGGCGGCGACGGATGTGTTTCAGGAGGCCTTCAACCTGCCCCCGGTCAAGCTGGCCCGCGCGGGCGAGATCAACCAGGACATCATCGACATCCTGCTGCGCAACACCCGCCTGCCGCAATCGGCAATGGGCGATCTGAACGGCCAGCTGGGCGCGCTGGATCTTGGCATCCGGCGGATGGATGAACTGCTGGACGCCTATGGCGCCGACACGGTGCGCGCGGCACTGGATGCCCTGGGCGACCGGGCCGAGGCGCTGATGCGCGCCGAGTTGGAGGGGCTGCCCGATGGCCGCTGGGAGGCCATGGATTACCTCGACAATGACGGTATCACCGATGAACCGCTGGCCATCCGGGTCGCGCTGGAAATCAAGGGCGATGAAATGGTGCTGGATTTTGCAGGCTCCGCCCCGCAATGCGCGGGGCCGGTGAACATCGCCCTGCCCACCACCGTGGCTGCCGCCTATGTGGCGATCAAACATGTCTTTCCGATGCTGCCCGCCAATGCGGGCGTGATGCGCCCCATCGAGGTGCGGGTGCCGGAAGGGTCGATGCTGGCCGCGCAGTTTCCTGCGCCCACCGGCGGCTATACGGAGACGATCCTGCGGATGATCGACGTGATATTCTCTGCTGCCGCACAGGCGGCGCCGGACCGGATCGTCGCCAATGCCTATGGCACGATCAACGCGCTGTCGATTGCGGGCAAGCGCAGTGACGGGCGGCCCTGGGTCATGTTCAGCTTTTACGGCGGCGGGCACGGCGCATCGCTGGAGGGTGACGGGCTGAACCACGGCAATGCGCCGATCTCCACCGCCACCATTCCGCCGTTGGAGATCCTCGAAAGCGTCTATCCCGTGATGTTCCGGCAATGGGCCCTGCGCCCGAACAGTGCAGGCGATGGCAAGCATCGCGGCGGGCTGGGGGCCATCTATGAAATTGAGGTCCTGGAAGAGAATGGCGCGGAAGCCTTCCTGTTTGGTGAACGCGGGCGGTTCGCGCCCAAGGGGATCGCGGGCGGGGCGAACGCGGCATTGAACGTGTTCTCCTATGCGACCGACGAAGGTTTCGCGCATCCGCCGCTGGTCTCGAAGATGCGGGGCATCAAGCTGCGGCAGGGGCAATCGGTGCGGCTGGAAACACCCGGCGGCGGCGGCTATGGCCCTGCCGCCGACCGTGCCGCCGCCGCCGTGGCGCGTGACGTGGCGCGCGGATTGATGTCTGCCGAACATGCGGATGAAGCCTATGGTTTGGCCTGGCGGGAGGTCACCATATGAAGATCGTCGGCGTCGATGTGGGCGGCACCTTTACGGATGTCTTTGTCCTGAACGAAGCGGACGGCACCGCTGCGGTCGCCAAGGTTCCCACCACGCGCCCGGATCAATCGGGCGGTTTCCTGACCGGGATCGGCGAACAGGTGGAAGACCTTTCCGATATTTCGGTCGTGGTGCATGGCACGACGGCGGGCACCAATGCCCTGCTGGAACGCAAGGGTGCGAAGATCGGCGTGATCACCACCATGGGGCTGCGCGACGTGCTGGAAATGCGCCGCCGGGACCGGCCCCGCACCTGGGGCCTGCGCGGTGATTTCGAACCGGTCGTGGACCGGCGGTATCGTCTGGAAGTGCCGGAACGCACCCTGGCGGATGGCACGATCCGCACGCCCGTCGATCTGGACGCCGTGCGCGCAGCGGCAACCACGCTTGCCGGTCAGGGCTGCGCCGCCATCGCCATCCTCTTTGCCAATTCCTATGCCAACCCCGCGAACGAAGCGCTGGCGGTTCAGGCCGTGCGTGCCATCTGGCCCAATGAACATGTCTCCTGCTCCTCGGAAATCCTGCCGGAAATCCGCGAGTTCGAACGTTTCTCCACCACCGCGCTGAACGCCTATCTGCAGCCGGAAGTCTCGGGCTATCTCGACCGGCTGGAAACCGCGCTGAAGCAGGGCGGGTTCGGCGGTGAATTCATGATCGTGCAGTCCAATGGCGGGGTGATGGCTGTCGATACCGCCTGCAAGGTGCCGGTGCGCACCGCATTGTCAGGGCCTGCGGCGGGGGTGATTGCGGCGGGCCATATCGCCTCCACCGCAGGCTTTCCCGATGTGATCACCGGCGACATGGGCGGCACATCCTTCGATGTGTCGCTGATTGCGGGCGGGCAATCCATGCTGTCCCCGCAAACCTCCATCGACTTCGGCATGGTGGTACGTACCCCGATGATCGAGATCACCACCATCGGTGCCGGCGGTGGCTCCATCGCCTGGGTGGACAAGGGCGGGCTGCTGAACATCGGCCCCGAAAGCGCGGGGTCAAATCCCGGACCGGTGGCCTATGGGCTGGGCAATGACCGGCCCACCGTGACCGACGCCAATGTGGTGCTGGGCCGGATCGACCCGGACAATCCCATCGGCGGCAAGCTGACACGGCTGGATGTGGAAGCGGCAGCACGGGCCATCGATGCCCATGTGGGCGCGCCGCTGAAGCTCGACACCCATCAGGCGGCAGAGGCGATCCTGCGCGTCGCCAACAGCCGCATGGCGGGGGCGATCCGCCTGGTCAGCATCGAACGCGGGTTTGACCCGAAACGCTTTGCCTTCATGCCCTTTGGCGGCGGCGGTGCGCTGCATGCGGGTGCCATGCTGGCCGAGGTCGGCATCGCCCGCGCCATCGTGCCGCGGTATCCGGGGGTGACATCCGCCATGGGCTGCGTGATCGCGGACATGCGGCAGGACTTTGTCCAGACAATCAACGCGCTGGTCGATCAGCTGGATACAGCGGTGCTTACCGGTTTCATGCAGGATCACGTCGACCGGGGCATGGCGTTGCTGCGGGCGGCACAAACCACCTTCGAGGCGCGAAAGGTCAGCTTCGAACTGGACATGGCCTATATCGGTCAGACCCATACGGTTGCCGTCCCGCTGGAAGTAACAGTCGGCGATGGCATCGTGCAGCCCCCTGCCAGGGCACAGATCGAGGCCGCATTCGACGCCGCCTATACCGCGACATTCGGGCGGCTCTTGAAGAACGGCGTGCGGCGCGTCCTGAACCTGCGCTCGGCCGTCACGGGCATCCGGCCAAAGTTCGATCTGGAAACGCTGGCCCCCAAGGGCACCAGGATACCTGCCCGCAGGGCCACGCGCCGCGTTCATTTCGGCGATACCTGGCGCGACACGGCGATCTACGACCGGCTTGCCCTGCCTGTCGGCGCCGAAATCACAGGCCCCGCGATCCTGGAACAACCCGATACCACGGTGCTGATCGAACCGGGGCTGAAAGGCCGGGTGGATCGCTTTGGCAACACCATCATCACAGGTGACAGATGACAAAGGCGAAGATGACATGAGCCATCCCGAAACATGGGACCTGACCAGAACGGCCCTGCTGACAATCGACCTGCAAAACGACTTCATCCATCCCGATGGTGCCTATGGCCGCGCCGGTCTGGGCGCAGACAACATCGCCGCCTTGCCCGCCCGCATCGCCCCGCTGGTTCGGGCGCTGCGGGCGCGGGGCGGCACCTATATCTCGGCCCAGTTCACCCTGGTGCCCGGGCCGCAGGGTGTGCCGCTGATCGCACCCCATCTGAAACAGCTGCGCCCCTTCCTGACCAAAGGTGATTTTGCCCCCGGCAGCTTTGGCCACAGGATCGTCGATATTTTGCACCCGGCGGATTACGTGGTGGAAAAGGTGGCCTATTCCGCCTTCTACCAGACCCGGCTGGAATTCATCATGCGCGCCCTTGGCCTGGAGCATCTGATCGTGGGGGGCATCGTCACGAACGGCGGCGTCGCCTCCACCCTGCGGGACGCGCATCTGCGCGATATTGAAACCTGCATGCTGAGTGACGGCTGCGCCGCCTTCCGCGACGATGTGCATGAGGCAACGCTGCTGTCGCTGGGCACGGTGACGCACCAGATGACCTGCGCCGAGGCGCTGAAACTGTTGGAGGACGCATGACCCTGAAATCGCGGCTCGGCACCGGCAAGATCCTTGTCGCCCCCGGCGTCTATGACGGGCTCACCGCCGCCATCGCCCAGGCGGCGGGGTTCGAGGCGCTGTATCTGTCGGGTGCGGCCCTGGCCTATACAAGGCTCGGGCGGCCCGACATCGGGCTGACCTCGGCGACCGAAATGGCCGATACCATGGCGCTGATCGCCGACCGTGTTGAACTGCCGGTGATCATCGACGCCGATACAGGCTTCGGCAATGCGCTGAACGCCCAGCGCACGATGCGGCAATATGAACGCGCAGGCGCGGCGGCACTGCAGATCGAGGATCAGACCTATCCCAAGCGCTGCGGGCATCTGAAGGACAAGACATTGATCAGCGCTGCGGAAATGGCCGGGAAAATCCGCGCCATGACCGACGCCCGCCGCTCCGAGGATACGCTGATCGTGGCCCGGACCGATGCCATCGCGGTCGAAGGGTTCGGGGCGGCGACAGACCGGGCGGAAGCCTATCTGGAAGCCGGTGCTGACGTTCTGTTCATCGAAGCGCCCCAGACCCGCGCGCAGTTGCAGGAGATCACGGCACAGTTCAAGGGCCGCGTGCCGCTGCTGGCCAATATGGTCGAAGGCGGCGCAACCCCGATGCATGGTGCCGGTGACCTGGAAACCCTCGGCTTTTCACTGGTGATCTTTCCCGGCGGCATCGTGCGCGCACTGGCCCGGACGGCGCAGGACTATTACGCCAGCCTCGCGACCCACGGAACCAACGCGCCTTTCGCCGGACGGATGCATGATTTCGACGGGTTGAACGAGGTGATCGGCACCACCGAGATGCTCGCGCGCGGCAAAACCTATGAAGGCTGAGATCCCTGGCAGGCCAGGCCGGGGGCGCTGCCCCCGACGCCGCAAGCGGCGTCTCCCCCGGTATATTTGGGGAACAATGAAACGGACAATGGCGCATCGTGCCACATTCATTGTTCCGTAAATACACGGGGTTTGGGGCAAAGCCCCAAGATTCTTTGGATCGAATGCGGCGCAGCCGCTCCTTATGGCAGCAGCTGAATGTTGCGGAAGGCCGCGTCGCAATTGACGATATCCACCCTTTTGTTGGCGATCCTGAGCGATCCGTCGACCAGCGCGAGGTCGTGTTTCGCGGTCAGCGCCAGCAATTGCTGTTCGTCCAGCCGCGTCTCGACGTAATGCATGAAGGTGGTGGTGACGAAGCTGTCGCCATTCATCTCGTCCACGAAGGGGCGCTGGAGCACGTGGTGGCAGCGGCTTTTGGGTTTCTGGCTGAAGGTGCGCGCGCCGTTGAGGCGCTCCACCCGCAGTTTCAGCATGAAGAGATCCTCATACATCAGCGACGTGACGTTCAGCGGGTCGGTCTGCTGATAATCCAGCGGCATCCAGTAATGGCCGTCGGTCAGCCAGAGCGCCAGCCATTCGGTATAGCGGCCCTCGTCCAGCATCCGTGCCTCATCATAGATGAAGTCGATCACCTGTTCCCTGGTCACGCTCATTCCGCCGCCTCCCGCGCGGGGGTATCCCAGGTCATGAACCGCGCCCATGCGTCGAACTGGTTGCGCATCTGACGCTCGGTCGTGCCGTTCTCCACCACCTCTTCGGAAAAATCCTCTTCGCCCGTCCGCAGCCGCTGGATGTTGACCCATTCCAGGCCGTCGGCCTCCAGCCCCTCCTGCGCGCGTTCGTACATCTCAAGGTCATCATGGCCGACGATGGAGGTGGGCGCGTTGATCATGCGGTTGTACATCGCCGTGCGGGCAGTCAGTTCATCGGGCGCATCGACCAGCCGGTAGATATAGCTTTCCACCAGCGTCTTGTTCGCCGCCAGCGGGATGAAGATGCGCAACTGCTGGATCGGGCCCTTGATCATGATGTTGGGGAAATAGACCGTGTTGTGGCGGTTCTCGTCCAGGATCGCCTTTGCCTTTTCCTCGCCATAGCTTTCCACCATCTTTTCGAAATAACCGGGGATCCGGGAATAATTGGAGTGGATCGAGTGATTCACACCCGTGTGCCCGTGCCCGTTGGGCCAGGTGCGGATGCCCATGTTCTCGAAGAATTCGTAAGGGCTCATGAAGGGCGCGATGATTTCCATCGCCGGGGGTTTGGGCGCGTCTTCGGGCAGGTTCAGTTCTTCGTAGAGCTTTACCGCCGTGCCTGCGGAGGATTCATGGGCCACCATCGGGTGGCAGGTGTCGGTCTGGTTCTCCACCAGCATTTTCCAGTTGCAATGGTGCATGTAGCGCAGCGGCGGGCCTGCGACCTCAAGCCGTCCGGCGGGGGAACGGTCCACCATGTTGTCGAGCGATGACAGGCTGTCGCCGAAGAAATCTTCGAATGAAATGCCCTCTTCGGCCAGACGGGCAAAGATGAAACCGCGGTAGTTGCGCACCGCGCCCACGGCCTTCATGCCCCTGGCGCTCTCCGTCTGGTCAAGGCCTGTGTCGGCGTAGCCTTTCTTCAACGGGATCGCCAACAGGCACCCGTCGGTCTTGAAGGACCAGGCGTGATAGGGGCAGCGAAAGAACTTGCCGGTGTTGCCCTGTCGGTCGATGACGATCTTGGTGCCCTTGTGCGGACAGCGGTTGTAGAGAACATGGATGTCACCCGTTGAATGGCGCACCTGGATCACCGGTCGGTCGCCGATCGAGGTCGCGAAATAGTCACCCTTTTGTGGCGTCTGGCTTTCGTGGCCGACAAAGACCCAGGCATTGGCAAAGACATGTTTCATCTCAAGCCGGAACACCTCCGGGTCGATATAGACATCGCGGTGGACCTGATGGCCCTCGAACAATGCAGCGGCGGCTGCGGGGTTACCGGAATACTTGCCCATCGGGTGCTCCTTCAGATGTCCCGTTTCAGCCGGGCGGATCTGGCCCGGATGACGCAGATATGCGTGACCCTGCCGCTGGCGCTGGCGCATGCCGCCCCGGACAGGTCCAGGGTATCACCGATCTGCGCCGCGATGCGAAATTTGTCGATGCGGCCGGTCAGCGGGGCAACATCGACGATCCTGCTGAACATGGTCTCCATCGGCTGTTCTCTCATGTCAACTAGCATGAAAAATCATATAATAGCCGTCAAGCCCTTTATGTGATCCCTGTGCTCCGCTACATTGTTCCAGGCAGGTTGCTGCTGAACCAGAGTGGCAGACAGGAAGGAATTTTAAGGATGCAGGCACCGCGCGACGAAACCGGCTCAGAGGCGGCACCCGGCTTTGTTTCGGACTATCTGCTGTACCTGCTGGCCGCTGCCAGCGAAGCGGCGAGCGCCCAGTTCCACCAGACCGTCCGCGCGGCGGGTCTTCGGGTCCCTGAATGGCGGGTGCTGGCCTGCCTGCTGGACGAAGACGGCGCGATGGTCACGCAACTGGCGACAGTTGCCCTGGCCGAACAGTCGCGGCTGACCCGGATCATCCTGCAAATGGAAAAGCGCGATCTTGTCGTCCGTCGCGGCGACGCCGCCGACAAGCGGCGGGTCCGGGTGCATCTGACGCCCGAAGGCCGGCGCCTGGCCACCAGGCTGGTCGCCGAAGCCAAGGTGCACGAGGCGGAACTGATCCGGACACTTTCCGGCGGCGACGGCGCGCGGCTGAAACCTGCGTTGCGATCCCTGCTGGCAGCGCTTGAACCGGGAACTTCCGAAACGGCACGGCGCGGGACAGGTCAGAAAACGGGTTCACAAGTCAAAGAAAATATGGATTAATGAAAATGCATATAAATTTCACGACGGGTGAGTCCGGCTTTGTCGGCGACCGCCTGCGTGAAGGAAAAGGGAGTGAGACATGGGAAAGTTTACCAAATTCTTGACCGGCACGGCGCTGGTTCTCAGCATGGCAACCACGGCACAGGCGGCTGAAACCATCACGATCTCAAGCTGGCTGCCGCCCAGCCATCCGATCAACACAGGGATGCTGCAAGGCCTGATCGACATGATGGAATCCGCGACGGGGGGCGAAGTCACCGGCGAGATCAAGATGGGCCTTGCCCCGCCACCGGCCCAGATGGACCTGGTGATGGATGGCGCGGCGGATATGACGATCATCTTCCACGGCTATCAGCCGGGCCGTTTCGTCGGATCGAAGCTGATCGAAGTGCCCGGATACGAAGGCAGCGCCGAAGCTGCCTCGGTGGCCTATTGGCGGGTGCAGAAGGAATACCTCGATGCGCTGGACGAACACCGTGGCACCAAGCTGGTGGCGCTGACAACCCATGGTCCCGGGCAGATCCACTCCAACAAGGAGGTCAAGACATTGGCCGATCTGCAGGGGCTGAAAACCCGTCTGGGCGGCGGGGTGTCGGCCGATGTCGGGGCGGAACTGGGGCTTGTGGGCATTCAGGTGCCGGCGCCGAAAGTCTATGAGACGCTGGATTCCGGGGCCGCTGACGCCGTGGCCATGAACATGGGCGAGCGGATCAGCTTCAAGCTGAACGAGGTCGCCAAGAACGTCTATGAAATGCCCGGCGGCTTTTATCGCGGGTCTTTCGCGGTGATCATGAGTCAGGATAAATTCGACAGCCTGCCCGAGAACCTGCAGGCCGCGCTGGACGAACAGGTCTTTGGTGAAACGGCAAGCCGGATGATGGGTCAGGTCTGGGACGAAAGCGACGCAGAGGCGCGGGCACAGACCGAAGCGGCGGCAGACAATACCATCGTGACGGCCAGCGCAGAAGACCAGGCCACCTTTGCCGAAATGGGGCAACGGGTGCGTGACAAGGTTCTGGCGGAGCTTGAGGCCGCAGGTGTCGATGCGCAGGCGGCCTATGAGATGGTCGTGGCAGAGATGGCCAAAGAAACCAAATGACCGGTTCGGGCAGGGGTTATCCCTGCCCTTCCCTCACCCCTTGAGGTTCTATGCAACAGGTGATCAGATTCGCCCGCCTTGCTGCGGCCCTTCCGATGGCGGTGGCATCGCTCGCCCTGTTTGCGCTGATGGTGCTGACGTTCTGTGACGTGGTGCTGCGGTCGGCGCTGAATGCGCCGATCGAGGCCGCGACCGAATTGACCCGGATCGCCATCGCGATTGTGGTGTTTTCCGCCCTGCCGATCCTGTCGGCCCGCGAAGAGCATATTGCCGTCGATCTTGCCGATGGCCTCTTTGACCGGCTGCACATCGCGCGGCTCAGGGATGGATTTGTCAATCTGATCTGTGGCGTGATGCTGTACTGGCCGGCGCAAAGGGTCGTGGTGCTGGCCGAACGGGGTCGCAGCTATGGCGACATGACAGAATACCTTTCTATCCCCACATTTTACGTGGAATATTTCATCGCCATCATGACCTTTCTGTCGGCGCTGGTGCTGATCATCAAGGGGCTGTTGCACTGGTTTGCGCCCCGCGCGCTGGAGACCCTGCATGATTGAATCCTGCATCGGCTTTGCCGCCGTCTTCCTGCTGGTCCTGTGCCGCATTCCCATCGCCTTTGCGATGGGGCTGGTGGGCATGATCGGCTTTACCTATCAGACCAACTTCACCGCCTCGATCTCGATGGTGTCACGGTTGCTGATCGACACCTCGCAGGACTATGGGCTGTCGGTTGTGCCCTTGTTCATCCTGATGGGCCTGTTCGTGAACAAGGGCGGGATCAGCCGCGAGCTTTATGCCGTCTCCAATGCCTTTCTCGGGCATTTCCGGGGCGGGCTGGCGATGGCGACCATCGTGGCCTGCGGCGGGTTTGCGGCGATCTGCGGATCATCGCTGGCCACTGCCGCAACCATGTCCAAGGTCGCCATGCCCGAGATGCGCAAGTTCCGATATGCCGACAGCCTTTCGACCGCCTCCATCGCGGCGGGCGGCACGCTGGGCATCCTGATCCCGCCCTCGGTCATTCTGGTGATCTATGGGCTGCTGACGGAAACCTCCATCGGGCAGCTTTTCATCGCGGGGATCATTCCCGGCGCGCTTGGCATCCTGCTGTATCTGGTGGCGGTCCGCTATACCGTGGCGCGCAATCCCGGTGCCGGGCCCGCCGGACCACGGGCGGGATGGGGGGAGCGTCTGGCTGCAGTCAAAGGCGTCTGGGCGGTTCTGCTGCTCTTCGGCCTTGTCATCGGCGGACTTTACGGGGCGCTTGATTTCTGGCCGATCCACCTGGCCTTTTCGCCGACCGAAGCGGCGGGCATGGGGGCCGCAGGGGCGTTTCTGATTGCCCTGGCGCGGGGCGGGCTGAACTGGGCCGGCCTGCGCGATGTGTTGCAGGAAACCACGCTGACCACCGCCAGCCTCTTTGCCGTGCTGATCGGGGCCTGGATCTTTTCCAACTTCGTCAACCTCGCGGGCTTGCCCGAGGCCCTGCGCGCGGCTGTCAGCGCCTATGACGTGTCGCCCTGGGTGGTCATGGCGATGATCATCGCGATCTATATCGTTTTGGGCTGCATCTTTGAATCGATGTCGATGCTGCTGCTGACAGTCCCGATCTTCTTTCCCCTGGTGACCGGCCTTGGCTTTGACCCGGTGTGGTTCGGGATCATCGTGGTGGTGGTCACGGAAATCAGCCTGATCACCCCTCCCGTGGGCCTCAACGTCTTTGTGCTGAAGGGTGTGGTGGGCGATGTGTCCACAGGCACCATCTTTCGCGGGGTGACACCCTTCTGGATGGTCGACATCATCCGGCTGATCCTGCTGCTGGCCTTTCCCGCGCTGGTGCTGTTCCTGCCCTCACAAATGTAACGGAGCGCCATCCGAGGGATGACGTCGAAGTGTCCGACCAAGTGACCGGGGTACGCCTGCCCCATCCCAAGTGGCTTTGACCCTGCGGCGGGGCGGGGAAAAACTTTTTGAAAAGTTTTGCCCGGAATTTTCGAAAATTCCGGCCCCCTTGGCGGTCTATTCGCCCAGGTTCGGCAGCCAGAGCGCAATCTGGGGGAAGATGATCAACAGCACCACCAGCAGAATCGCGCAGCCCATGTAAGGCAAGGCCGCCATGTAGATGTCGCGCATTGTGGTGTCAGGTGGTGCCACCCCCTTCATCACGAAGAGCAGCAACCCGAAGGGTGGCGTGGTAAAGCTGATCTCTAGCGCCATCAGGATGATCACCCCGAACCAGATCAGGTCAAAGCCCAGCGTCTGCGCCAGCGGGAAAAAGATCGGCACCGTCAGCAGCATCATGGAAAGCTGGTCCATGAACATGCCCAGCACCAGCAGGATGCAGAACATGATGACCAGCATCACAATGGGGTCGAATTCGAATTGTGTCGCCCAGCGGATCAGCCCCGAGGACGCCCCTGAAAACGCCAGCAAGGCCGAGAAGGTCGCGGAACCGAAGATGATCAGCAGCGCCATGGTCGTCACCCGCAGCGCACCGGTGACGGAGGCCACGAAGCTGGCCCAGGTCAGCTTGCGGTAAACGATGGCCAGCAGCAGCACGCCGACACAGCCGAAGGCGGCGGATTCCGACGGGGTCGCCCAGCCGTTCATGATCAGCAGGATCACCCCGACCACGATCGACATCATCGGCATGATGTCAAAGAACAGCAGCCGCATCTTTTCCGAAAACGCGGTCGGCTCCACCTCGTAGACCGGAGCGGCTGTCGGATCCCACAGGCAGAGGCCCAGGATCAGGATCACATAGAAACAGGCCAGCATCAGCCCCGGCACCACGCCTGCAAGCAGCAGGTCGCCCACATCCAGCGTTGCCAGTGTTGCCAGCAGAACCGCCAGCGCCGAGGGCGGAATCAGCATCGCCAGCCCCCCGGTGCCGAGGATCGGACCGATGGCCATGTGCTTCTTGTAGCCCTTCGCTTCCATCTCGGGCACCATGAGCGAGCCGAGCAATGCAGTGGAGCCCAGCGAGGATCCCGACAGGGTGGCAAAGGCCGTCCCCCCTGCGACGGTGACAAAGGAGAGGCGGCCGGGAATGCGGCCCATCAGTTTCTCGACCGCCGCGAACATCTTGTTGCCAAGGCCGGTGTGAAAGAAAATCTCGCCCATCAGCAGGAACATCGGCACCGGCATCAGGTTGAAGGTGGTCACCGTCGGCAGGGCGTTGTTGACCAATTGCCCGATCCCCCGCGACATCTGCCGCAGCAGGTCACCGTTGCCACCCATGAAATAGGTCGCACCAATCATGTTGGCGGCGATAAAGGCCAGGGCCACGGGGATGCCCATGAACATCAGGAACAGGATCATCCCCAGAAGGAACGACAACGCGTAATACCATTCCATCAGAACGGGCCTTTCGAGTTATTCATGAACGCCCGCCTGCCCGGAATGCAAGGTTTCCGCTCCAAAGACGAAGCGCAGGAAATTCAGGGCCATCAGGCCAAAGCAGACCGGCATGGAGATCAGCAGCATCCATTTCGGCATGTCGAGCGACCGCATGTCCGCATCGCCAAAGTGATAGGCCCGCAGCGTGGTCGCGCCCGAATACCAGACCAGCACGAGGCAGATCAGCACGCAAAGGAGCGCGACAAAGCGTGAAAACGGTTTGCTCACCGCAGCCGGCAGCGCGGCGGTCAGCAATTCGATGAACACATGCCCCTTCAGCCGGACCAGCCAGGGGGAGGCCGCCATGACGATATACAGCAGCCCGTATTCGGAGAAGGTAAAGATGTGTGACGAGCCGGAATGGTTGAAAGACCGTGCCGTCGCCTGGAAGACGATGCCGAACATGATCGCCACCAGATAGGTCCCGGCAAGGATCGCAAGCAGATTACAGATGGCGTCGAGCAGTTTCAGCACAAGCGGCCTCCGACACGAAGAAGGGCGCGAAGATTACGCTCCGCGCCGCTTCGTTGATCTTATTCAGGGTGATAGAGCTTGCGCATGGTCTCGTAGCTGCTGCCATCGTCGCCCATTTCCTGCAACCGGGTCTCCATCCGGCCCCAAGCGGCGTCTTCGGCCAGCTTGAGATAGGCCGCAGCACCTTCATCGGACATGGCCACGAACTGCATCCCGCGTTTCTCCAGCTCGGCGCGATCAGCTTTCACGGTCTCCTGCCGGTCGTTGTAGGATTTCTCTTCCCATTCGATCACGACCTGTTCGATCAGCTCCTGGCTTTCAGGCGTCAGCGCGTCCCAGCTTTCCTTGTTGAAGATCACGCCGATGTCGGTGTTGTAGAAGGGCGGCTCCACCGCGTATTTCATAAATTCGTCCCACTTGAGGTCCATCAGGCCGATCTCTGTCCATGCGGCAGCGTCGACAACGCCCTTTTCCAGCGCGGCGTAAACTTCCGTCGCGGGCATGGAGGCCGTGGTGGCGTTCAGCGCCTCGAAGAAGGCGTGATAGATCGGGTTGTCGCGCAGTTTGACCCCGGTCAGGTCCAGCACGCCGTTTTCGTCGAACTTGGGTTCGGTGGAGGTGTAGATGTGGAACTTTACCCCGCCGTCGATCCAGCCCAGGTGCCGCACGCCAAAGCGTTCCTGGTGTGCCATGTCCATCGCTGCCGCACCGCCATTCGCGCGGGCCTCCAGCGGTGTGACAGTCGCGGCAACCATTGCGTCGATCTCCGGCACGGAGGCGCCGTAGAAGGAACCGGGAATATGGACCATGTCCACCACGCCATCCCGCACGGCGGCGGGTTGCTGGAACATGCCGATCGCCTCGGGGCCGCCGCGCACGTCAATCTGGACGATCCCCTTACCGCGCTCGTTGATGTCATCCACCATGGCGAGGAAAGTCTTTGTATAGACAAGGAATGTCGGGAAAGCATGGGTTGCCGACACCCGATCCTCTGCAAAAGCGGCGGTCGCGGTCAGTGCAAGTGCCGCCACAGCTGTCGTGGCCCTGAAGGCCAACCTGTTGAACATTGTCATTTCAGTACTCCCAGTTGGTCTCGTTTTTATTCTTCCAATATATGCATTTTCATGCAACTAAGACAACGGAAATCGCGAAAGCATATCTGCTTTCAACCGCAGAGCATGTGTTTGCACATAAATTGAAGCCTATCACAAACCATGTGAACAGGAAGGGAGCAAAATATGGAAATTGCAGTTCTTGGAGGCGGCAACGGGTCCGCAGCGGCAGCATTGGACTTTTCTGCCGAAGGACACCGGGTCCGGTACTGGCGGCGCAACGCCGAAGGTGTGGCCGACCTTAACAAGCGCAACAACACCCTGACGCTCAAGGATCACACCGGTGAGAAAGAGGTGCAGATCGCGGTCGTCACGGCCGATATCGAAGAGGCGGTCTCTGGTGCTGCGCTGATCGTCTGCCCCACCCCGGCCACCGCTCAGCCCGATATTGCACGGGCGATGGCCCCGTTCCTGAAAGACGGGCAGGTCATCTATCTGCCGCCGGGCACATTCGGCAGCGTCCTGATGGCGCAGATCATCCGGGACGCGGGCAACAGGGCTGACATCACCCTGGCCGAGGCGGGCACCCTGCCCTACCTGACCCGCAAGCACGGGGCGGATACGGTCGCGGTGACCACCCGCGCGACACGCCTGCCATCGGGCATCTTCCCGCGCCGCAATGCGGAACATGCCCTCAAGGTCATCGCGCAGGCCTACCCCTCGGTCGAGGATTGCGGCGATGGCCTGTCGGGCGCGCTGATGAATGCAGGCCCGATCATCCACCCGCCGCTGATCCTGATGAACGCAGGCCCCATCGAACATTTCGACCATTGGGACATCCACAACGAAGGCACACAGCCCGCGATCCGGCGCGTCACGACACGGCTTGACGGCGAGCGGATGGCGCTGCGCGAGGCCCTTGGCTATGGCGCGCCGCATTTTCCGCTGGCGGACCACTATGACCCCGATGGCGAAGAATGGATGTATGGCAATGCCGCGCATGAAAAGCTGACGGATTCAGGGGACTGGCGCGAAAACCTGGTGCTGACCGAACACCGCTACATGCGGGAGGACGTGGCCTGCGGCCTCGCTTTCCTGGTCTCGGTGGGCGATTGGGCCGGTGTGCCGGTGCCGACCGCGCGGGGCCTGCTGGCCGTGGCCTCGGCCATCTGTGACACGGATTTCGAACAGACCGGGCGAACGCTGGGGTCCATGGGCCTTGCAGACCTGAGCCGCGCGCAAATGAAGGCGTTGTTGCAGGAGGGCCTGTGATGGCACAGCGCGAGGTGATCGCTGCTGTCGGCGCGGGGCGGATGGGCCGTGGCATGGCCATCGCCTTTGCCTATGCCGGGCATGAGGTTGTCCTGATCGACGCAAAGCACCGGGACAGCACCGGATTCGACGCGCTCTGCGCGCAGGTCGACGCGGAATTGCGCGGCACGCTCGGCATGCTCTCGGGGTTCGGCATGTTGAGCGAGACGGAGATTGACAGCGTCCTCGCGCGCATCCGCACGGTTGCCCTGGGCGATTGCGCCTCGGCCCTGGCCGGGGCGGCGGTGATCTTTGAAGGGGTGCCCGAGGTCATGGAGGCAAAGCGCGATGCATTTGCGATGATCTCCGAACATGCCTCGGCGGAGGCGATTGTCGCCTCCACCACCTCCACCATCCTTTCCAATGATCTGCAGGGGTTCGTCACCCACCCGGAACGGTTTCTGAACGCGCATTGGCTGAACCCGGCCTTCCTAGTACCGCTGGTCGAACTGTCGCCCGGCGAAAAGACCGATCCGGCGGTGACCGCGCGGCTGAAGGCGCTGCTGGAACGCATCGGCAAGGTGCCGGTGGTCTGTGCCGCCAGCCCCGGCTACATCGTGCCGCGTATCCAGGCGCTGGCGATGAACGAGGCCGCCCGGCTGGTGGAAGAAGGTGTCGCCTCGGCCGAGGATATCGACAAGGCGACGAAATACGGTTTCGGTTTCAGGTTTGCGATCCTGGGCCTGCTGGAGTTCATCGACTGGGGCGGCGGGGATATCCTCTACCATGCCAGCAATTACATGGCCGGTGCCACGGGCGAAGACCGCTTTGCCGCCCCCCAGATCGTCAGGGACAACATGGCGCAGAACCGCCGCGGCCTGCGCGATGGGCAGGGGTTTCTGGATTACGAAGGGCTGGATGTGCCTGCCTATCAGAACGACAGGCTCAGCGCCTTTGTCGCGATGTTGCGGCATATGGACAAGATGCCGCCCAAGGGCTGAGGTGGACCGCCTGTGCCCGAAAGCTCGGCGGCGGCGCCGCTTGCGCGCGGCGCGCCGGGTATTTTGGGCTTAAGAATGCGGGGGGCCCCGGGGTCAGGCCGGGCCTTCCATGAAGTTCCGGGCGCTTTGCAGCAGAAGGTCGTTCTGATCGGGCGTGCCGAGCGAGAACCGAAGCCAGTCTTCCAGCCCCGCCTCGCGGGTACGGCTGACAATGATCCCGGCGTCGTCAAAGAAATGCACCACCAGCGCCTCTGCTGCCTCGGCGCCTTTGCCGTCGATGCGGACCAGCAGGAAATTCGTTCCCGACGGCAGCGCCGTGATCCCCATATCGGCCAGCGCGGCAGCGACGCGGCGGCGTTCAGCCACGATTTCATCCACACGCGCCTTGACCACCGCCAGATCGGCCAAGGCGGCTGTCGCCGCGGCCTGGGCGAGGCGGTTGACGCTGCCCATGCCCCGCGCGGCGTAGAGGCTGGGCATCATCGCGGCAGGCGCATGGGCCCAGCCGCAGCGCAGGCCCGCCAGACCATAGGCCTTGGAAAAGGTCCGGGTCACGATGACATTCTCGCGTCCCTCCGCCAGCGCATGCACCTCGGCGCAATGATCAAATCCGGTGAATTCGCCGTAAGCGAGGTCCAGCACCACCACCACGTCGGACGGCATCCCCTCGACCAGACGTTTGAGTTCCGACACCGGCAGCACCGTGCCGGTGGGATTGTTCGGATTGGCAAGGAACACCAGCCTGGTGCGCGGCGTCACCGCCCCCAGCAGCGCATCCACGTCCGATGTGAAATCCGCCTCCGCTGCCTTGACCAGGGTCGCGCCCTGTCTGGCGGCAACCATTTCAAACTGGATATAGCCATAGGCCGAGATCAGCACCTCATCCCCGGGCCGCACGAAATTGCGCGCGATGACATCCAATAGTTCCTCTGACCCGTTGCCGCAGATGATCTGATCGGCATCCAGCCCGTTGGCCTGCGCCAGCGCCGCGCGCAGCCCGTCGCAGAGCGGCGTGCCATAGGAGGCGACCTGCGCCGATGCTTCGGCCACGGCAGCCGCAACTTTCGGGCTGGGGCCATAGGGCAGTTCATTGAAGCCCAGGTTGACCAGCGGCAGCCCTTTTGGCTGAGGCTTTGAGATACGCCCACGCAGGTTGAGGGGCTCCAGGTAGGACCGTGGTCCTGATGTGATGCTGTCTGCCATGTCACGCCGCTCCGCTTACATGTTTCTTGATCAGGTCCTTGTACATGCCCTGTATCGTCCGGGTCACGGGCCGGTCCCCGTTGCCGATGGTCTTGCCGTCGATGGAGGCAACGGGTGTCTGCGCGCCGAAGGTGCCGGTCAGAAATGCCTCGTCCGCGCCATAGGCCTCGTAGAGAGAGAAGTTCTTCTGATGCACAGGGATGCCGTTTTCAAGGCAGAGGTCGATGACCTTGGCCCGGGTCACGCCGTTCATGCAATAGTCCCCGGTCGAGGTCCAGACCTCGCCCCGGCGCACGATGAAGAAGTTGCAGGCATTGGTCGTGTTCACGAATCCATGCGGGTCCAGCATCAGCGCCTCGTCGGCACCGGCGGCTTCGGCCTGCAGGCAGGCGATGATGCAGTTCAGCTTGGAATGGCTGTTCAGCTTTGGATCCTGCGCATGCGGCAACCCGCGCACCTGCGGCACCGATGCCAGCCGGATGCCCGCCGATTGCAGGCGGTCGACCGGTTTGGAATGTTCCATGATGATCACCAGCGTCGGGCCGGAGGTGCTGAGGCCGGGATGCTGGAACGGCTTGTCCTTGATCCCGCGGGTCAGCATCAGCCGGCAATGCACGTCATCACTCATCCCGTTCGCCTCTGCCGTGCGGCGCAGCGCCTCGGCGATGCCTGCCTTGTCGGTCCCGACATCCAGGTCGATGGCCTTGCAGGAATTGAAGAAGCGGTCCATGTGTTCGTCAAAGAACGCCCAGGTCCCCTGATAGAGCCGCATCCCTTCCCAGATGCCATCGCCCAGCATGAAGCCCGCGTCATAGACCGATACCTTGGCCTCGTCCCGGTGCACGATATCGCCGTTCACATAAATGCGGATATCGCGGTTGCGGCTGTCTTCGTCCGCCTCATGTGTGGTTTGGGCCATCGCCTGTTCCTTTGTTGTCCCGGCGTAGTGTTAACAGGTTTGCAGCCCTGCACCAGACACGCCGGATAGATGTCGCAATTGGCGTATCATCCCCCCTGAGGCCCCCTATTCTGGATGCAGCAGCAACGCGGAGGCTCTCATGGCGCAAGGCTTGCCAGACCACATCGACCATTTCATCCGCAACCAGCGGACCGAAGAGATACCGCAGGCGGTTCTGGACCATGTGGCGCTGTTATTGCTGGACACATTGGGCATCGCAATTGCCGCCGCCCCGATGCAGGCGGGGCAGATCGCCCGCGAAACCGCGCGGCGCCTTTACGGGTCGGGCAACCGGGACGATACCGCCTGGATGATGTTCGACGGACGCGCGGCCAGCCTGGCCGGGGCGGCCTTTGCAACGGCAAGTCAGATCGACAACCTGGACGGGCATGATGGATACAACCCGACCAAGGGGCATACCGGGGTGGCGGTGGTCCCGGCGCTGGTCTCCCTTGCGCAGCACCTGCCGGATCTGTCGGGGCGTGACGCGCTTGCGGCACTGGTCACGGGATACGAAGTGGCAGGGCGGGCCGCCATCGCGCTGCATGCTTCGGTCAGCGATTACCATACATCGGGGGCCTGGAATGCCCTTGGCGTCACCGCACTGGGGGCGCGGTTGCGGGGCAGTTCGGCGGCACAATTGCGCGAGGCGCTGGGTATCGCGGAATATCACGGGCCGCGCAGCCAGATGATGCGCGAAATTGCGACCCCCACGATGCTGCACGACGGGTCCGGGATGGGCGCGCTGGTGGGGGTCTCCGCCCTGATCATGGCCGAGATGGGATTTACCGGTGCGCCCGCGATCACCGTCGAGGCTGCGGAGGCGCAGGAACATTGGGCGGACCTGGGCCGGTTCTGGCAGGTGCTGCACCAATATATCAAACCCTACCCGATCTGCCGCTGGGCGCATGCCAGCATAGATGCCGTGCGTGAAATCTGCCTTGCGCATGATGTCTCGGCAGAGCAGGTCGCCGCCATCGACATCCGCAGCTTTCACAACGCGGTACAGCTTTTTCCCGGCGTCCCTGAGACGACCTCTCAGGCGCAATATTCGCTGCCCTTTGCCGTGGCGGTCATGATCGCCCGGGGCGACATCCGGCTGGAGCATATCGCGGGCGCGGGGCTGCAGGACCCGGTGGCCGCGCAACTGGTGGCGATGACAAAGATGCGCGTGGGGCCGGAGCATGAGGCACGTTATCCCGCCGGGCGATGGGCCGATGTCACCCTCACGCTGAAAGACGGGCGAATCCTGTCCTCGGGCGAGGTCCATGCGCGCGGCGGGCCGGAACGTCCTTTCGCAGCACTGGACATCACCGACAAGTTCATGCGCTTCGCCGCGCCTGTGATCGGACAACACAGGGCAGAGGCGATCATGGCAGCCTGTCTGGTGCTGCCACGGGCGGGCACATCCTTTGCCAGCCTGCTTGATCTGCTGCAGGCACCGCCCGAGCATCCGGCGTAATCCGTCCGGACCCGTGCTGCTGCCGAAAGCGCCCCGCCTTGAACTTGAATCGCCGATACCGGATGTATCAGGTTAAAGGCGGGACGCTGTAAAGGCGGGGCCACCACCTGCACCTTTGGAAAAATACCTTGAAACGCCCTATCCTCCGGCGCGCCTGCAGGCTATGACGCGGACCATGTCTCAGCTGCCGGAAAGACTGCCATGACCTTTGACCGCTCCGTGAAAATCGCCCCCTCCATCCTCGCCGCCGATTTCGCCAACTTCGGGGCGGAATGCGCCGCGGTGGAAGCGCAGGGCGCGGATTGGATTCATGTTGACGTGATGGACGGGCATTTCGTGCCGAACATCAGCTTCGGCCCGACCACATGCGCCGCGATCCGGCCCCATATCAAGGGGGTGATGGACGTGCATCTGATGATCGCGCCGGTCGACCCCTATATCGACGCTTTTGCCAATGCCGGTGCCGACATCATCACCGCCCATGTGGAGGCGGGGCCGCACATCCACCGCACCCTGCAGGCGATCCGGGGTGCCGGGTGCAAGGCCGGTGTGGCGCTGAACCCGGGCACCCCGGCCAGCGCGGTGGAATACCTGCTGGATGATGCCGACCTGGTCTGCGTGATGACGGTGAACCCCGGCTTTGGCGGGCAGAAGTTCATCCCCCTTGCCCACAAGATCGCAACCCTGCGCAACATGATCGGCGACCGTCCCGTGCATATCGAGATTGACGGTGGCGTGACCGTCGATACCGCCCCCGAATGCGTGAAGGCGGGCGCGGATGTGCTGGTGGCGGGATCGGCGGTGTTCAAGGGCGGCTCGGCCGGTAACCCCGCGCCTTACGGCGAGAACATCCGCGCCATCCGGCAGGCGGCTGTCGGCACTTACGTCTGATTTCTGCCGATCAGTCCCTGATCTGATCGGCAAAGGCGTCGAGCAGCCGGTGCTTGAGGATCTTGCCCGTCGGCGCCGCAGGCAGGCTGGTGCCGACGATGATCTGGCTGGGCCGTTTGTAGCCCGCCAGCCGTTCCTTGACAAAGGCGCGCAGTTCCTCCGCATCGGGGATGTCGCCCTCGGCCACCTGCACGAAGGCAAGAACCTCCTCGTCGCCATCCTTCATCCGGCCGATCACCGCAGACTGGATCACCTGCGGATGGTCGTTCAGCGCCGCCTCCACCTCGGGCGGATAGACGTTGAACCCGCCATGGATGATCAGCTCCTTCGACCGTCCCAGGATGTGCAGACGCCCCTCGGCGTCGATCTTGCCCAGATCGCCGGTGTGCAGCCAGCCGTCCGCATCCACCGCCTTGGCGGTTTCTGCGGGGTTGCGGTAGTAGCCCTTCATCACATGGGGGCCACGGATCAGCACCTCGCCCTGCCCTTCGCCGCCGCCGGGCACGGTTTCGTCGATCATCGCTTCGGTGCCGGGGGTAACGGGCCCCACCGAGGTATCGGGCGAGCCGATCGCATTCACCGTGGCCGAGGCGCCGGAGGTCGTCTCGGTCATGCCGAACCCGTTCTGCAGGGGCAGTTCGTAAAAGGCTTCTGCCTTGCGCTTCCAGGCCGGGTCCAGCGGCGCGCCGCCGGAAGAGACATAGCGCAGGCTGGGTGAGCCCAGCCGATCCAGCCCCTTTTCCTTGGTATATTGCATCACCAGCGCATGCATCTGCGGCACCGCCGGGATGATGGTGACCCCGTCATGCGCCGCCTCGAACAGCTTTTGCGCGGAAAACCGTGCCTCAAGCCGCACATGGGTGCCCGCAAAACAGGCCGCCGTGATGACAGAGACAAGGCCGAAGACATGGCTCATCGGCAGCGCGCCATAGATCACATCGTCATGGGTCATGCTGCGCAGTGCGGCGGAGGCCTGTCCGCCAAACCGCATCCCCGAATGGGTCAGCATCACACCCTTGGGATCGCCTGTGGTGCCGGTGGTATAAAGCAGCACCGCAACGTCGTGGAGGTCGTCATCAGGGTTGCTGGGTCCGGGCGTGGCGATGTGGACAGTACCGAACATCCCGGTAATCTCGCGCGCTTCCATCCGTTCGGCGTGTCGGGCGGCATCCCCGGACACCGCGCTGGTCATCAGCACGGCGGCGGGGGTGGCGTGATTGAGGATCTTCTGTACCTCGCCCTCGGTCTGGCGGGCGTTGAAGGGGATGATCACCGCGCCCAGCTTCCAGGCCGCATGCAGGGCGGCAACGGCGGCGGCACAATTTTCGGCCAGCAGCAGCACCCGGTCGTTGGCCTGCACGCCGGCGTCCTGAAGCTCTGCCGCCAGAACATCGCTGGCCGCGTCCAGATCGGCGAAGGTCCAGACGACTCCCGTGCTGTCGCTGAGCGCCGTGGACAGGGGCGCGCGCGCCACCTGATCGGCGAGAAATTTCTCCACCCGTGCCATTGTCACTCCTCCCCCCGAAACCGCTCAGCGATAGACGGGTTTGCGTTTTTCCAAGAAGGCCGCAATCCCTTCGGCGGCCTCGTCCTTGCCTGACGCCGCTGCCATTGCGTTGCGTTCGGCATCCAGTTGCTCCGCCTCGGTCGCTTCATAGGCGTCGGCAACCAGACCCCGGATCGTGCTTTGCGCGTCGCGCGGGCCATCGGCCAGCGTGTCTGCCAGCATCATGGCCTCTTCCAGTGCCTTGTCGGGTTTGCTGATGCGGTTGACCGCGCCAAGTTCGGCAAAGCGAAGGGCATTCACCGGTCGGCCCATCAGGCACATCTCCATCGCCAGGGGGCGTGGCAGCATCCGTGCCATGGCAGAGGTCAGCCCGCCATCCGGCACCAGCCCCGCCTTGACATAGGCGGCGGTAAAGCGCGCCTCCTCGGAGGCGACGATCAGGTCGCAGGCCAGCGCGAGGGACAGGCCGGCACCCGCCGCACCACCCTCCACCGCAGCGATGACCGGGACCGGGCAGGACCGTATCGCGCGGATCAGATCGTGCAGCCCGTCAATTTTTTCGCGGCGTTCCGCCTCGGGCAGGCCGCGCCGTTCGATCAGGACGTTCAGATCCCCCCCGGCGCAGAAAAACGGACCTTCGGAGGTGAGGATAACCGTGCGAATGCGCCGGTCATGCGCCTGTTTCACCGCCTCAAGGATACAGTCGTAAAGCTCAGGGCTGAGCGCCCCGCGTTTGGCGGTGTTGCCATTCCAGACAATCAGGCGGTCGCCCTTGTCCTCCAGCCGTGCGCTCATTTCAGTTTCTCCTTGGGAACCCGTTTGAAGACCCCCGATGCGGTGGCGATCAGACGGTCGTTTTCATCCACCATATCGGCAGCGATGAACAGCGTGCTGCGCCCGCCGCCCACGACACGGCCCGTGGCGGTGACACGGGTGCCTGCCCGCGCCGGTGCGACGAACTGCACGTTCATGGAAATCGTCAGGAACGGCGCCTTGCCGGTGGCATCGACCGTCAGTGATCCGGTGGTCCCGCAGGCATTGTCCAGCACCGCCGTGGCGATGCCCCCGTGCAGCACATTGTGCCGGTTGGTGTGCTGCGGTCCGATGTCCAGCCAGACCCGCCCCCGACCGTCCGGGTCGCTGACATCGACGACATAGCCGATCAATGTCTGCGTCCCGGTCTCGTTCTCGATCAGATGTGCGGTCTCAGGCAGCGGAGAGGGCAATGAACCGCTCCAGATGGTGGTCGGTGTCGCCAAAGCGGTGGTCCGCCATGACGATCCGCTTGGCGATATGGGCCAGCTCATATTCCTGGGTCATGGCAATACCGCCGTGCATCTGGATCGAATCCTCTGCCACCAGACGGCCCGCCCGGCCCATCAGGTTCTTGGCCGCCGAGACATGGCTTTCGCGAACCGAACGGTCCGATTCCAGATGCCCCGCCGCGTTGATCACGGCAGAGCGCGCCTGCTCCATCTCGATCAGCAGGTCGGACATGCGGTGCGCCAGCGCCTGAAAGGTGCCAATGGGGCGGCCGAATTGCTTGCGCGTTCCCAGGTAATCCTTGGTCAGCCGGGTCGCGGTCTCCATCGCGCCCAGGGTTTCGGCGACCTGTGCCACGGATGCCGCTGCCACCCGCGCCTCGATGGCGTCAAAGGCCTTGCCGGCCGCGCCGAGACGGGCAGAGACAGGGATTTTCACATTGTCCAGCATCACCTCGGCGGCGCGGCCCCCGGCCAGCAGGGCATAGCCCTGAATGGTGACACCCTTGGTATCCGCAGGGACCAGAAACAACGAGATGCCTTCGTTGTCGCCCGGCTCCCCGCTTTCGCGGGCCGAAACGACCAGCATGTCGGCCGCTTCGGCATTCACCACGACAGCCTTGTGACCGTTCAGCACGATGTCGTCGCCATCGGGTTTTGCCGTGGTTTGCACGCGGTTCAGGTCATAGCGGCTGGTCGGTTCGCCATGGGCGAAGGCCAGTTGCAGGCTGCCCGCGATGATCTCTTCCACATGAGCCTGCTGGTCGTCGTTGCCCAGATCGGCGATCAGGCCACCGGCCAGCACGGCGGTATCCAGAAAGGGTTCGACCACGCCCGCGCGGCCCAGTTCCTCGAACACCGTGGTGAGGTCGAAACCCTTGCCGCCGAAACCGCCCTGCTCTTCGGTGAAAAGCGCACCGATCACACCAAGCTCGGCCAGTTCCGCCCAGATCGCGGCACTGTAGCCCGTGTCACTTTCAATGATCTTGTTGCGCGTGGCAGTGTCGTATTTCTCGCGCAGGTAGCGGCGCAGGGTGTCCTGCAGCATCTGGCGTTCTTCAGTCAGCTCGAAATTCATCTGTTATCCTCCCATCGTGACCTTGGCGATGATGCCACGCTGGATTTCGTTGGAGCCGCCAAAGATCGACAGCTTGCGGTTGTTGAAATACTGCGCGGCCACAGGGCCCGCGGACAGCGGATCGGGCAGGCCCGCGTTGGAGCCTTCGATCGCTTCGGAGGCGAAGGGCATCGCATAGGCCCCGGCGGCGCGCCGCGCGAGGTCGTTGATCTCCTGCCGGATGATCGTGCCCTTGACCTTGAGCATGGAGGATTCCACCCCCGGCGCCGTGCCCGCCGCCGCCTTGGAGATGATGCGCAGGTTGGTGGTGGACATGGCCTGCAGGTCGATTTCCACCTGAGCCAGACGCGCCGCGAAATGCGGGTTCTGGATCAGGGGCTTGCCGCCTGCCATCTCGGCCTTGGCGAGGCGCTTGACCGCTGTGAGGCCGGCCTGCGAGAAACCGACGCCCGCGATATTCGTCCGCTCGTGGGTCAGCAGGTACTTGGCATAGGTCCAGCCCTTGTTCTCTTCTCCCACCAGGTTTTCAACAGGCACTTTCACATCCGTGAACCAGACCTCGTTCACCTCGGCCCCGCCGTCCAGCAGCACAATCGGGCGCACTTCGATACCCGGCGTGTCCATGTCGATCAGCAGGAACGAGATGCCTTCCTGCTGCTTGACCTCCTTGTTCGTGCGCACAAGGCAGAAGATCATGTTGGCGTGCTGGCCCAGCGTGGTCCAGGTTTTCTGGCCGTTGACGATGTAGTGGTCGCCGTCGCGGACCGCCGTGGTCTTGAGCGAGGCGAGGTCGGACCCGGCGCCCGGCTCGGAATAGCCCTGACACCACCAGTCATCGCCGTTCAGGATGCGCGGCAGCCAATGGTCCTGCTGTTCCTTCGATCCGAACTTCTGCAGCACGGGCGCCAGCATCGACAGGCCAAAGGGCACGATGCGGGGCGCGTGGTGGGCGGCGGCCTCTTCCTCGAAAATGTGGCGCTGCACGGCGTTCCATTCGGCCCCGCCGAACTTCTTGGGCCAGTTCGGTGCCAGCCAGCCCTGTTCGTTCAGGATGGCATGCCAGCGTTCGATGTCGGCCTTGCCCAGCTCACCGCCATAGCGCACCTTGTCGCTCAGCTCCTTGGGCAGTTTGTCTTTCAAAAACGTGCGGACTTCCTCGCGGAAGGCTTTCTCTTCTTCGGAATAGCTCAGATCCATGTCGGTGCTCCTATCGTGAATTCGCCTGGTGCATGGGGGTCAGTTGGCCTTGTTCAGGTCGTCGAATGTACGGCCCTCGGCCACAAGTTCCTGTAGCAGCGGTGCGGGTTGCCAGAACCACGCATCCTCCTGCGCATAGCCTTCGATGTCGGCCAGCACCTTGTCCAGCCCCTGAATATCCGCCCATTTCATCGGTCCCCCCCAATAGCGTGGAAAGCCGTAGCCGAAGAGCAGAACCATATCGACGTCCAGAGGACGACGCGCGATGCCTTCGCCAACAACCTTGGCCGCTTCGTTCACCATGGCACACATGTAGCGCCGCACAATCTCTTCGTCGGTGAAGTCACGTGGCGTAATTCCGCGCTCCGCCTGTTCCTCGGCGACCAGTGCAGCGATCTTGGGGTTCGGCGTGCCGCCGCGCTTGCCCTTTTCGTAGATGTAATAGCCTTCGCCGGTCTTCTGGCCGAAATGACCCTCTTCGCAGAGCCGGTCGATATAGGTCGGCACACGTTCCGCCGGGTGGCGGTGCGGCGCCTTGCGCTTGCGCGTGGCCCAGCCGATGTCGAGCCCGGCAAGGTCGGCTACGGCAAAGGGGCCCATGGCAAAGCCGAAGTCGGTCAGTGCCTTGTCGATCTGGTAGGGCGATGCGCCGTCCAGCACCATATGGTCCGCGGCGGTGCGGTAGACCGCCAGAATACGGTTGCCGATGAAACCGTCGCAGACGCCCGCGCGCACGCTGATCTTGCCCAGTGCCTTGCCCAGCGCAAAACCGGTGGCAACGACATCCGGCGCGGTCTTTTCCGCCACCACGACCTCAAGCAGTTTCATGACATGTGCGGGCGAGAAGAAATGCAGGCCGATCACGTCTTCGGGCCGCGAGGTGGCGGCGGCGATTTCGTCCACATCCAGATAGGAGGTGTTGGAGGCCAGCACGCAGCCCGGCTTGCACACGGCGTCGAGCTTGCCGAAAACCTCGCGTTTCACGCCCATGTCCTCGAACACTGCCTCGACCACCAGATCGACGTCGCGCAGGCTGTCGTAGTTGATCGACACCTCCAGCCCGGTGGTCATCATCGCATCGTATTTGTTCTGGGAAATCTTGCCGCGTTTCAGCGCGCCCTGAAGATTGCCGCCGATGCGGTCCCGCGCGGCATCCGCTGCCTCCTGCTTCATCTCGATCAGGATGACATTGAGGCCGGCCAACAGGGCAGCAGTGGCAATGCCTGCCCCCATCGTCCCACCGCCGATGACACCAATGGATTGCAGGGCGCGCGGCTCCACGCCCTTGAGTTCCGGCAGGTTGCCCACGGCGCGTTCGTTGAAAAAGGCATGAATCATGCCCTTGCGCTGGTCGGTTTGCATCAGGTCCATGAAATGCGCCCGCTCGCGTTTCATTCCTTCGGCAAAGGGTTGCTCGGCGCTGTCCTGCACCGCGCGCACGGCGGTGGCAGGGCTGATCTGGCCCCGGCCCTTTTTCAGCACCGCGTCATAGGTGGCATCCCAGTCGATGGGGTCCGGGCCGGGCAGTTCGCTGACCGGGCGGCGCGGTGCATTGGCACCGAGAAGCTCTTGCACATAGGCAAGGCCCACCGCTTCGGGATCACCTTCGGCCACTCGGTCGATCAGGCCCATTTCCTGCGCCTCTGCCGCCTTGATCTGACGACCGGAGGTGATCATCTCGATCGCCTTTTCCGCCCCTGTCAGACGCGGCACGCGCTGGGTCCCGCCCGCGCCGGGGATCAGGCCCAGATGCACCTCGGGCAGGCCCACCCGCGCGTCGGGCTGGGCGATGCGGTAATGCGCGCCCAACGCCACCTCAAGCCCGCCGCCCAGCGACACCCCGTGCATGGAGGCCACCACCAGCAGCGGCGATCCTTCGATCCTTGTGCAGAGGTCCGGCAGGAAGGGTTCCTGCGGGGGTTTGCCGAATTCGGTGATGTCGGCACCCGCGATGAAGGCGCGCCCCTCACCCACGATCAGGACCGCTCTGACACCTTCCTCGGCCTCGGCCCGGTCCATGGCGTCGGACAGCCCCTGGCGCACGGCCTGTGACAGCGCGTTGACAGGGGGATTCCGGATGCGCAGGACGGCGATGTCGTCGTGGCGGGAATAGTCGATCTTGTCGGTCATTTCAGGTCTCCTTGAAGTCTCAACCGCGCCGTATCAGCGCAGCAGCATGTCCGGTGTTCTGCTCAAGCGCGCGCACGGTATCGCGCAGGGCGGGGCCGACCTCTGCCAGCATGCGGTGCGTCGGCAGGTCAGCAGGTGATGCGCCACAGGTAAAGGCAACGGATTCACCAAATTCATTCGCAAAATAGGGTACGCTCACCGCGTTGACGGTACCTGTGTAGCGCAGGTCGCGCGGGGTGATGACAAATCCCTGCCCCAGCAGCTGGTCGTAGCCCTGCCTGCGAAAGGACACCAGGGTGTCGGCGTTATCAAGCCCCGCGAACCTGTCGTCATCCATCGAGGCCAGCACTGCCATGCCGGAGGAGGAGCCGTACATCGGAATGCGGTAACCCGGATCCAGCCAGATGGTCGATTTTCCTTCGGGCCGCCAGGTTTTTGCCAGCAGCATCCGCGCACCGTCGCGCACGGCTATCAGCGCCAGCGTGCCGGTCCGGTCCGCGAGCGCCTGCATCTGTTCCGAGGCATGATCGACAAAGCCGACGGAAAGCCCCGCAACAGACCCAAGGGCCACGGCGGCAGGGCCAAGGCGGAACCGGTCGTTGCGCCCGCCATGGACGAGATAGCCCAGTTCGCACAGCGTATAGGTCAGCCGCGAAATCGTCGGCTTGGGCAATCCGGTACGTTTGGCGATTTCTGCATGGGTCAGCCCGTTGTCGCTGGCACGAAAGGCCCGCAACACGCCAAGGCCCCGGGCAAGCGTGTTGGCAAACTTGCGGTCGGTGGTCCCGGATTCTGTCTGACCGGATGTCATTTGCACGGACATGCCCCCACGCTGATGCGAGATGGCCGCAGGCAGGCAACGGCAACGGCGACCAAGCGGGTCACCCCCGGCCTGCGCGGTCTCAGCGGTGCGGGCAATTCCGGCAAAGCAATCCTCCCCATTGCTGTTTCGCATTGCAAAACACTGTTTCGCAAAATTCATCGGAACATAGGTTCACGGTTTCAAAGGCACAAGACCAAAAACAAAGGGATGGGCAAGGACGGGGCGTCATCCTGGGTCTGCCCATGCCGGGACCCTGGGGCCCTGCCTCTGAGCGGGTCAGATTGTGGCCCACCCTTTCAGATGCCGGGCAAGCCGGTTTGTGTCAGAGTGCTGTCGCCAGGCGGGGATGTTTTGGGGCATTGGCATCGCCAAACGGAACGGCGGGAAAGCTCCGGTTCAGGTCGGAAACACCTGGCAGTTGGTGTCGCTTCGCCTCTCCGCATCACAGAGAAGATACAGAAAACCCGTCGCACCGAATGAAACATGCGCGGCTTTCGACCCGCTGTGATGACATGTCATTTTTGACATGTCATCACAGGAGGGTCTTCTGGATGCACGGTCCCATTGGCCCCATCGGCCGCATTGGCGACACTGGCAACATCGGCGACATGTATACGACTGGCGGGGATCATCCTTACCGCAAGTAAATCGACACCGGAACAGGTCCTGTTTTGGATCAACGGCCTTACGCCGGACCGGGGAGCAGCCAGCCCCTAGCCGTAGATGAAACACCGCCCCGGCACCGCCTCAGGCGGCAATTCCTGCTCCTGCAAACGCTCGAAATACATCCGGTCCGATGACACCATCAGGCCACCCGGCGCCAGAAGCGGCTCGATCAGGGGCGAGACAAGCCGCGCGAAAGCATCGTTCTTGGACAGGTTGTGGCCGCCCAGATCGGCATGAATCAGCGCCACCGTCGGCCCGAACCGCGCAAGCGCCTCAACCAGCGTTTCGCGCACATCGCCCAGAATCAGCATCTCGTCGGCCGGTGTGCTGTCAGGATGGGCGGCAACGGCCCGCTCAAACACAAAGATGTCGCGGCCCGGCATCGTCTCGCGCATGTGGTGATAGGTGCGGCCATTGCCCAGCCCCAGTTCGAACACCGGTCCGGGGAAGTCGGCAGTCCGCGCGGCGGCGTGATCCAGACAGGCGCGCTGCGACACCATCCGGTTGATAAAGACATCTAGGCGGCTCATGCGGTACTCCTGTAACATTTCCGGCCCTACATGGCGCAGGTGCAGCACAAAGTGAAGCATTGACGCCTGACGCCGCGCGCCTCTGGACCTGTGGCGCGGAATAGGCTTCACTTCAAGTTCTGTACTCTTGGCCCCGACAGGAACCCGATGACCTCACTGCTCGATGTTGACGCACTTACGATCGGCTTTGGCATGGCCCCGCCGGTGGTCAGCAACGTGAGCTTTTCGGTACACGCGGGCGAGACACTTGCGCTGGTCGGCGAAAGCGGATCGGGCAAGACGCTTTCCTGCCGCGCGATCCTGCGCATCCTGCCGGAGACGGCGCAGGTCCGGGGCGGCGGGATCACCTTCAATCAGCCTGACGGGGCGACCGACCTGCTGACCTGTTCCAGCAGGCAAATGAGGCGCATCCGGGGCAACCGGATCGCGATGATCTTTCAGGAGCCGATGCGCTCGCTGTCACCGCTGCACCGGCTGGGCAATCAGGTTGGCGAGGTGCTGCGGATTCACCGCAATCTCGGCGGCGCCGAGACAAAGCGCCGGGTCCTGGCCCAATTCGAGAAAGTCGGCTTTGCAGATCCTGAACGGGCATGGCGGAGCTATCCCTTCGAGATGTCGGGCGGGATGCGTCAGCGCGCCATGATCGCCATGGCCATGGTTGCCGAACCGGAGCTGTTGATCGCGGATGAACCCACCACCGCGCTGGACGTCACGACGCAGGCGCAGGTTCTGGGGCTGATCCGCAGTTTGCAGAAGGATACCGGCATGGCCGTCATCCTGGTGACCCATGATCTGGGCGTGGTGGCCAATATGGCGCAGCAGGTCGTGGTCATGAACAAGGGCCGTGTCATGGAAAGCGGCGGCGCCAGCGGCATTCTGGGGGCGCCTGCACATGGCTACACGAAAAAGCTGTTTGCCGCCGCGCCGATGATCCCGGAGGTCGCGCAACCCGCGCGGGCACTGGATCGCAAGGACATCATTCTCGACCTCAGGAACGTGTCCAAGACCTATACCATGCGGGCCGGAGGCTGGCGCAAACCGGTACAGATCGCGGCCTGCCGGGACGTGAACCTGCAGGTGGTGCGCGGCAAAACACTGGCCGTGGTGGGCGAAAGCGGCTCGGGCAAGACGACCTGCGCGCGCATCGCCCTTGGCGCGGAACGCCCCGATCCCGGCGGAGAGGTGCTGTTTGCCCCGGACCGGGACGATGCGCCGCTGCCCGTGCACGACATGACGCGCGCCCAGCGCACCGCCTTTCAGCGTCAGGCGCAGATGGTGTTCCAGGATCCCTATTCCTCCCTTTCCCCCCGGATGCGGGTGCAAAGCGCGATGATCGAGCCGATGCAGATCCACAACATCGGCAGCCGCGCGGAGCAGCTTGAAAAGGCGGCGGAAATGCTGCGCTGGGTCGGGCTGGACCCGGACATGCTGCGCCGCTATCCGCATGCGTTTTCCGGTGGTCAGCGACAGCGCCTGTCAATCGCCCGGGCGCTGACCCTCGATCCCAGGCTGCTGATCTGTGACGAGCCGACCTCGGCGCTGGATGTTTCCGTGCAGGATCAGATCCTGACCCTGCTCGAAGACATCCGCGACCGTGCCGCGCTGAGCTATCTGTTCATCAGCCACGATCTGGCCGTGGTCGCACGGATCGCCGATGAGGTCGCGGTGATGCGCGCCGGGGTGATCGTGGAACAGGCGCCGCCCGAAACGCTGTTCTACAACCCCTGCCACCCCTACACCCGGGCCCTGATCGCCGCCCAGCCGGAACCGGACCTTTCGCGCCCCATCGACCTTGCCCTGGTCGCAAAAGGCGCCGGATCACCGGCAAGCTGGCCGGACCGGTTCCGCTTTGAAGGCGCTGACGCACCCATCCTGCGCGAGCTGGATCCCGGACATCTGGTGAGGTGCCATGTTTAGGTGCATCGCCCTCTGCCTCGCCCTGATCACGGGCCTCTCCGCATCTGCCCAAGAGATGCCGGCGCCTCAGGAAAGCTCCTTCTGGCAGATGGAGATCAACCAGGGCCACCTGCCCCCGATTGCAGAGCGTTTGCCGGAAACGCCGCTGATCGTCGATCTGCCCGCCAAGGGGCGCAGCTTTGGCAGGCAGGGTGGCACCCTGCGCACCATGGTCTCGCGTGCCAAGGACGTGCGCCAGATGGTGGTGTATGGCTATGCCCGCCTGGTCGGCTATGACACCAACTACGAACTTTACCCCGACATCCTGCGCGACATCGAGATCGAGGAAGACCGCAGGTTCACCATGCATCTGCGCCCCGGCCACCGCTGGTCCGACGGCGCGCCCTTCACGTCGGAAGATTTCCGCTATTGGTGGGAATATGTCGTGAATAATGAAAAGATCACGCCAACCGGGCCGCCGGAGTTCATGTATGTCGACGGCGTCCTGGGCAGCGTGACCTTTCCCGATGCCTATACGGTGGTATTCGAATGGCCCACCGCCAATGCAAACTTCCTGCCGTTGCTGGCACAGGCGGCCCCGCCGTTCATCTATCGGCCCGCACACTACCTCAGACAGTTTCACGGCGACCTCGCGGATCCCGCCGCGCTGAAACTGGAAACCCGCAAGGCGCGGGTCAAGAGCTGGGCCGCGCTGCACAACCGTCGTGACAGCATGTACAAGTTCGACAACCCGCAGCAGCCGACCCTGCAGCCCTGGATCAACGCCAGCGGCACCACCTCGCGGCAGGTTTTCGTGCGCAACCCCTATTATCACAGGATCGACGCCCGGGGGGTCCAGTTGCCCTATATCGACATTGTCGAGATGAGCATCGTGGGCGGCGGGCTGGTTGCGGCCAAGGCCAACGCGGGCGAGGCAGACCTTCAGGCGCGCGGCCTCGATTTCCCGGACATCTCGATCCTCAAGAAGGGCGAATCCGACGGCGGCAACTACCGCACGCTGCTCTGGGGCAACGGGGCTGCCAGCCAGATCGCGATCTACCCCAACCTCAACTTCAACGATCCCGTCTGGCGCGAGGTGATGCGCGATGTGCGGTTCCGCCGGGCCCTCAGCATGGGCATCGACCGGCATATGATCAACCGCGCCCTCTATTTCGGCCTGGCGCTGGAGGGCGGCATGACCGCCCTGTCATCCAGCCCCCTGTTCAACCGCGCCGATCTGTCGATGTGGGCCACCATGGACATCGACGCGGCCAATGCCCTGCTGGACGAGATGGGCCTGACCGACCGCACTCCGGACGGGCTGCGCAGACTACCGGACGGGCGGCCAATGGAGTTCATCGTGGAAACGGCAGGCGAACGGCAAGAGGTCGAGAATGCCCTGGCCATCGTCACGGACACCTGGCGCGACCTCGGGATCAAACTGGTGATGCGCCCGCTTGACCGCGACATCCTGCGCAACCGTGTTTATGCCGGTGTGTCGATGTCGGCGGTCTGGTTTGGCTGGGACAACGGGCTGCCCTCCGCCTCGACCTCGCCGATGTATCTTGCCCCCACCAACCAGGAATTCTTTGCCTGGCCGAAGTGGGGCCAGTACTTCCAGTCGGGGGGTGAGGTCGGCGAAGCCCCGGATCTGCCAGAGGCGAAACGCCTGCTGGCGCTGTCGGACCAATGGAACCATACCTTCGACCGGGATGAACGCCGCGCCATCTGGGCTGAGATGCTGGACATCCACGCAGAGCAGCAATTCGCGATTGGCATCCTGTCCGAAGCCCCGCAGCCCGTGGTGGTCAACAAGCGGCTGCGCAACGTGCCCGAGACGGCGATCTGGGCGTTTGAGCCCGGCGCGCATTTCGGCGTCCACCGCATCGACGAATTCTACTTTGAAGATGCCCTGCAACAGGTGACGCAATGACCTTTCTCAAATACGCGGTCTATCGCTTTTTCACCATGCTGCTGACGCTCTGGATCGTGTCGATCCTTGTCTTCACCATCATCAACCTGCCGCCCGGCGATTACCTGTCCAACCAGATTGCCGAGCTGCGTGCCACCGGTCAGGCCGAAGGTGTGGCCAAGGCCGAATTCCTGCGCACCGAATATGCGCTGGACCGGCCGATCTGGGAGCAATACCTGATCTGGGTCGGCTTTGCCCCCGGTCCGAACGGGTTTTCCGGGCTGATCCAGGGTGATTTCGGCTGGTCCTTCGAATTCGACCGGCCGGTCGGGGAAATCGTGGGGGATGCGCTCTGGCTGACCGTGCTGGTCAACCTCGCTGCCGTGCTCTTTGTCTATGTGGTCGCCCTGCCGCTGGGCGTGCTGGCCGCTGCCGAGGCAGAGACATGGATGGATTACACCGCCGGATTCGTGGGATATCTTGGCCTTGCCACACCCAACTTCCTGCTGGCGCTGATCCTGTTCTACTATGGGCACAAGTATTTCGACATTCCCATCGGCGGCCTGATGGACGCCAGTTTCGAGGGCGAACCGCTGAGCTGGGCCAAGGTCAAATCCATGGCCACCCATTTGATTGTGCCCACTTTCGTCATCGGCACTGCGGGGGCGGCGGCGATGATGCAGCGCCTGCGCGCAAACATGCTGGACGAGCTCAGCAAACCCTATGTGGAGACCGCCCGCGCCAAGGGGCTGGCACCGGCGCGCCTGTTGGCCAAATATCCCCTGCGGATGGCCTTCAACCCCTTTGTCGCGGACATCGGCAACCTGCTGCCGGCCATGGTCTCGGGTTCGGTGCTGGTGTCGGTCGTCCTGGCCCTGCCGACCATCGGCCCTGCCCTGCTGGCCGCGCTGAAAAGCCAGGATCAGTTCCTTGCCGCCTTCGTGCTGATGTTCGTGGCTCTGCTGACACTGGTCGGCACGATGATCTCGGACTTGTTGCTGGTGCTGCTCGACCCGCGCATCCGCTACGGGAGCCGTGACACATGAGCATTCACCCGGACAACCGTTATGTCGATGCAGAAGCCTGGTCCGATGACACCGACATCAGCGCCCCCGAACGCGCGGACATGGATGCGCCGGCCTGGCTGCTGACCTGGCGCAAGTTCAAACGCCACCGGATCGGGCTGATATCGGGCATTTTCCTGCTGTTGTGCTATCTGATGCTGCCCATTGCCGGTTTCATCTCCCCCTATACCCCCAATCAGCGCAGCGCCGACTATCTCTATGCGCCGCCGCAAAGCGTCAACCTGTGGCACGAGGGGTCGTTTGTGGGGCCTTACGTCTATCCGATCACGGCAAAGGCCGATCTGGTCAATTTCCGCTGGACCTATACCACCGACACATCCACCCCGATGCCGCTGGAATTTTTCTGCGAAGGGGCGGATTACAACCTCTTCGGCCTGATCCCCTCCGACACCCATCTGTTCTGTGCGCCGCCCGGGGCCACGATCTTTCTCTGGGGGTCAGACAGGCTGGGCCGGGACGTGTTCAGCCGTATCCTCTATGGCGCGCAACTGTCGCTGACGGTCGGGCTGATCGGCATCACCGTCTCCTTCCTGCTTGGCATCACCTTCGGGGCACTTGCGGGTTACTTTGGCGGGCGCACCGACTGGATCATCAACCGGGCCATCGAAATCCTGCGCTCCCTGCCGGAACTGCCGCTCTGGCTCGCCCTCTCGGCGGCGGTGCCTTCCAACTGGAGCCCGGTCGCGGTCTTTTTCATCATCTCGATCATTCTCGGGATCCTGGACTGGCCCGGCCTCGCCCGGGCGGTGCGGTCGAAATTCCTGTCGCTGCGCGAGGAGGAATTCGTGAAAGCGGCGGAAATGATGGGGGCCAGACCGGCGCGGATCATCAGCAGGCATCTGCTGCCGAACTTCATGTCGCATCTGATCGCCAGCGCAACCCTGTCGATCCCGGCAATGATCCTGGGTGAGACGGCGCTGAGCTTCCTCGGCCTCGGCCTGCGCGCCCCGGCCGTCAGCTGGGGTGTCATGCTGAACGACGCCCAGAATCTGGCCAGCATCGAAATCTACTGGTGGACGGCCATCCCCATGCTGCCCATCATCATCGTTGTCCTGGCATTCAACTTCCTGGGCGACGGCCTGCGGGCATCGCTCGACCCCTACAAGGGGTGAAAGCCGCTGGTAGAGAACTGAACCAATAATCTGCTAAGACCATTTCTGCCCTCCCAAGACCGTGGAACATTTCCGCAAGAGGCTTTCACCGATACGGAAAACTCCTTGCGGGGTCGGTTTGTCTTGGCCAAAATGAAGCATCGGTCGGAGCACCCTGATCGCTTTTTTTTACAAAATTGAAACTAAATACATCAAGTTACCGAGGAAAACATGTCACAACCAAAAGAAATTCTGCTGCACGTCGGCCACGGCAAAACTGGCACCAGCTTCTTGCAGTCGGTTCTGGCAGCTTCCAGTGACGCATTGCATTTCCGGCAAATATGCTACCCGATAAGCAGCTCTGATCGGGAGCGCGCCGCAAAAGGACTTACGACTTCAGGAAACCTGCCAAACGGTGAAAATTCCTGGGACAGAATGTTGATGCAGGCAAATGATATTGCTGGCATGAGCTTGCTCGTCTCGAATGAGAGCCTGTTTCAACGCCTCTTCGACACCATTGCCGAGGATATTTCTTCGCGGCATCCCGGCGTCCCGGTTTCCGTGTTGCTTTTCGTGCGTAACCCCTTGGAAAATGTCGCAGCGAGCTATAGCCAAGCTGTGAAAAGCGGCAATCTGGCCCTCTCGTTCGAGTACGCTTTGAACAACCCCCATAACGACAATATCTCAAGGGCCATCAAGTTCTCAGAAGCGTGTAAAAAAGCAAATTTCAAACTTACAGTTCACAATTACTCGCATGAACGAAATAGATTGCTGACACTCTTTTCGGACTGGTTATGTCAACCGGAATCCACGTTTGTCTTGCCACCGGTCCGCGTCGTCAACCGCTCACTGGATATAGCCGAGCTGGAAATACAGCGAGCTATGAACAAGTACCTGCCTGTGGATGGTGCATTTCTGGCTCAGACCATGTCGGCGCGCCTTCCGCCGACCGCAAGTTCCAAACCCAAGGCATCGCGAGTAGCTTTGGAAACGTACTGCGAGGAAATTGGCGAGCGGATCAAGCAAGGCAACGCATATTTTGGCCGCGAGCTCTATTACAAGGAGGATATCGAACCTTATGTCGAAGGCCCGCAAGACCAGCAAATCTGCCTAAGCAGGGAACAGCTGGACGTAATGATGGAAACCTTAGCCGCGCGCATACGGATGTTGTCCCGTTCAAGTTGAGGGCCGTTCCCCGCGAAAGCCTCCTTTCGAACCAAACCACAATCGGAAAATGCCGTTGTCAATTGCGGCGCAGTAACACTTAACCCGCTTTGGTGGCACAGATCTTCGTTACCCGCCCCCAGCGTCTATCCTGATCGAGTTTGACAAACCAAAGGCCCAGGCCCATCAAACCACCGTCAGTGCCGAAGAGTTGGCGGGCCCCGGTCTGCTTCGGTCCAAGCAAGCTAGTCGTACCACTTGCCCATCTTCACCTCGACATCCGTGCCCACACGTTTGGCGAAAGCTTCCGGATCCTGGGTGCCGCCGTCCCGGCCGCGGTAGTGGTAGGGATAGACATATGTCGGTGCAAATTCGGACACCGCCGAAGCCGCGGCATTCACGTCCATGGTGAAGGGCAGGTTCATGCAGACAAAGGCCAGGTCGATGTCCGACAGCTGCCGCATCTCGGGAATGTCCTCGGTATCGCCAGAGATATAGACCCGGAACTTGTCGAAGTTCAGCACATATCCGTTGTCGCGGCCTTCGGGGTGAAAATTCTTGCGCTCTTCGGTCATGTTGTAGGCCGGGATCGCTTCGATGTTCATCCCGGCAAACTGCGCCATTTCCGCGTTGGCCACAGCAGTTGCCTTGCCCTTCAGGTCATCGGGCAACATGTCAAAGACGGCCGGGTTGGTGATCAATTGGGTGGTCTCCCCCACCAGAGCGGACAGGGTTTCTGCGCTGTAATGGTCCCCGTGCTCGTGGGTGATCAATACCAGATCCGCGGGCGGGAAATCCGCGTATTGCGCCGCATCGCCCACCGGGTCGACGTAAATCGTGCCCTTGGGCGTCTCCATGACAAAGGAGGCATGGGAGACCGGATGCACGGTGATGGGGCCCGCTTCGGTGTCGAAGGTATCGCCCGCATGGGCTGCGGCACGCGCGGCATAGGGCAAAAGCGTGACAACCCCGGCTGTCGCAGCGGTGGTGACAAGGAAATGGCGACGTGTCTGTGACATTGTGATCCTCCTTCTGGGTCAAGCAGGAGATAGGCGGCTGCCCCCCTTTGTCAAAACCGGGGGAGCGTAAATTCGGCGTCGCGCGCCTAACGGTCATCCCCCATGTCTGCAGCGTCCCCCATGTCCTCTTCCTCGATATGGGCATGTGCCGCCGCAGTGACCGCCTTGCGGTCTTCTTCGCTCAGGTTCTCGACCTTGCCATCGGCCAGGCGCACGGTCACTTCGCGGTGGGCGAATTTGATGCCTTCGCGTTCGAACAGGGCGCGGATGTCCTCATAGACCTTCTTGCGCACCAGCCATTGATCCCCGGGCTTGGTCATGAACTTGACCCGGATGATCATGGCGCTGTCCTGCATCTCGATCACGCCCTGGGATTTCAGGGGCTGGATGAAGTTGTCCCCGATCACCGGGTCATCCAGCAGTTCCTGCCCCAGTTTCTTGATCAGCTTGCGGACCTTTTCCACATCGGTGTCATAGGTCACCCGCAGCGGCAGTTTCATCATCACCCAATCGCGGGAATAATTGGTGATCACCTGCAGTTCACCAAAGGGAATCGTGTGCAGCGCGCCCAGATGATGGCGCAGCTGGAAGGACCGGACGGAGATCTTTTCGACCGTGCCCTTGACCTCGCCCACGTCCAGATACTCGCCCTTGCGAAAGGCGTCGTCGAACAGAAAGAACGCCCCGGCAAAGATGTCGCGCACCAGCGCCTGGGAGCCGAAGCCGATCGCCACCCCGACGATCCCGGCACCGGCAAACAGGGGCCCGACATTGATCCCCATCTCCATCAGCACGATCAGCAGAAGCGTCACCACCACGAGGATCAGGATGAAGTTGCGAAACAGCGGCAACAGGGTCGCAAGCCGGCTTGCCGAAGACCCGCCGCCTTCATCGCCCAGTTCGACTTCCTTTTCATCCCCGGTTTCCTCGGCGATCTTGTTGTCGATCCAGATCCGGAAGGCGTGATAGACCACGTAACCGACAAAGATGATCACCAGGATGTCGAGAAACCGGTCGGCATAGCTTTCGACCATCTGCGCGCCGTCGTTGTCCCAGATGTAGAAAAACGCATAGGCCCCCGCGACAAAGGCAAGAATGCCGGCAACCCGCCCGGCAAGACCTTCGAAGGTGTTCAGCCGGTGGCGCGGTATCAGGCCCATGCGCGCCTCTTCCTCGGCCACGGCGGCACGGGTATCGGCCAGTTCCTCGCTCAGCCGCGCCGCTTCAATTTCGGAGATTTCGGACTGCGCTTCCAGTGCGGCCGCCAGCTCGGCCTCCTGGGTTTCTTCCTCGGCCAGTTTTTCGTTCATGCGGCGCATCGCGCGGGCGCGGGCGAAACTGCGTTCGATCAGATAGTTGATCACACCGTAAACCACGATGATCGACATCATGATGCCGTAGGCCCCCGCGATCAGCGGAATGGAGGACGGGTTCCCAAGGACCAGATCAGCGGTCAGTTCCAGCCAGGCAAAGATGACGTATATGATCATCCCCGGCGCCCATGCACGCGACAGGAACCGCACGAGGAAACTGCATTCCTCCAGAGATTTCCCGTTCCGCAAAGCGAGGCTGACTGCGCGGCGGTTGATCAGGACCATCAGGATGTTCATCAGGACGATACCCGCCGACATCATCGCGCTGAGAAAGGCATAGACCTCGTAGTTCAGGCCCAGCTCACCGATCCAGATGCCGAAAAGAATCGCGCAGATGTCCAGGACGGCCAGGATCCATATCCACCTGTGCAGCCGTTTTGCGTCGCGGTCGCTGAAATGCGGGATCCGGTACTGGCTCAGAAAGGGCGAAAGGATCATCCGCCAGATCCCCGCAACCAGGCGGCATGCAAAATAGCCGATATTGATCAGACTGACGGTAAATTGCATCGCCGTGTCTTCCAGGGTGCCAAAGATCGCGAACCCCAGGATGTAGGCCACCAGCATCGAAACCAGGATGCCCACGACGCCGACGGCAAAGCGCATGACGAGGAAGGGCATTTTTTCCACATAGCCCTGCGGGTTTTCCATCACGCGGGAGGTAACAAATCCCTTCGCGATCCGTCTGCCAAACACATATCGTTCGAACAGCGACCCGACCGCAAACAGGGCGAGGCACAGCAGCAATGTCTTGCCAAAGGCCCAAATGGTGCCATCCGGGCTGGCCGCGCGCAGGATATAGGCGACTTCGTTGAAGGCGGCAGGCAGCAGTAACAGCCGGTCTACAAGGGCGGCCCGGAGCTGCACCGCCCGGTCCTGTGCGGCCATCAGCGGTGATTTCCCTGCCGGCTGCTCTGCCGTGGTTTCCGCAGCCTCGGTGGTGCCCTGGGTCAGCAAGTTGCCCTCGGTGTCGATCACCACCACGCCCACACCATTTTCGGCGGCCTGCCGGATGATCCGGTCGATGTTTTCCTCGCTGGCGGAGGGGGCAGCCTTTTCCTTGCTCAGCAGCGGCCCCAGCCCCTGCGCCTGCGCATCGGGGGCGGCCAGGCAGATCATCAAGGCCATGATGAGAAAGGTAAGATAGCGCATGATGGCCCCCAAATTCAATTTTACTACGCTAAGTCAGGCGACACACCATTGCAATCGCCGCCCCGGTGCGGCAGGGCCTCGGGCCAAATATCAGTGCAGATGTTTTACAAGCCCATATAACTTGTGCCATATCGGAATGCAGGCGCCACGGGCTGCCACACTAGAACCGGAAAGACCGCCCATGATGCACCCTGCCTGCTTCAGCCGCCCAACGCGCAGCCAGACCAGCCAGCGCCCCGTCCAGATGACAGACCCGGTGAACCGGGAAAGCAGTTTCCCAGAACAAGCGGGAAATCGGGCTGCGTCCTGATGCGATCAGGACCGGCACCGCTGCACATGGAACGAATGACCCACACCGTCACGATGGCCCGCAAGGCAACGTCGCGCAGGATCATGTTCTACAGTCATGACACCTTTGGGCTGGGCCATTTGCGCCGGTCCCGCGCGCTGGCCACCGCCCTGACAAAGGGCGATGACAAGGCTTCCGCAATCATCCTGACCGGATCGCCCGTGGCAGGGCGATTTACCTTTCCCGAACGGGTCGATCATATCCGCCTGCCGGGTGTCACGAAACTGCCGGACGGATCTTATGTCAGCCAGACGCTTGGCATGGACATCGACCAGACAACGTCACTGCGGGCGGGGCTGATCCAGACCTCGGTCGAGCAATACCAGCCGGACCTGCTGATCGTGGACAAGGAACCAACCGGCTTTCGCGGCGAGCTGCTGCCGACGCTGGAGTGGCTGCATGCCAAGGGGAACATACCCTGCGTCCTTGGACTGCGGGATGTGCTGGACGAACCGGAGGTCATCGGGGCCGAATGGGCACGCAAGGGCGCGATCGAGGCAACAGAGCGGTTTTATGACGAGATCTGGGTCTATGGCGCACGCGATGTCTATGACCCGACCGAGGGGCTTCACCTGTCGGAGGCCGCCCGCGCGCGGTTGCACTGGACCGGCTATCTGCGCCGCACTGTCACTGACGCCTCCGAGGTGCCGGACAGGCCCTATATCCTGATCACCCCCGGTGGCGGCGGCGACGGGGCCGCCATGGTGTCGCTGGTTCTTGAAGCCTATGAAAACGACCCCTCCCTGGGGCCGGACGCGGTGCTGGTCTACGGCCCCTTCCTGTCTGGCGAAGTGCGCGCGGCTTTCGACGCACGGGTGGCCAAACTGGGCGGGCGCGTCATCGCGACAGGATTCGACAGCCGGATCGAGGCGCTTTTTGCCCGGGCCGAAGGTGTGATCTGCATGGGCGGCTACAATACCTTTTGCGAGGTGCTCTCCTTTGACAAGCCGGCGGTGATCGTGCCGCGCACCAAACCCCGGCTGGAGCAGTGGATCAGGGCGAGCCGTGCGGAACAGCGCGGGCTGGTGCGGATGCTGGATGAAACCCGCGATGGGATGACCGCCGCGTCGATGATCGCGGCCATCCGCAACCTGCCGCGGCAGGGCAAGCCATCGGAAGCCGGAGCAGACGGGCTGCTGGAAGGTCTGGATGTCGTGGTCGCGCGGGCCCGTGCCCTGATGGCCGGGGAGAACAGCAAATGAACGTCGGAAAGCTGGCTGTCGTGGTCAAGGGCTGGCCGCGCCTGTCAGAGACGTTTATCGCGCAGGAACTGGTCGCGCTGGAAGAGGCCGGTCTGCAGTTTGACATCTGGTCGCTGCGGCATCCGACCGATCACAAGACGCATCCGCTGCATGACCGCCTGCAGGCCCAGGTGCGCTATCTGCCGGAATACCTGCGCGATGAACCCGCCCGCGTGGCCCGCGCGATGGGTGCTGCGGCCGACATGCCCGGTTTTGACGCGGCCGCTGCAGCCTATGCTGCCGATCTGAACCGTGACGACACGCCCAACCGCCGCCGCCGCTGGGGGCAGGCCTGCGTGATGGCGCATGAACTGCCGCAGGATGTGGCGGGCCTTTATGCGCATTTCCTGCATACGCCCTCCTCTGTCGCGCGCTATGCGGCCATTCTGCGGGGGCTGCCCTGGTCCTTCTCCGCCCATGCCAAGGACATCTGGACGTCGCCGGATTGGGAATTGCGCGAAAAACTGTCAGGCCAGCATCACGGTGCCGCCTTTGGCGCGACCTGCACCGCCTTTGGTGCGGCGCATCTTCAAGGGCTGGCCGACACGCCCGAGCGGGTCGATCTGGTGTATCACGGGTTGGACCTCGCACGGTTCCCTGCCCCACCAGAGCGGAAACTGCGCAAACCGGGTGACCCGTTCCAGATGATGTCAGTGGGGCGGCTGGTCGAGAAAAAGGGTTTTGACAACCTGATTGACGCGCTGGCCCTCTTGCCCGCTGAAATCGACTGGCACTGGACCCATATCGGCGGCGGGGCGCTGGACGCGCAGATGCGCGCGCGCGCCGAAGCGCATGGTATCAGCGACCGCATCACCTGGCGCGGGGCCTGCGACCAGCCCGAGGTGATCGCGGCGATGCGCGCCGCCGATCTCTTTGTCCTGCCCTCGCGCATCGCGGCGGATGGCGACCGCGACGGCCTGCCAAATGTGCTGATGGAGGCGGCCAGCCAGAAGCTGCCGATCCTCAGCACGCCGGTCTCCGCCATCCCCGAATTCATCGACACCGGTGTGCATGGCGTGCTGAGCGATGACGCACCGGCGACACTGGCCGAGGCCATGGCCGGTTTCGCCGCAGACCCGGTGCGTGCGGCAGCGATGGCCGATGCCGCCCTTGCACGGCTGACCTCGGATTTCCTGATGCAACCGGGGATCGCACATCTGAAAAAGCGCCTTGTGGCGATGCTCGCGCCGGCAAGATGATGCGGCTGGCGTTCTATGCTCCCCTGAAACCGCCTGACCACCCCACGCCCTCCGGTGACCGGGCAATGGCGCGGGGGCTGATGACGGCGCTTGAAAGGACTGGCGCTGAGGTAACCCTTGCCAGCACCCTGCGCAGCAGGGACGGCAGCGGAGACACCGCACTGCAAGCCAGTTTGTTTGCGCAGGCAGAGGAGCAGATCGCGCGCCTGATCCCGCAGGGCCGCCGGGAGCGTTGGCAGGCCTGGGTCAGCTATCACAATTACTACAAGGCCCCCGACCTGATCGGCCCCGCTGTCGCAGGGGCATTGGGCATTCCTTATCTGCAGGTCGAATCCACCCGTGCGCGCAAGCGGCTGGCAGGCCCCTGGGCCGATTTCGCAGCCGCTGCAGAATCGGCGGCAGATGCCGCAGCGGTGATTTTCTACGTGACGGCCCGTGACGCCGAAACCCTGCGCCGCGACGCACCGACCGGGCAACACCTGATCCACCTGCGCCCGTTCCTGTGCCGCGACACATTGCCAGATGCCGCAGCTTTGAGTGGTCCGATGCTGAGCGTCGGCATGATGCGCGCGGGGGACAAGCTGGCCTCCTACCGCATCATCGCGAAGACCCTGACGCTGCTGGAAGGCGACTGGGCGCTGGAGATCGCAGGCGATGGTCCGGCGCGCGCGGAGGTGGCGGCGCTGATGGCACCTTTTGGTGACAAGGTACGCTTTCTCGGTGCGCTGACGGAAGACGCGCTGCAGGGCGCCTATGCCCGCGCTTCCCTGCTGTTCTGGCCCGGCGTGAACGAGGCTTTTGGCCTGACCTATCTCGAAGCGCAGGCGGCGGGCCTGCCGGTCGTGGCACAGAACCGTCCCGGCGTCCGCGACGTGCTGGCACCGGGCATATACCCCGCGCCCGAGGACGGGGCAGCCGCCCTGGCCCATCGGCTGACGGCTTTGCTGGCAAAGCCTGAGCTTCGCCAGGCCGCCGGGGCCGCCGCAAGGGATCACATCGCAGCCCACCACCTGCTGCCCGCCGCGATGCAATGCCTGGGCAGGGGCCTGTCCGCTGCGGGGGTGGCGGCATGAGCCGCCTTGCCCTCTTGCGCCACGGCCACACGGAATGGAACCGCGCGGGCCGCATTCAGGGCCGCACCGACATCCCGCTTGATCCCGAAGCACGGGCGCAACTGGCGCTGCTGTCCTTGCCGCCCCCCTGGGACCGCGCCGCGATCTGGTCCAGCCCCCTGCGCCGCGCGGCAGAAACGGCACAATTGGTCAGTGGCCGCGCCCCGACAACCGACCCGGCCCTGACGGAAATGGACTGGGGCAGCTGGGAGGGGCAAAAACGCCCCGACCTGCATGCCGACCCGGACTGCGACTATCGCCCGATTGAAAACTGGGGCTGGCACTATGCCCCGCCCGGCGGCGAAAGCCCCGCCGAGGTCCGCGCGCGCCTGCTGCCCTGGGCAGAAGCGCTGACGGGAGATGCGGTGGCAGTTTGCCATATCGGCGTGATGCGGGTGCTGCTGGCCCATGCCCATGGCTGGGATTTCGACGGTCCCGCCCCCTTTGCGGTGAAGCGCAACAGGCTCTACATCATCGACATAGACCCCTCCGGCTGGCGCCCCCGCGCCGAGCCGCTGCGCCTGACGGAGACGGCACCATGAAGGTGATGATTGTCGTAACCCACCTGCTGGGCACCGGACATCTGTCCCGCGCACTGACCCTTGCGCGGGCGTTCCGGCAGGCAGGCCACAGGATCAGCCTGGTGTCGGGCGGGATGCCTGCGCCGCATCTGCAGGACGCCGATGTTCCCCTGCATCAGCTGCCGCCGGTGCGCTCTGACGGTGTCGACTTCACCCGTTTGCTGGACATGCAGGGCGATGTGGTGACCGACAGCGCGCTGTCCCGGCGTCAGGCCGCCCTGCTGGATCATTTCCACGCCGAGGCCCCGGATGTGCTGATCACCGAGCTCTTTCCCTTTGGCCGCCGCATCCTGCGCAAGGAATTCCGCGCCTTGCTGAGTGCGGCGCGCGGGAGCGCTGGCAAGCCGCTGATCTGCGCCTCCATCCGCGACATCCTCGCGCCGCCGTCGAAACCCAGGAAGGCCGCGTTCGCCGATGAGATGATCGACACCTATTATGACGCGGTGCTTGTGCATTCGGATGCGGCGATCACGCCCCTGAGCCTCAGCTGGCCGGTATCAGAGGTGCTGCAACCCAGGCTCAGATACACCGGTTTCGTGGCCCCGCCCCCTGCCCCGGCACATCCCAAAAGTGCCGGCGCGGAAGAGGTGATCGTCAGCGCGGGGGGCGGCGACGTGGGCGCGGAGATTTTCGCCGCCGCGCTGCAAGCCGCCAGACGGGACCCCGACAGGCAATGGCGGCTGCTGCTGGGCGGAACCAAGGCAGCGGAACGCGGCGCGCAGATGGACGCCCCCGCCAATGTGGTGATCGAACCCGCGCGTCCGGATTTTCGCCAGATGCTGCACCACGCGGCGGCCTCTGTCTCCATGTGCGGCTATAACACTGCGCTGGATGTCTTGCAGACCGGCTGCCGGGCGGTCTTCATCCCCTTCGATGCGGGCAGCGAGGTGGAACAGGGCATCCGCGCCGAGGCGCTTGCCAAACGCCCCGGCATTGCGGTGGTGCGCAGCGCCGATCTGACGGCAGAGACCTTGCTGCAGGCGCTGCTTGAGGTCACCGCAGCCCCGCGCCCCGCCGCGCTGCATCAGGGGCTGGACGGGGCGGCGCGCACGGTCGAGATCGTGTCAGAGATGCAAGGGGCGCAGTCATGAGCCCCGATTGGTCCCCCCTGAACGATGAGCTGGCCATCTGGCGGGCCGAGGGCCGGGATTTGCCGCTTTGGTGGCGGGATGACGACGCGACGGAGCCGACGGCAGCGCTGGAACAACTCCTGCACCTGGCGGAAGCGCTGGGGATGCCGGTGCACCTTGCCGTGATTCCGCAACCTGCCACAGCGGCCCTGGCAAAGGTCATCGGCACCAGCGCCCATGCGACGGCGCTGGTGCATGGATGGGCCCATCTGAACCATGCGCCCGAGGGGCAGAAGAAGGCCGAGTTTGGCCATGCCCGCCCGGATGCGGCCGAACAGGCGCAAGCGGGGCTGGACCGCCTGCGCGGACTTCTTGGGCCAAAGCTGTTCGAGATGTTCGTGCCGCCCTGGAACCGCATCGACCCCGCCCTCATCCCGCGCCTGCCCGATCTGGGCTATCGCGCGCTATCGACCTATACTCCCCGCCCCGCCCGCGATGCGGCACCCGGGCTGGTGCAGATCAACACCCATATGGATCCGATCCATTGGCGTGGCGGCGGCGGGTTGGTCGATCCGGACAGCCAGATTACCGCCCTCCTCCGGCACCTGCAGGACCGCCGCAGGAGCCGCGCGGATGCGGCCGAGCCGCTGGGCTTTCTCACGCACCACCTGGTGCATGACCCCGCGATCTGGGACTTTACCCGCGCCTGCCTGTCGACCCTGCTTGCGGGCGGTGCCAGACCTGTGAACCTCATCTCCCTGAAAGGACCCCTGCCATGAGCCGTCTTGACTCCATGCGCCGCCGCCTGACCGCCCAGATCGACGGCATCAACTGGGCCGCAGGGCAGATCGAAGGGCTGGAGGGCGATGTGCTGGAACTGGGTCTGGGCAACGGGCGCACCTATGATCACCTGCGCGAGGTCCTGCCCGGCCGGCGCATCTGGGTGATCGACCGCGAGATGAACGCCCATCCCTCCTGCGTGCCCCCGGCGGAAAATTTCCTGCAAGGGGATGCCGACCGGATGCTGATGCAGATGGCCCGGAGCGGGACAAAGCTGGCGCTGGTGCATTACGAGCTGGGCATCGGTGTGGCCGAGAAGGACGCCGCCAAGAGCCGCGCCATGAGCCCGCTGATCGCGCCGCTGATGGTGCCGGGCGGGCTGGTCATCTCGCAGGATCCGCTGGAGGGGTTCGAGCGCATCGCAGGGCCGGAGACGGTGGCAGGGGACAGATACCTGTTTTACCGGGTCTAACGCTTTTTCACGAATTCCGTCAGGATCACGATGCGCTGCCCCTCGACCCGGCCTTCGATATGGGCGGGATTGTCGGGCACCAGCGAGATTCGATGGACGGCCGTGCCACGCTTGGCGGTAAAACCCGCGCCCTTCACGTTCAGATCCTTGATCAGCACCACGGTGTCACCGGTGGCAAGCGGCACGCCGTTGCTGTCCTTGTGGTCTGTCCCCTGCGGCACGTTATCGGCCCATGCGCGGGTCTCGTCATCAAGGTAAAGCTGTTCGGCGAGGTCACGCGCCCAGTCCGTATCCAGCCGCTTGAGAATGCGCGCGGCCAGAACCTGCAGCGCCGGGTCCTCTGACCACATGGTGGAGGCCAGCGGGCGGAAATGATCCGGCGGCGTGTCCGGGTCCGCACATGCGGCGCAGATCTCGACGGAGGCACCATCGGGGCCGCCGGGGACGGGCGTTTCGATAAGCGGGGTGTTTTCGGTGGTACAGAGCGGACATGTCATGGGGATGGTGTAAGTTTCGCCGGTCGGGGGTGCAATTGAATTGTGTCATTGAAGGGGACTGCCGCGCCCGAACCGAGGGGCGGGGTTAAGCGAAGCGCCCGCCCCGTGTGGGGGTGAGGCAGGGTCCGGCATAGCCGGATTGAACAGTCCGGGGGACTGTTCAAAGTGCCGAACGCACAATTCGCGAGAATTGGGCCGGGGATACAATAGGTGCGTTTGATTGGGACTGCCGCGCCCGAACCGAGGGGCGGGGTTAAGCGAAGCGCCCGCCCCGTGGGGGCGGTTCGGGCGCTGCCCGACCAAGGCGGGCAAAAGAGCAACGGGGCAGGTAAGCACCCACGCTAAGTCTGTTGACTTTTCACCCACCCGACGTCAAGAGAGTTGGCCGCGAAGTCAGTAAGGTAGGCCGCTATTTTCTTTACAGGAATAGTTACGGACTGATGCCCAAAAACGTATGCTGCGACCTGATAAGAACCAAAGTGAAAACTAATCTTTCCTTCGTGAATGGAGAAACTCCTGAAGCAATCCCAGTCCGAGGTTCCTTCAATGATCCAATTTTCATCTGGTTCTCCATCAATCATTGCTCGAAGCGTTTCTGACAGTTGGGTTCGCGCCTCGGTCTGAATTACTTCAAGGCACGCGTTATCCTCGATGATATCTTTGAAAGAGCTGATCTCAATTAGTGGGGAAAGAAAAAAGTTAAATGTCTTAAATCCGGAGACAGGGTGAGCAGCGCCCGCGCCGTAGTGGTGAACTGTGTAGACAACGGACAGTATCCGACCGGAATTCACAACTTCTCCCAAAACCCAGTCCAAAGTGTTTGTACGGGACCACCTTGCCTGGCCAATGTTGTATAGTTCATTGTCTGGCACAAGTGCGCATGAACGCGAGTTCATAATTGAACGAGCGATTTCTCCAGAGATCAAATCATTTGCATTGTTAATGTTTGCATATTCATCGGACTTGAGGGCCACGAAGTCAGCATTGATTTCATAGCCCGGTATTCCATCATAGCTATCAGAGTATTTGCGGCGAGCATATTTCACACCGTCAATTTCGGTTTCTCGCAACTCGGCCTCACCAAGCTTCTTGAGTTGATCGCTAATAGAGAGACGCATATCTTCAAGACAATCAGGCGACTTTGCGTCCACAAATTGGATTCTCGAAAGCTCCGGCGGACGAACGACGTCATCCAACGCCACTGGGATTATGTAGACATCATCAATTAATTTCTCTTCGAGTTTCCGGAGAGAAATCTTTATTTCTCGTTGAACATAACCGCGACGATCTACTGAATTGTTTGAAAGAAAGAGCACAACGATCTTTGCTTGATCCAACGCTCGCTGAATCTCAAAGTCCCAATTCTGGCCGACGCGCAACATTCGGGAATCCATCCAAGGACGAAACCCCATCTGTTCGAGAGCATCGTAGTATGTTTCAACTCGGGCGCGGTCGGGAGAGGCATAGCTTAAAAATAGCACCTCACCCATCCATCTTCAATGCGCTGATGAAAGCTTCCTGCGGAATATCCACTTTCCCGAACTGGCGCATCTTCTTCTTGCCCGCCTTCTGCTTCTCCAGCAGCTTCTTCTTCCGGGTCGCGTCCCCGCCGTAACATTTGGCCGTCACGTCCTTGCGCATGGCACTCAGCGTCTCGCGGGCGATGACCTTGCCGCCAATCGCCGCCTGGATCGGGATCTTGAACATGTGGCGCGGGATCAGGTCTTTGAGCTTTTCGACCATGGCGCGGCCCCGCGTCTCTGCCCGGTCGCGATGGACCATGGTGGACAGCGCATCGACAGGTTCGTCATTCACCAGGATCTGCATCTTGACCAATGCGTCCTGGCGGTAGCCGATCATCGCGTAGTCAAAGCTCGCATAGCCCTTGGTCACCGATTTCAGCCGGTCGTAGAAATCGAACACCACCTCGTTCAGCGGCAGGTCATAGACCACCATCGCGCGCGACCCGGCATAGGTCAGGTCCATCTGGATGCCCCGGCGGTCCTGGCAGAGTTTCAGCACGTCCCCAAGGTATTCGTCCGGCACCAGGATCGTCGCCTTGATGCGCGGCTCTTCGATGTGGTCGACATAGGTGAGATCGGGCATGTCGGCAGGGTTGTGCAACTGATCGACCTGACCGTCCTTCATGTGGATGTTATAGATGACCGAAGGCGCGGTGGTGATCAGGTCGATGTCATATTCACGCTCGATCCGGTCGCGGATGACTTCAAGGTGCAGCAGCCCCAGAAACCCGCAGCGGAAGCCGAAACCCAAAGCCGCACTGGTTTCCATCTCGAAGCTGAAGGAGGCGTCGTTGAGCGCGAGTTTCTCGATGCTGTCGCGCAGGTCTTCGAAGTCATTGGCATCCACCGGGAAGAGGCCGCAGAAGACAACCGGTTGCGCAGGTTTGAAACCCGGCAGCGCCTTGTCGGTGCCTTTCTTCTCATGCGTGATCGTGTCGCCGACACGGGTGTCGCGCACCTGTTTGATCGAAGCGGTCAGGAACCCGATTTCGCCCGGTCCCAGCACGTCGATCTCCGTCATCACCGGGCGGAAGACACCGATGCGGTCGACGTGATGAACCGATCCGTTCTGCATCATCTTGATGCGGTCGCCCTTTTTCAACTGACCGTCCATGATGCGGACCAGGACGATGACGCCGAGATAGCTATCGTACCAGCTGTCCACCAGCATCGCCTTCAGGGGCGCATCCAGCGTGCCCTTGGGCGCGGGCAGATGGTGCACGATGGCTTCCAGCGTCTCATGGATGCCCTGCCCGGTCTTGGCCGAGACGCGGATCGCGCCCGAGGCGTCGATGCCGATCACATCCTCGATCTGTTCGGCCACGCGGTCGCACTCGCTGGCCGGCAGGTCGATCTTGTTGAGGATCGGCACGATCTCGTGGTCCGCGTCGATGGCGTGATAGACGTTGGCGAGCGTCTGCGCCTCGACCCCCTGGGTGCTGTCGACGACCAGCAGCGATCCTTCGACCGCGCGCATGGAGCGTGACACCTCATAGGCAAAGTCGACGTGGCCGGGCGTGTCGATCAGGTTGAGGACGTAATCCTCGCCATTGTCGGCGGTATAGTTGATCCGCACGGTCTGGGCCTTGATGGTGATGCCCCGTTCGCGTTCGATGTCCATGCTGTCGAGCATCTGCGCCTTCATGTCGCGCAGGGAGACGGTATTCGTCTCCTGGATGAGCCGGTCGGCGAGCGTGGATTTCCCGTGGTCGATATGCGCGACGATGGAGAAATTGCGGATGTGTGAAAGCGGTGTCATGTATGGGGATATGGCGCAGCGCGGGGCAAGCGTCAATTGGTCAAAACACAGCGTAACAGGTTCATCCGGACGCGTCAGATGCGGCTGCAACGGCCGCACTTCATGGCCAAAGCGCCTTGCGACGGCCATTTTCCCGAATTTGCCATGCAAACCCTTCAGCGGGGTCCGAGCCGCACCGGTGGAACGGCGCGCAATCAAACGTGAATTGCCCCGCCATCCCGATTCAGGCATACTGCGCAGCAGAGCAAATAGGGACCATCAAGGGGCAAACCCCACGGTCCGGGCAGAGGGCAGTTATGATGATGCGTATCGGTGTGGCGCTTGTCGCCGTTTTGGGGCTGGCCGCCTGTGGGGGTGGCAGCAGGTATTCCAGCAGCAAAGCAACGGGTTACGGTGGCGGCTATTCACCCGCGCCGGTGGTTGTTCCCTTTGCAAGCGGACCCATTCAGAAGGCCTGCCTGGCAGACGGACGCAAGGAGGCTTCCAGAACCCGCTGCGGCTGCGTGCAGGCGGTGGCGGACCAGTCGCTTTCCGCCGCGGACCAGCGCCGGGGGGCCAAGATGTTCCGCGACCCCCATCAGCTGCAGGAAATCCGCCAGTCGGACAATGCCAACAATGAACGCTTCTGGAAGGCCTGGAAAGAATTCGGCCAGAACGCCGCGGCGATCTGCGCCCAGACCTGACCTCACCGGAAGGCGAAATTTTTACAGCGTTTCGGGATAGGCTTGAAACATCCAACATCACTTTTCGCGTTCGACCGAAGGGAGAGGCAGCGAACAAGTGATTCAGGTATATCCCGAAGCGCTATAGAAAAAATTTGCCCGGAGTTTTCCAAAACTCCGGCACCCTCAGAGATCGCGGATCCAGAATTGCAGGGGTTTCGGCGTCTCTTCGCTCTCGCCCTGGTCTTTCCAGTGAAACGCGGCGACCACGCCGTCAAGCGGCTGGTAACCCCGTCCCCGCCAGAAGGCATCGAGCGGGCGGTAGCCGGCGGGGCGCGCCGGGTGGTCCTCGGGCCGGATCACCGCGCAAAAGCAGCACCTGGAAAAACCCTGGGTGCGGGCGTGGCGCTCTCTCGCGTCAAAGAACCGATGCCCGATCCCCTGGCCCCGGTAGCCGGGCAAGAGTACGCTTTCGGCGCAATAGAACACCTCTGACAGGTTGATGCCGCTGGGGGCAAAGGCGGCGGCGAAATCATCCGCGTGATCCGTCAATGGCGTCCCGGTGCTGGCCCCCACCAGCCTTTCCCCGTCAAACGCCCCAACGACAATGGCCCGGTCGCTGTCGCGGTAACTTTGCAGATACCGCTCCTCATAGGCCAGATCCCCGTCGTAGAGATAGGGCCATTCGGCAAAGACCGCGATGCGCAGCCGCGCCACCTCCGGCAGCGCCCTTGCCAGCGCCGCACCGGTAAGCGGCGTGATCCGCAAGCCCATCTCAGCTGACCTGCGCGGTCCAGTCCGCCAGATTGTAATAGGTGGTGATGCGGCTGATTCTGCCGTCCCGCAGGTCAAAGAATGACCCCGCTGGCAGCCGGTAGCGCTGTCCGCGTGCCTGCGGCAGCCCCGCGTCCGTTTCAAGATAGCTGCCGTTGACCGTGTATTCCGCCGCCGCCCGCGTGCCCTCGGGGTCAGAGAAAACCACCATATCGGTCAGGTTCTCTTTGTAGCAGCGGCTCATATGGGCGCAGAAGTCCGCGAATTTCGCCTTGCCTTCGCGCACCTTGCCCTCGTTGACGTGATGGGCCACGTCATCGGTCAGGCAGGCCAGCATCCCGTCGGTGTCGCCTGCGTTGAAAGCATCGAAATAGGTCTTGATGATGTCAGCCATGGGGAATCCTAATTGTCAGGGCAAACCGGGTCGCCGAAGCGGTCGATCAGGCGGGTCATGATCTGGTCGCGGGCGGCGCGAAACTGAACCAGCTTGGCCTCGCGTCCCTCGCCGAGGCCCGTCGGGTCCAGAATCGGCCAGTATTCAACCTCAAGGTGGAAAAACCGTGTCAGCTCCAGCGCGCGGCGCTGGCTTGCCGGGGACAGGGCGATCACCAGATCGAAGGAAGACAGGTCATCGCCCCATTGTTCCATCTCGTCGAAACTGCGCGAGCGGTGGCGCGACAGTTCGACACCGATCTCGGCGCAGACCGCGATGGAAAAGCCGTCGATCTCCAGGTCGTTCTTGACGCCCACGGATTGCACGTAGGTGTCGGTGCCATAGAACTTCTTCATGATCCCTTCCGCCATGGGCGACCGCACCGCATTATGGTCGCAGCAGAACAGCACGGACTGGGGAAGCGCCGCCATCGTTCAGCCGCCGAAATGCAGGACGCAGATCAGGGTGAACAATCGGCGCGCCGTGTCGATGTCGATCTCGGCCTTGCCCTCCAGACGTTCCTGCAGAACGCGGGAGCCTTCGTTGTGGATGCCGCGACGGGCCATGTCGATGGTTTCGATCTGGCTGGGCGGCAGTTTCTTGACCGCGTCAAAATAGCTTTCGCAGATCTGGAAATAGTCTTTGACCACTTGCCGGAACGGCCCCAGCGACAGATGAAATTCCGCCGCCTTTTCGGCCTTCTCGGTCGCCACGTCGAACACCAGGCGCTTGTCGCGGATCGACAGGCCAAGGTGATAGGGCCCCTCGGGAACGGGGCGGTCGTCCCGGGCCGGGATGACAAAGTGGTTGTCTTCCAGCAGGTCGAACATCGCGACCTTGCGTTCCTGCTCTATCTCGGGCGTCGGGGGGGGCAGGTTGGCATCGTCAAGGACAATATGGGAGATGCGGGACATGGAAAGACCTCAGGCAGGAAAGTCGCATAGGCATAGCGCAGCGGGCCCCAAGGGGCAATCGCACTCGTATTATCGAATTTCGCGATAACGCGGGCGGCCTGCCTGGCCGAACGGGGGGGCCGGACGGCACCCGTCGCTCCCGCCTATTGGTTCAGCTTTTTCAGACGTGCCGTGACGCTCAGACCATGCGCCTGAAGGCTTTCGGAGGCTGCCAGGGTTTCGGCAGCAGGACCGATGGCGCGCAGGGCCTCCGGCGTCATCCGCGCCAGCGTCGTGCGTTTCATGAAATCCAGCACCGACAGGCCGGATGAGAATCGGGCAGAGCGCGCCGTCGGCAAAACGTGGTTCGGGCCGCCGACATAATCGCCAATGGCCTCCGGTGTCCATTGACCGAGGAAGATGGCCCCGGCGTGGGTGATCTGTGCGCTCAAGCCATCAGGGTCGGCCACGCAAAGCTCCAGGTGTTCGGGTGCAACGCGGTTCGACAGCTCCGCCGCCGTGGCGAGGTCCGGCACGGTGATGACCGCCCCGTTGTCGCGCCAGGACGCGCCCGCAATCGCCCGCCGCTCCAGCGTTTCAAGGTATTTGTCCACCGATGCCACAACCGCCTGCCCGAAAGCCGCATCCGTGGTGATCAGGATGCTTTGCGCGCTTTCGTCGTGTTCCGCCTGGCTGAGCAGATCAAGGGCAATGAAATCCGGGTCGTTTGCCGCATCCGCAATCACCAGGATTTCGGAGGGGCCAGCGATCATGTCGATGCCAACCTTGCCGAACACGCGCCGCTTGGCGGCGGCGACGAAGGCGTTGCCGGGGCCGGTAATCTTGTCCACAGGCGCAATGGTTTCGGTGCCATAGGCCAGCGCCGCCACGGCCTGTGCGCCGCCGATGCGGTAAATCTCCGTCACGCCGGAGAGCTGCGCGGCCAGCAGGACCAGCGGGTTCAGCACGCCATCGGGTGTCGGCACCACCATGGCAAGGCGGTTGACCCCGGCGACCGCGGCAGGGATGGCGTTCATCAGGACGGAACTGGGGTAGCTGGCCAGCCCGCCCGGCACATAAAGCCCTGCCGCCGATACCGGCGACCAGCGCCAGCCAAGTGTTGCGCCGGTCTCGTCCGTCCATTCTGCGTCTTCCGGCAATTGCCGCGCGTGATAGGCCCGGATGCGCGCGGCGGCGGTTTCAAGGGCGGCGCGTTCTGCGGTGGGTACGGTTTCGACGGCCTGCGCAACCTCATCGGCGCTGATCGCCAGTTGATCCGCGGTCAGGGCGATCCGGTCGAATTTCTCCGTCAGCTCGATCACCGCGGCATCGCCCCTTGCGCGCACATCCTCGATGATCCGGGCCACGGTGGCATCCACATCGGGGCTGTCCTCGCGCTTGGCGTTCAGCAGGGCGGCAAATCCATCCTCAAAGTCGGGCTGGCGTTGATCTAGAAACACGGGCATGGGCGCATCCTTTTGCTGGCCCGTGCATAGCCGCCACATCGCCAACCCTCAAGAGCGTGCGGGAGGTCGGGTGCCAAGCAGGGCATCGCCCGACCTGGAGGGCGTTCGGAACCTATACGCGGCGCAGAACACTTCATCACGCAATTCGGCTGCGTCCTGGCAGAGCGTGTAAAATCACCCTCCTGGGGGGAGGTCGGGCAATGCCCGGCCTAGGCCGGGTGGGGGCGCTTTTGGATCACGCTCCGGCTAACGGGACGGCGGGCAGTGCCGCAGTTCAGGTGGCGCGCGCGGCAGATGTCAGGATCATCATCAGGTCGTGTTCCGGACCGTTCGCGCCCATGATCGCGTTGGGCACCCGGCCCACCCGCACGAAACCGTGTTTTTCATAGATGGCGATGGCGCGCCGGTTCTCTTCGTTGACGTACAGTTCCGGCTGCCAGATGCCGACGCGATCCGCGTATTCCAGCACTGCGCGCAGCAACTTCTGGGCCACCCCCGTTCCCTGAGCATCCGGTATGACATAGAGCGGCCCGATTTCCCCGCGATGGGACGACCGCCCGGCATGACGGTTCATACCGATCAGACCGACGGGCCTTTTGCCTTGAAAGGCCAAGAACCTGTCACCCTGCGCCAGACGGTCTGCGTCTTGTGCCAAGGGGATCGCGTCATGCTCCGCCAGTGAAGGAATGAACGCAGAGGAGAACCGCGCGATACCGTCACGTCTGAGCGCGCGCCAGATCCTGGCGTCCGCGGGTGACGCGACGCGAACCTCAGTCGTCATGCCGGGGCAATTTGCCGGAGGGTGCAGCATAGGGCCGCGTCACGTCGCGCAGCGTGACCTCCAGCGCCTCGACGCTCAGCCGTATCGCCCCATCCCCGGCCAGTGTCAGGGTCACCTGACCGGAGGGCGCATCCGTTTCATCGAAACCGATGCTGAGCAGCGACAGGATCGTATCGGCATCGCCCTTTGTCACACCCTGCGAGGCGACCTGCTGCACGGTGTCGAACACCAGCAGTGATTGCACGCGCTCGGGCGCATGGCGTTCCTTGCCCGCGTCCTCCCACCGGACCCGGTTGAGAAGCAGCGCAAAGCGCGCGCTCTTGCGGTCCCAGCGCATTTCGGAAGCCGGAAAGACCGCATCCTGCGTCAGCGATGCAATGACCCTGAGATCCTCCGCATCCAGCGCACCGATGTTCAGCGGGGCCTCGCGGCCGTCTTCAAACCTTGCGTCCTCGGTCATGCGTCCTTGATCCGTTCAATATCGGCGCCCACGCCCGAAAGCTTGGCCACCACATGTTCATAACCCCGGTCCAGATGGTAGACCCGCGCAACCTTGGTTTCGCCCTCTGCCGCCATCCCGGCAAGAATCAGCGAGATCGACGCGCGCAGGTCCGTCGCCATGACCGGCGCACCCTTGAGTTTCTGCACCCCCTTGACCGTCGCATGGCCACCATGCACTTCGATATCGGCCCCCATGCGGATCAGTTCCGGCGCATGCATGAAGCGGTTCTCGAAAATCTTCTCCTCCAGCACCGACGTGCCCTCTGCGGTGCAGAGAAGCGCCATCATCTGCGCCTGCAGATCGGTCGGGAAACCGGGAAAGGGGGCGGTTGTGACGTCAACCGCGCGGATGCGGCCATTCTTGCGCGCGACTTTCAGCCCCTTGTCCGTTTCGGTCACGGAAATACCCGCCGCGTCCAGCTTTTCGCAAAAGGCTTCCAGCAGGTCGATCCGCCCGCCCAGGCATTCCACCTCGCCCCCGCAGAGTGCGGGTGCCAGCATATAGGTGCCCAGTTCGATTCGGTCCGTGACCACGCGGTGCGTTGCCCCGTGCAGACGGTCCACCCCCTGGATCTCGATCCGCGATGTGCCATCGCCCTCGATCTGCGCGCCCATGGCCCGCAGGCAGGTGGCCAGATCAACGATTTCAGGCTCGCGCGCGGCATTGTTGATGACGGTGGTCCCCCTGGCCAGCGTGGCCGCCATCATGATGTTCTCGGTCGCACCGACGGAGGCGAAGGGAAAGTCGATCACCGCGCCCTTAAGCGTGCCTCCGCTTGCCTTGGCATGCAGGTATCCGTCGCGCAGTTCGATCTCCGCGCCCATTTTCTCAAGCCCGTCGGTGTGAATATCCATCGGGCGCGCCCCTATGGCGCAGCCGCCGGGCAGAGACACCTCCGCATGTCCTTCGCGCGCGAGGAGCGGCCCAAGCACGAGGTTGGAGGCCCGCATCTTGCGCACGATATCGTAATCGGCGTGGGTGCTGATCGCACCATGCGACGACAGGGCCAGCACCAGCCCGTCCTGCAGCGATGTCGCCTCCGCCCCCAGGGAGCCCAGCAATTGCGTCATCGTGCGGATGTCACTGAGGCGCGGCGCATTGGTCAGCGTCAGCGGTTCCTCGGACAAGAGCGTCGCGGGCATCAGGGCAAGGCAGGCGTTCTTGGCACCCGCAATCGGAATTTGCCCCTGCAGCGCGCCACCGCCTTTGACCAGAATTGAATCCATCTTAACTGCTTTCCTCGTTGGAGCCTTTGCGGCTTTCCGTTGTGTCCTGTGCCGCCCGCGCACGCATCTGCGCCTTGCGCCGCGCCATGTTTGCCTTCAGCGCGGCCTTGAGCCGATCCTCACGCGGGGATGCTTTTTTGACGGGTATTTTCGGGTCCTGCCGCTCTGCCATGCAGCGTGTCTAACTCAGCGGCCCCGAGCCGTCCAGATTGGGGTTGCACGATTGTCGGTTTGCGTCTAATCACCCCGCTCATCGGCGCTGCTGTAGCTCAGAGGTAGAGCACTCCCTTGGTAAGGGAGAGGTCGAGAGTTCAATTCTCTCCAGCAGCACCATTGACCGCCTCCTCCGAAAATACCCAAGGCCCTGATAGGCAACACTTTTCAGTGCCCGCCACATGCCGCAATTCGAGCGGATGCAAAGCTCTCTGCTGAGGCGAGCCTGAGCAGCGACCCACGCCGCGCAGATTCCACGATTTGTCATAGACTTCAACGCCCTGAGGAATTATCGGAGCGCGTTCAATGCCCCTCCAGACGTCCCTTTGTGGGATGAAACTTTTTCAGCGGCCCCAAAAGCAGGTTCTCGGCGCCTGCCAGCCTTTCGAATCTGGTTTCAGAGCCTGAGCGGAGACACCGCTGGCTTGAACGATCCAGCCAGCCACCCGGCTTGGCATCTCAGGTCGCACCGGACCTTCCCTGCAACCTGCAGACAGGACCCGATTACCAGATCAATCCGGTTCGCCGGATTGGGGATCAGACCTTCCGTTCAATCCGTTCAGGATCGCGCAATGCGGATCGTCGTCGCCGGGGCATTGGGAGATCAGTGCTTCCAGCTGCCCTTCCAGCGCCTGCAACTGGCCGATCTTTGATCGCACGGTGTCAAGATTCCGCAGCGCCAGCGCCTTTACATCGCGGCTGGCCCGCGCGGGATCGGCGTTGAGGTCCAGAAGCCTGCGGCATTCCTCCAGCCCGAAACCCAGATGCCGGGCCTGAGCCAGCATCCGCAATTGCGTGATCTGCTGGTCGCCGAAATCCCGGTAGCCGTTTTCGGCCCGTTCCGGTTCCACAAGGCCGATTTCCTCGTAGTAGCGGATCGTCTTGACGCTCAGACCCGTCTCGGTGGCGGCCCGTCCGATGTTCATGGGCAAACTCCATTTCCCCCCGGTACGGGTTCCACCTGCCGAAGGCTCAATTCAGATTCATCCTCTGCCGACAACATAAGAGTTCCGTCACCTTTCACAACTTCTGCGCCCTGAGCCGCAGCGCGTTGCCGATGACCGATACGGAGGACAGGCTCATCGCGGCGGCCGCGACCATGGGCGACAGAAGCAGCCCCAGGAAGGGGTACAAGATTCCCGCGGCAATCGGCACACCGGCAGAGTTGTAGACAAAGGCAAAGAACAGGTTCTGGCGAATGTTGCGCATCGTCGCCTCCGCCAGCTTCCGGGCGCGCAGGATGCCGGTCAGCTCGCCCTTGACCAGCGTGATCCCGGCACTTTCCACCGCCACATCCGCTCCGGTGCCCATGGCGATGCCCACATCGGCCTCTGCCAGTGCCGGGGCGTCGTTGACACCGTCCCCGGCCATGGCGACCGACAGGCCCTCGCCCTTCAGTTTCCTGACCAGGGCCGCCTTTCCCTCCGGGCTGATGCCCGCATGTACCTCGTCGATCTGCAATTCCCGCGCAACAGCCTCGGCGGTGCCTTTGGCATCCCCCGTGGCCATGACGATGCGCAGGCCAAGGTCATGCAGCGCACGGATCGCCTCGGGCGTTGTCTCCTTGATCCGGTCGGCGACAGCAACCAGACCGGCCAACTGCCCGTCCAGGGCCACGAACATCGCGGTCTTGCCCTCTGACTGCAGCCGCTCTGCCCGACCGGCAAGCGCCCCGGTCTGCACCGAGAGATCCGCCATCAGCGCCGCATTGCCCAGCGCCACCTTGCGGCCCTCCACCGTCCCGGTCACGCCCTTGCCGGTGACCGCCTCGAAATCGCTGCAATCCTTCCGGGCCGCGCCACGCTCTTTCGCCCCGGCGACAAGCGCCTCGGCCAGCGGGTGTTCGGAGCCACGCTCCAAGGCCGCGACCAGGGACATCAGTTCAGCCTCGTCCATGCCTTGCGGTACCACGTCGGTCAGGCTCGGCCTGCCTTCCGTCAGCGTGCCGGTCTTGTCGACAATCAGCACATCCACCTTGGCGAAACGTTCCAGCGCCTCCGCGTCACGGATCAGCACCCCGGCATGGGCCCCGCGCCCGGAGGCCACCATGATCGACATCGGCGTCGCAAGGCCCAGCGCACAGGGGCATGCGATGATCAGGACAGAAACCGCCGCCACAAAGGCATAGGAGAGCGCGGGCGACGGGCCAAAGGCCCACCAGGCGGCAAAGGCCAACAGGGCACAACCCACCACGGCGGGCACAAAATAACCTGCCACCCGGTCGGCCACCGCCTGGATCGGCGCGCGGGAACGTTGCGCGCTGGCGACCATCTGCACGATCCGGTTCAGGGTGGTATCCTCCCCCACATTCTGCGCTTCCATCAGGAAGGAACCCGACTTGTTCAGCGTCCCGCCGGTCACCGCTTCGCCCGCGGTTTTCTCGACCGGAACAGGCTCCCCGGTGATCATGCTTTCATCGACGGAGGACCGCCCCTCGGTCACCACGCCATCGACCGGCACGCTTTCACCTGGCCGCACCCGCAGGATATCGCCGCTTTGCACCTCTTCCAGTGGCACATCCTCTTCCGCCTCGCCCGATACCCGGCGCGCCGTCTTGGGCGCGAGGTCCATCAAGGCGCGGATCGCGTCACCGGTGCGTTCGCGCGCCGCCAGTTCCATCACCTGCCCGACCAGCACAAGCACAAGGATCACTGCCGTCGCCTCGAAATAGACCGGCGTCATGCCCATGCCATCCTGCATCTGCGCGGGCAGGAGAGCGGGGACAAGCAGTGAAACGATGGAAAACAGATAGGCCGCCCCCGTGCCCAGGCCGATCAGCGTCCACATGTTCGGGCTGCGGTTCAGGGCGGAATTCCATGCGCGTCTGAAGAAGATGCGGCAGAACCAGACCACCGGTGTCGCCAGGGCAAACTGGAGCCAGCCAAAGGCCCGATGCCCGATCCATTCGGCAAAGGGAATGCCGACATGAGACCCCATTTCCAGCAGGAAAACCGCCAGCGCCAGCGGCGCGGTGATCCAGAGCCGCCGTTTGAAATCGACGTATTCGGGGTGCGGGCCACTGTCGAGGCTGGGTGTCATCGGCTCCAGGGCCATGCCGCAGATCGGGCAGTCGCCGGGATGATCCTGCACGATTTCAGGATCCATCGGACAGGTGTACATCGTGCCTTCCGGGGCCGGTTCGGGCGCGGGCCGGTCGCCAAGGTAGTTTTCCGGCGTCGCATCGAATCTGTCCTGGCACTTGGCAGAGCAGAAATAGAACCGCTCGCCTGCGTGCTTAGACATATGGGCTGCCACTGCCCTTTCCACCGTCATGCCGCACACCGGGTCGGTTGCGCTGCGATAGGCTTCGGGGTCGGCCTCGAACTTGTTCATGCAACCGGCACAGCAAAAATGATAGGTCCGGCCATCATGCACCGCTGTCGGTTTGCCCGCATCCGGATCAACCGTCATCCCGCAAACGGGGTCGCGGATGATGTCATTGTCAGATTGCCCGTTCCGGGGTGCCTGCGCGTCGGCCATGGCGGATACCTTCCTCGTTCAGTCGTGGTGTTAACAGCGATGTAGGGTCTCCAGTAGCTGGAGGGTCAAGGGGCACTTCCGCTACATTTGTCGGATTTTCCGTCTATCTGCTTGCAGACACCTGAATTGGCCGTTTTTCTGACGACGACAGAAACACCTGACACCTGCTGTCCTGACCTGCCCCGGCCGATCAGACGCGCAAAGGAACAGCCCATGAAGACAATCCAGCTTGGCCCCGATGGCCCATCCGTTTCACAATTCGGCATCGGCGCGATGTCCTTTGCCGGCATCTATGGGGATGCCAGCGTCGCGGACAGCCACGCGGTGCTGGACGCCTGCCGCGCGGCGGGCGTCAGCCATATCGACACATCGAATGTCTATGGCAACGGACGCTCGGAAGAGATCATCGGAGACTGGTTCGCCAGGACACCCGGCGCGCGGCAGGACATGGTTCTGGCGACAAAGGCGGGCATCACCCGGTCACCGGACCGGCGGTTCAACAATGATCCTGACTATCTGGAGGCCTCGCTGGACGAAAGCCTGCAAAGGCTGGGGGTGGATCATGTCGATCTGTTCTATATCCACCGTTACGACCGCAGCCACAGCCCCGAAGAGGTGGCAGGCACGCTGAAACGCCTGATGGACAAGGGCAAGACGCGTGCTGTCGGCTTTTCCGAAATCGCACCATCCACCCTGCGCCGGGCCTTTACCGAATGCCCCATTGCGGCGGTGCAATCGGAATATTCCCTGTCCACCCGCGCGCCGGAACTGGGGCTGGTGCAGAGCTGCCGCGCGCTTGGCACCACGCTGGTTGCCTTTTCACCGGTCGGACGCGCCTTTCTGACCGACGCGCCCTTCAGCTTTGACAAGGTGCAATCGCTGGCCTTCACCAAGGGCAATCCGCGGTTCATGCAGCCGAACTACGACGCGAATATCGCCGCCACGGATGGTTTCCGCGCGCTTGCGGCAGATATGGGGGAACCTGCCGCCGCCCTCGCGATTGCATGGCTGATCGCACAGGGCGACCGGGTTCTGCCGATTCCGGGGACAAAGGACCTGTCCCACCTGGCAGAGCTGATCCGGGGCACAGAAATCGACCTCTCAGCCGAGGATCTGGCGCGGATCGAAACCGTGCTGCCGGTCGGCTGGGCGCATGGTGACCGCTATAACGCGGCCCAGTGGGAAGGGCCTGAAAGATACTGCTGAAATCAGCAGCCACAGCCCGCCGGTTTGCCGCTGGAATCAAGTGTCCCTGAACAGCATTGCTGGCCATTGGTCAGCGAACAGCAATAGACCGTGCTGCCCTGCACGGTCTGGGCAGTGGCGCATTGCGGCAAGGCACCCGCCTGGGGCGAGGACAGAACGGCAAGCAGGGAAATGACTTTGGTCATGGTATTTTCCTTTGTTCAGTCGTTGGCCAGCCGGGCGGGTTTCTCTTTCAACAGGTATTTCGGGAACGAGCTGACAATGCTCTGATAGAGCATCTGCGCATCCGCGTCAGGCTCATTCGATGTCGGCGATGTCTTGCCTTTACCCGACAGGAAATCCCCGACAGCCGTCGTTGTCTGCGGGCCAAGGATACCATCCGGGAAACCTGCCGACAAATCCTGCGCGTTCAGTTGCTCCTGCAGGGCCTTGATGGAGGGAAAACTGGCCGGCACCTGCAACCAATCCGACAGGGCCGCCGGATTTTCGATCACGGTGACGCGCCAATCCCCGCCAAAGGGCGCGCGGCCGGTGACGATGGCGGCGGCGGCACCATCGCTGCTCATCTCAAGCCGCTGGACCGGTGCGCCGGTGGCGATCCGGCCGCGATAATTCAGTCCGGTGCCGTCGAAATCGAACCGCAACACGACACTGGCGGACGTGCTGCTGACATGCACCTCGCGGCCCTTCGCATCGGTGGCAAGATCCGTCAGCACCGCATCCTGCGCCCCCGAGGGCATGAATTTTCCCAGATCGAGTTCAAGCGCACCAAGGCGGGACAGGAAATGGGTATTGCCGAAGGGTTCGATGCGAAACAGCGACAACTTGTTGGTGTTCGGGTTCAGCACCATGATCGCCTTGCTGGCCCCATCGGTGGAAAACGGCGTATCGCCCAGGTCGATCACCGCATGGCGCACGGCGTCAAAGGTGGGCTGGCGTATCTGACCCTTTTCCATCTGCTCGACCAAGAAACAATCGCCGGCCGCGCTGCGCTCCGACCCCAGGTCGAGCTTTCCGAATTCCAGCGTGGCCTGCCCCGCTGTCGAGGCAAGGTAGTGGTCAACGCCATCAATGGCAAAAATCGAAAGCTGCGAGACTCCGCCGCACCTGAACTTGAGCTGCGGATATTTGCGTGCATCACCGTTCTGCACATCCTCGCGGCGCGGAAAGGGGCTGGCGGTATAGCTGCTGGCACTGGCCAGGATCGCATTGCCACCACTGTCAAAGGCGATGGAGGAATATTGCGAAATCCCCAGGTTCGAATTGGCTTCGACCACTTCAAAGGCAGTACCTGCGGCCTCGTCCCGGCCAAATGCCACCGCCTTGCTGCCCGCCTGACTGAAGGAACCACGCGCGCTGCCCAGGCCAACGGAATAGAGCCTCTGATCCGGCCCCAGTACCATTTCATTGGCCAGAACCTGCGTGTTCTGGTGGTGAACAAGGTTGAGCGGATCAAGCTCCCATTGCAGCAGATGCCCCTCTACCGCGACGAATAATTCGCGCCCGCCCGGCGCAAACTCAAGGCTTTGGACAAAGGGCAGGTCAAAGATCGTCTCGAACCGCAGCCGGCTATCGGACTGTGCCTCTGCGGCACCCGCCGGTGTCAGCAGCGCAAGGCTCAGGGCGATCAGATATCTCTGGAACATTCGTTTTCCCTTGGCAGTTCTTCTTCGCCATCCGCGACAGCCTCAGTCAGGCTGGGACCATCCTTAAAGATTTTGCAGGGCATTGCCGAGCCTTCATTCGCAGCCGCAGGATCGCGCAGCAGATCAATCAGGGCGCGGGTGTGAATGTGGTACATGGCTTCCCCTTCGGCACTGCCGGGGACAAGTTCAAACACCTGAAAATAATACATGCCGTCCCAGTCGCTGCCCGGATAGCGGCGCTGCGCACCCCGGATCAGATCCAGCAAGGCACCCTGCTGACGGCTCCACTGAAAGCTGCCCCTGGTCACGGCATCTGACGCGGGGTAACCCGCATTCTGGCCCGAATGACCGGCGGGATAGCAATTGTCAGGCGATGTGTCGCCCGCAAAGGGCCAGTTGATCAGGTTCTGGCTTGGCTTGAACGGCCCTTCAATGGGCACATAGAAGTTGCGGTTTGTCGGATCCTGATCGTTGGGCGTGCCGGGGGGGACGTCAAATGCGATCGGGGTGAAGCAAAAGACAAGCTCTTCGGCATAGGGCGGGCCGGAAAGCGCCCGGTCATAGGACAGGCTGATCGCCACGTCGTTCTTCGCACTGACAGAACCCGACAGGGTCCATTCCGGATTGCCCAATTCGCTGGAGATCCGGGTGACGGTAGGGCGCAGGGGCGGCAGGTCGCTCGGCTTTTCGACCAGTGTTTTATTGGCCGCATGCAGCATCTGGTTGGCGGCCAGAATCTCCAACCCCTCCGTTTGCGGCAGCCCGGGCGTGCCCGTTCCCGCCCGCTCAGCCGCGCTGGCGAGCCAGTTCTGGTTGCGCATCAGCGTATTGACCTGGGTCATCAACAACTCGTTGCGCTGCGCCAGCGTTTCAACCTGTTCCTTCAGCGCATCCTTTTGCGCGTGCAGCTCTGCCATATCCTCCCGCGCGGCGGTCAGGCCTTCGCGCAATTCGTCGATGGCGCGCAGGCGAATGCGGTCGCTGCAGGGGATATCCAGATATTCCTGCGTGCCGATCTGCAAGGGGATCAGGTCAAGAAAGGATTTCACCAGGGTCACATGAACCTCGTCCCGCACATCGCTGCCGCTGTCCGGGTTGATGGCAGAGACCAGACCGATCACCCGGTTGTCGGGGCCAAGTACGGGCGATCCGCTGTCGCCCTCGATGATGGTGCCTTTCGGCCCGGTCATCACCACCACACTGCCCGCATCACCCAGATTGGACCGGCCATAGGCCTTGAGCGTGATGCTCACCTCCTTGGGCTGAAAGACGTTGCCGTCGTTGAATTTCAACACCCGGTAGCTGGCACTCGCGGTGATGTCGCAGGCGCTCAGGTCGAAAGGGGTTGCCGTCAGATCGGGAAAACCGATGCGGGCCGCGTCGATGCTCTCGAAAGGTGAGGTCGTCACGATGCCCTGCGGATATTTCTCTGCAGGCGTGCCCTGATACCGCTTGGTCGCCCCAACCTCCACCGTGACATCCCGGCGCGGGATGAAAACCTTGTCGGAAGAGGACATGTTCATGTAATTCAGCGCCTTGCCGGTGACGTGATCTGCGGTGATCAGAATGCCCGGCGCCACGGCCCAGGCGGTTCCCTTGACCGGTTGCAGCGCGGTGCCATCCGCGCCCAGCCCTGTCACCACCACCCGGAACAGCTGCCGGGTTTGCAGAAATTCCGGCCAGTCCTGCGCCGCAGCAGGTGCGCCCCACAGCGCCACCAGCAGCGCCGCAGCCTGCAGGATGCGTGACAATAGCCGCTTCATGATTCCTCCTCCAGCACATGCAACAATTCTTGCGCGATGCTCCTGTCGCCAATCCGCGCGCTTACCAGATAGACCCCTTCGGCAGGCGCAGGCAGGCTGGCAGTAAAGACAGCCAGCCCCCCGGCGGCAAAGGACAGACCCTCGTTCACCCCGACCGACTGCTGCCAGACCGGCGCCTCCGCCCCATAGGGCGTCAGCATCAGTTCGATCTGCGCGGTTTGCAGATCATCGCTGTCGAAATTCTGGGCAGGGTCGGCGTTCAGATCCAGCCGGAGGTCAAGATTCTGCCCCACCCCTGCAATCTGCGGCATCGCCATCAGAGCCAGCGATTCCACATCGCCTCCGCCGACGAAGATCCGCTCCGAATTCACCATCTGCGGTACGGTCTGCACCGGGTCGATCAGAACGTTGTAGACGTAACGATGTACCTCGTCGCTGCCGACGATGAACGGGTGTTTCGCGCGCAGGACAAAGGATTGATTGCCATCGGCCAATGCGCTGCCCTCATAGACCGTGCCATCGCCGCGTGCGCTGATCCGGTAGGTGATACCGGCCCCGTCGCCCGCAGCTCCGCGCGCCACATACATCGTTTCACGGGTGCCATCGACCAGCCTGCCTACCATGACGTGATTGGCATTCACCGTGTCGGGCAACCCCTGGGCAAAGACCTGGTCCAGCAACGCGCGGTTCTGCAATCCGATCCGCAGCAAGGCGCGTCTGGAGGCGCAATGCGCATAAGGACAGGGATCAACCTCGAACCCCAGCACCAGCCTGGCCCAATAGGTCTCGTCCAGCGCGGCCACGACCGTGTTCTGGGGCCGGCCCGCCGCCCCCACGGCGCAGCAGTTTTCATAGGAAGGGATCAGCTCATAAGGACCAACCATGGACAGAAGGATGTTCTGAATCTCCCGCTTGCCCCCGATCAGGATCTGGCTCAGCCGGCCCCAGCCCTCAACCAGCGTGCTGGCCACATTGACCGAGCCCTGATGCGGCGTGGCGATCTCGACAAATGTGTGCAGGCGCGATGCCTCGGAAAAGCGGTTGTCGGCCCCGATGCCGCGCCAGCCCTGGTCGCCAAGGGTGCCGTAGGCGGCATTGCAGGTCGCCGCCCGCGCCGCTGCGGGCAGATCGGTATCCATCTCCGGATCGGTACAGAAATCCTGCGGGCGCAGATCGGACAGGAACGCCCGTGACAGCAAGCCCCCCATGGAATGGGCAACGATATCAAACTGCTCGCCCGCCGGCACTTTGGCCTTCACGAATTCGTTCAGCAGAACCGCGTTGGCGAAATTGGACCGCCGCCAGTCATAGGCAAAGACAAACAGGTCCGTACCCTCGACATAATCGCCCAGGATTTGCTGCTGCGCGGCGCTGTCAAAGATCGACCGTTTGCCCACCAGAAAGTCGATCAGCCCGGAATAAAGACCGACGTTTATCGTGCCAAACACCAATGGCACCTTCCGCAGGGCATCGGTCGGCGTGAGGGCCACCGGCTCACCCGTTTCGGGCAGCAGGTCAAGCTGGCGAAAGTTGGAAGATTTGAGCGAACTCACCCGCCCCCAGATCACCTCATCCGACTGGTTCGACAGTTCCGACCCGACGATGCCTGGAATGACGATCAGCTTGCGGTCAACCTGCGACTGCGCGGGCAGCGCGCCAATCGACAGGACAAATGCAAGAAGGAACTTCAATACCCGATATGTCATGAGAAAACCCCGGCTGCATAAAATATGAAAAGAATAACCTGGCAATATTCTACCCATGGTAGCGCCCATGGGCGATTCGAGGCAAGGCTGCTGAAATTGCTGCCAAACTCCCCCCGCCATCACCCGATTGTCCAACGCAAACGGGGCAGGCAACGCTGTCACCTGCCCCGCGATAGGGGAATCTGAAAACGTCCTGAGCGCGGCTCAGGACCCATTGATCCTACAGCGTCTGCAACAGGTCCACCGATGGATCGCCTGTCGCGGCGCGGCCGATGCTGGATTGATAGGCGGCAATCGCCTTGCGGCTGTTGGGGCCGATCACGCCATCCGCGCCGTCGGTGTCAAAGCCCTTGGCAGTCAGCCGTTTTTGCAACTGGATGCGCTGATCCTTGGTCAGGCCGTACTTGTCGGGGGGAAAATTGCCCCTGATCGGCCCGCCGCCCGCAATACGGTCCGCCAGGTGACCGACGCCGATCGCATAGCTGTCGGAATTGTTGTAGCGCTTGATCACGTTGAAATTGGAGGTGACGTTGAAGGTCGGTCCGCCCGGCTGCGGCTGAAGCGCCCGGCCCGCCGGTGCGCCATTGCCAACCTCGCCGCCCCAGCGGGTGCCGCGGGTCCAGCCGTTGCGCTGCAGGTAGGCGGCAGTCGACGCCAGCGAATCCGTCGGATCGTCCGACCAGATATCGCGCCGCCCGTCGCCGGTGAAATCGACGGCAAAGGCCTCGTAAGAAGTCGGGATGAACTGGGTATGGCCCATCGCTCCCGCCCAGGAACCGGTCATGTTCTGGGCCGTGGTGTCCCCGTTCTGGATGATCTTCAGCGCCGCCAGAAGCTGCTTTTCAAAGAACGCGCCACGCCGCCCGTCAAAGGCCAGCGTCGAGGTGGAGGAGATCACCGGCACATTGCCGCGCCGCTCGCCGTAGAAGCTTTCCAGCCCCCAGACCGCCGTCACGATCTCGGGTGCCACGCCATAACGGCTTTCGATGGCCGCCAGGGTGCTGCGGTGCCGGGCAAAGGCCGCACGTCCTTTGCTGACCCGCTCGTCCGAGGCGGCAATGGCGAGGTAATCCTCCAGCGTGCGGGAAAACTCCGTCTGGTTGCGGTCGCGGGTGACCACGCCGGGCAGATAGCCTGCGCCGCGAAAGCCCGCACTCAGGGTAGAGGGTGAAATGCCCTGCCCGGCAGCCCGGTCGCGAAAGGAAGCGACCCAGGCATCATAGGCGCCATTGGGCACCGGGCGCAGGTCGTCGGGCAGGCTGCTGCCGCCGCCACTGCCCGCAACCGGCCCCAGCGCGCCGCCGCCCGTGGTGCAGGCCGCCAGACCCAGCGCACCCAGCCCAAAGGTGAAATTTCTACGTGTCGAATTCATTTTACTGCCCCGTTTCTCGGATTTTTCCTGATGGTAACCCAAGAAAAACCCCGCGCAAAGCGGGGTTCTAGCGCATGTGCGGCTTTACGCTGTTCAGCCGGTCAATCGACCCCGGCGCCAAACAGGGGCACGGTGGACATCGACATCTTGGCCGACCCGTTCTGCACGTCGCGGGCGTGGCTGACATAGATCAGCGTCTGGTTCGCCTCGTCAAAGATGCGCTTGACCCGCAGTGTCTTGAAGATGATGGAACGGCGTTCGCTGAACACATCCTCCCCTTCGTCGCTCCGGTCGATCTCGCCGATCTCGATCGGCCCGGTCTGACGGCAGGAGATTGAGGAATTGGAAGGGTCCTCGAACCAATTGCCCTTTTGCAGGCGGTCGATGAGCCCCCGCTCGAAATAGGCAAGGTGGCAGGTCACGCCCTTGACCTTGGGGTCCGCAACCGCTTCGACCACGATGTCGTTGCCCAGCCAGTCGACATCCACGTTTCCCACGACCTCGGCCGCAGCGGGCGTGGTCAGACCAAAAGACAGGAACATGGCGATGGCGGGAGGCAGGCAATTCAGTTTCATCCAACCGAACGCACCAATGCGCCGAAGGTTCCGCCGGGTTGCAATCGCTGCAAGCGGCCCGGTGTGACCGGCGGCGCAGGCCGGGCGGCGCCAGACTGGCGACAAAGCCCTGTTCACCTGATGTCGAACGTCATGCACCTATGACTCAACGATGCGGAATCTGCTGAATCCTGTCTGTGGGCATCGCCAAGCAATCCTGACCCAATCGTCGGGCATTTCCGACCTAGACCGGGCTTTCAACGCAGGAGGCGCGTGGGTCCGCTTTGCGAGACTTTTTTGCCGTTCAATCAATGGAAACCAAAGCCCGGAACAAGCCGAAGGCGCCGGGCCATCGCCTGCCCGCCCCTCGGGTAGGCGATTTGGTGAGGCTGGGTGTTCCCTCGTTAGGATTCATCAAAGCTGAGACATAAAGTGGCATGAACATAGGTCAGTATCGCCCACCCCGGGCAGGCGCTGGCCCGGCTTGCGCTTTGCGTCACTTCGGGCTCAATCCCGCCGTTCGCTGCATTTTTAACGAATGACCGCTGCGCTCTTGCCCGGCGATGTGACACAAAGCCGGGTTTGACTGGCATATGACACCCGAAAATGGCGATCCCTGAAGGACTCGAACCCTCAACCTGCTGATTAGAAGTCAGCTGCTCTATCCAGTTGAGCTAAGGGACCGCTGCGCGGGGTTTTCCATCATCGGGGCCGGCTTGGCAAGCCTTCTGGCCCACTCTGCGTGATCTATTCCGCGACGGCCTCCACCGGCCTAGATCGCCTCGGCCGCCAGTTGGTCCGCCGCCTCGATCGCAAGGGCGGCCATGCGCAGCGCGCTGTCCCGGTCGGACGCGACCGCAATGAACCGTCCCGCGTGGCAGAACCGGGCACCGGGCACGCCGCTGGCCTGTTGCAGGTCCTGATCGCTCAGCCCCGCCCAGGCCGCAGGCAGATCCGCACGCAGCGCGAAACTGTCGTCGCTCTTCCGGATCCCCGTGATCGCCCAGTCGGTGTCGCGCGGATGCACCACAAACCACAGGTGATCCGCCCCCGCCTCCAGGATCGCGGCACGAAACGGCATGCCCATCGGCAGTTCCAGCACCCGCGCCGCGCCCGCGAGGGCAATGGCATCATGGACAATCGTGGCCGCGCGCAGCTTGGCCGCCTTTCCGGCAATCGCCGCCTCGACAAAGGCGCGGGCGATGGGCAAGGCGGCGGTAAAGGCATCGTCATCCGCCTGCGGACTGCGGTTGTCGAAGACCGGTTTCAGCGTTTCCAGCAGCACCGGCAGGGTCAACCCGCCAAGTGGCCCCGCAACGCCGGGGTCCAGCGCCCCGTTGTCCATCAGATCGACGGGCAGCACAAAATCGCGGTCAAACCCCGCATGAACCGCCTCAATGTCGCTCTCCGGCACGGCAAGGGCACGCAGGTAATCGCGCCCGTAACTGGCCCAGATCAGGCCAAAGGAACTATAGGGCTGACCATCCGCCCGCAGGGGGCCGGGCACCTGGTGATGGTCGAAAATGCCCGCCGCGGGGTCGAACTGCCGCCCCACATCATAGATGATCCTGTCGGGGGCCGGGGTGATCCAGCGCGCTTCCCGGCTGCGGACACGTTCAGCCTCCGGATACAGCCGGGTCAGAACAACCGAGGACAACAGCTCATCCGCGTGAAAGCCCCCCGAATGGGTGACCAGATACCGGATTGCCGCTTTGGGTAGGGTCATGGGTGCTGCGATCCCGGATCACTGGGTTTCAAAGTGGATCGGATGTGACCCTGCCAACATGCTGGTTTTCGCAATCCGGTCGCATCACCGGTCATGTCCGGCCGATCTGGCAGATCATGGATGATCCGGCTGCCGGCCACAGGCCCGGCTTCAGTGGGTCCAGGCACCGCGGCGGCCGGTTGCAAAATTTTCCCCGTAGCCGCCGGGGCGGACATTCGGCTTGCGCTTGTGCGGCTCTTGCACCTGGGCGTCGATGCCGTGCTCGCGGGCGTATTCAACCGCCTCTTCACGCGTGTCAAAGCGCAGTTTCACCTGCGCCTGCGTGTCGGATGAAGAGGTCCATCCCATCAGCGGATCAACTTCGCGTGCCTCTGATGGTGCAAATTCCAGAAACCACATCCGTGTCTTTGCCGTGCCTGATGACATGGCCGTGCGGGCGGGCTGATAGATGCGTGCGCGCATGAGACGCTCCTTGGTCTGTGTTGCGATCCTGTATCGGCCATTCGCAGGTCTGGGGCAAGGCCTTCGTCGGGATAATGCGGAATGCCCCTTACAAATGCTGCGCCGCAGCATTATCTTGGTATCAGTTTTCGAAAGGAGCTTTCGATGTACCCTGTAAATCTGATTTCGCTGACAACCAATGCCGTCCTGCTGGCGTTGGAGGCGCAAACCGTCATGGCCCTGCGGCTGATGGCCATGGCCGGGCTGATCCCGCAAAAGGCGGGCGAAAACACCCGCATGGTCTCTGAAAAGCTGCCCGCCCTGAACAAGGCCAATGCCGCGGCAAGCAAGGCCATCATGGCAGGCAAAAGCCCCGATCAGGTGATATCCGCCGCAATGGTCCCGCTCAGCCGCAAGGTCAGGGCGAATCGGAAGCGCCTGATGAAATGACACGGGGTGTCCGGTATACTGCTGACATAAGCTGGCAGTTGCCCGCCATCCCCCCTTGATCCTGCCGCCAAAAACGACACCTATGGGGCTCCCCACCCGAGGACGCCACAGATGCCCTACGCCCAGACTGACAGCTCTGAAATCGCGCCAATTCTGTCCAACCCCGCGCCCGACGTGCGCAACCGCCCCAAGCTGGAGGGCGGAAGGCGGTTTCGCCTGCAAACGGAATTCGAGGCCGCAGGCGATCAGCCCACCGCCATCGCGGAACTGTCGCAGGGGGTGAAAGACGGCGAAAGGGACCAGGTCCTTCTGGGCGCCACCGGCACCGGCAAGACCTTTACCATGGCGAAAGTGATCGAAGAGACCCAGCGCCCCGCCATCATCCTGGCCCCGAACAAGACGCTGGCAGCCCAGCTTTACGGCGAATTCAAGGGGTTCTTCCCGGACAACGCCGTCGAATACTTCGTATCCTACTACGATTACTACCAGCCGGAGGCCTATGTCGCCCGGTCGGACACCTATATCGAGAAGGAATCCCAGATCAACGAACAGATCGACCGGATGCGCCATTCAGCCACCCGGGCGCTGCTGGAACGCGACGATGTGATCATCGTGGCCTCGGTCTCCTGCATCTATGGCATCGGGTCGGTGGAAACCTATGGCGCGATGACACAGGACCTGAAAACAGGCTCCAGCTATGACCAGCGTCAGGTCATCGCCGACCTTGTCGCCCAGCAATACAAACGCAACGACGCCGCCTTTCAGCGCGGGTCGTTCCGGGTGCGCGGTGACAGCCTTGAAATTTTCCCCGCCCACCTGGACGACCGGGCCTGGCGGCTGTCCTTCTTTGGCGAGGAGTTGGAAAGCATTACGGAATTCGACCCGCTGACCGGGGAAAAGACCGATACTTTCGACCAGATCCGCGTCTATGCCAACAGCCACTATGTGACGCCCAAGCCAACGATGTCCCAGGCCATCATCGGCATCAAGAAAGAGCTGCGCACGCGGCTCGACCAGCTGGTTGCGGATGGCAAGCTGCTGGAGGCGCAGCGGCTGGAGCAGCGCACGAACTTCGACCTTGAGATGCTGGAAGCCACCGGCGTCTGCAACGGCATCGAGAACTATTCGCGCTACCTCACCGGCCGCGCCCCGGGCGAGCCGCCCCCGACCCTGTTCGAATTCATCCCGGATCATGCCATTGTTTTCGCGGACGAAAGCCATGTGAGCGTGCCGCAGATCGGCGGCATGTACAAAGGCGACTACCGGCGCAAGTTCACCCTGGCCGAACACGGCTTCCGCCTGCCCTCCTGCATGGACAACCGCCCGCTGAAGTTCGAGGAATGGGATGCGATGCGCCCGCAATCCGTCTTTGTCTCTGCCACCCCCGCGGCCTGGGAGATTGAACAGGCCGGCGGCGTGTTCACCGAACAGATCATCCGCCCCACCGGCCTGATCGACCCGCAGATCGAAATCCGCCCCGTCGAAATGCAGGTGGATGACCTGCTGGACGAGGTGCGCAAGGTGGCCGCCGATGGCTACCGCACGCTTTGCACCACGCTGACCAAACGCATGGCCGAGGATCTGACCGAATACATGCACGAACAGGGCATCCGCGTGCGCTACATGCACTCCGACATCGACACGATCGAGCGGATCGAGATCCTGCGCGACCTGCGGCTGGGGGCCTTTGACGTGCTGATCGGGATCAACCTGCTGCGCGAGGGGCTGGACATTCCCGAATGCGGGCTGGTGGCGATCCTGGACGCCGACAAGGAAGGCTTCCTGCGCTCCGAAACCTCACTGATCCAGACCATCGGCCGCGCCGCGCGCAACGCCGAGGGGCGCGTCATCATGTATGCCGACCGCATCACCGGCAGCATGGAACGCGCCATGGGCGAAACCGAACGTCGCCGTGCCAAGCAACTGGCCTATAACGAAGAACACGGCATCACCCCGCAGACGGTCAAGAAAAACGTCGAGGATATTCTGGCCGGTCTCTACAAGGGCGACGTGGACATGAACCGCGTCACCGCAAAGGTGGACAAGGCCCATGGCGGCAACCTGCAGACCGTGCTGGAAGGGCTGCGCACCGACATGCGCAAGGCGGCCGAGAACCTGGAGTTCGAAGAAGCCGCCCGCCTGCGCGACGAGGTCAAGCGGCTGGAGGCGGTCGATCTGGCCATCGCCGACGACCCGATGGCGCGGCAATACGCGGTGGAGAAAGCCGTCGGCGACGCGCAAAAAGCCTCAGGCCGCAGCACCGGCGGCCGCGGCGGCATGCGCGGTGGGAAAAGCAGGTATGGGGGGAAGCGGTGAGGTGACGGGTGCGCAGCGGAGCACGGCTTCAACCTTTGAAGCGAAGACGCTCGGGCTCAGTCTGGAATTTGAAGTTCTCTATGGCTTCGATGACGCCAGCACGAATGCGCGAGCCAAGCCAGAACCCTAAAAGAAGTTCGCTTGTTACTTTAGCTCTAAGCCACCTTTCCAACGCCCGACAAATCCCCGCGACCCGCCAGCAGCCCCTCCACAGAAATATCTTCGTCCAGCGACTCCCAATGCAGTCCGAATGGGCTGATCTTTACAGCGTCACGCTCTGCTTTCGTTGCCCCCAACAAACGTGGAAACCAAGCCAAGGGCACACCAATCACGCGACCATCCGACAAGGCAACCCACATCTGATCGTCGTCGAAATGCACCTTTTCAGCCGAAATGGTCATACCATGCTCCACTAATGTCTTCCTGCCGTTCTACCACGATTTGCACCAGTTTGCGCAGGGTTTTTGAATTTAGTCCTGCACTTCTCGCGAGTTCGACTTCCGCGCCGACCCAAAACTTGGCTTCACCATCCGCGCTCACCGCATGAACATGCACTGGTTCACGCGGGTCTCCCTCATTTGAATAGAAAAAGAAGCGGAACCCGCCCTGTCGAAAGATCGTCGGCATAATACGAACTATGTCAGAAATCACGAACAGGACCAGAGCTTTACAACGCCCACCGCCCTCGACCACGTTTTCTGCAAAAAAAAATCAACAAAAAGGCGGGCCATCCAGCCCGCCTTCCGCATTCAACCGCCTGTCAGGCAATCACATCCAGTAATACGGCACGCCGTAATGATCGAACGTCCGCCGTTCCCAGGCGCGGTCGCTTTGCCAGCCCTCGGGGCGCTCGGGCGCGCCTTTCAGTGTGTCGGCGTCGATGTCGGTCACATACCCCCCGCGGGAGGGGTCATAACGCAGGGCGTTCCACGGGATCGGGTGATGGTCTTCACCCATCCCCAGAAATCCGCCAAAACCCATGACCGCATAGGCCACATTGCCGGATTTCTTGTCGATCATCAGATGATCAATATGGCCGATCTCGTCACCCTTCGTGCCGAAAACCGCCGTGCCGTTCACATCACTGGAAGAAACCAGAGATGCAGTCGAAGACATGTCATTCATAACGTGTTCCTTTCTTGAGTGCGTGTCTGACAGGAAAACGCCCCTGGCGATCTTCGGTTCCGCAGCCTGCTGGCCACAGGCGGATAACAGCGCAGTCGCAGGACCGATTGATCCTGATCAGTCGTCATCCACCTTTTCAGGCAGGCCATCGTGGTCGGTACTGGCATAATCCTCCAGTTCCGCCTCGGTCATGGTCTCGTACATCTCTTTCGACGCGCCCTGCAGTCCGGACACCCTGGTCTCGCCACGTTTGGCAGAGAGGGCGGCACCGGCGGCGCGCTGCTGGGCTTTGGATCGGGCAGGCATGGCTGTTCCTTTCGGTTGAGGTCGGGTTACCGCTCAACTCAGGTGGCCGCAGCGATGTTCCGCAAATCCCGGCCTACCCGCTGAACCCTGTTTCCAGCACCACCGGCACGACGATCTCTTCCTCGTCGGTCAGATGGCGGTTCAACAAGGTTGTGAACCCGTTCAGACGATCCAGAAACGGCCCGATCTCGCCGCCTTGCAGCACGGCATTGGCCCCATCGGCCATCCCGTGCAGCAAACCGTCCATCGCCTCATGATCCGTCTCCAACAGCTCAAAGCCGCGTTCCAGACGCCCATCCAGCGTGATCAACTGCGGAAAATAATGCTGATCCTCGATCTGGTGGTGCCCGTGAAGCTGGTTCAGCAGCATCCCGCCATATTGCGACAGCCGCGGCGCATAGGTGGCAAAATCGACGCGGCCATCGGCCAGCGCCTGCGCGTCGCTCTGCAACAACTCGGTCAATTGCCGGAACATGGCATGCCGTTCCATCCAGAAGCGGATCATCTCGCCAAAGTTGGGATGCGCTCCCCAATTTGCTCGCGGATAGGCTTCGGCCAGAACCCGCAGGGCATCCGGCAGGCCATTGCGCCGGTCAAGCGCCAGTTTGGGGTCAGAGATCATCCGCATTCCATAGCGATTACAATGCGCTGCCGCAAGCTGCGGAACTTTTTCCGATCACGTGGAGTTTATCCAGCAATACGCAATATGTGATTCAAGGAGACACCCAATGGAATATGGCCTCTTCGGACTGATCGTCCTGATCGCCGATATCTACGCAATTTATCAGGTGCTGACATCAACCGCGTCAACGCTTGCGAAAATCATCTGGACCGTCGTCATTCTGGTGCTGCCGGTGCTTGGCTTCATCGCCTGGCTCATCCTCGGCCCCCGCGGCAGCCGCGCGACGATCTGAACCCCAGACATTTACGGATCAGCCCGGAACCTTGTTCCGGGCTTTTTCGTCGCCCGGCCTTTTGCACAGGGCCAGGGCCGGTAATCCTTTTTTAATTTGAATTAACCAAGATCATCGCAGGAGTATGCGATGCCTGTCCTGGTTCTTGTCCTGATCTTTCTCTGCCTGTCCGGCCCTGCACAGGCAGGGGCCTGGATGAGAGAGAAGGGCACCAGCTTCGTTTCATCCACCTTCACCCTGAACAAATCGCTCGATCAAAGCAGCGGAACCTACATCGAATACGGATGGCGTGACGACCTGACCATCGGTGCCGACCTCAGCTTTGCCAACAGCCATCTCGGCCTGCAGTCCGGTGCGGTCACGCTTTTCCTGCGCCGCCCGCTGAGCCGGCCAGACGCGACGCACAAATGGGCCTATGAAGTCGGGGCAGGCACCGCCTGGGTTCAGGATCTGATGTTGCCCCACGTCAAGCTGGGGCTGTCCTGGGGACGAAGCTTTCAGATCGGGCAGAACTACGGATGGATGGGTGTGGACAGCGCGCTTTACTGGGACGTTACCTCCGGCCGGCGCGCGGCGAAACTGGATGGCACCCTGGGGTATAATTTCAGCCAGGTGACATCGGGCATGTTGCAGGTCTACCTGGCCCGGATTGATCAGCAGACCTATGGCACCTTCGCGCCTTCGATCCTCATCAAGCCGAAGAACCGCAATTTCCGAATCCAGATCGGCACCGAAACCCCGTTTGACAATCTGTCCTCTACATCAATCAAGCTGGGGTTATGGCGCGAATTCTGATGGCAGGCCCCCTCCGCCCTCTCAGACGGGGCCTGCCGGTGCATTCAGCGACTGTCCATGCGGACCGTCACCTGCACCCGCCCGCGCAGCGCGGTCGACCAGTTCAGCCGTATCTGGTCGCGGTTCCCGCCAATCGCCACATCGGCATAGGGTGTTTCCCACTGGCGCACATTGTTGTCATTGCGCAGGGCCCCCTGCGGCAACACGCTTTCCACCTTCAACGCCTCGCCTCCGAAAGGCAGGTATCCGGACATATCAATGGTCCAGATGTCAGATGCCGTATTCTGAAAAAATTCGACCTTGGCCGGGCTTTCAACCTGATGGGTCACCGCGTGAAACGAATTCTCGGTAAACACCACGTTCTTGCACCTTGAAAGGTCGAGATCCGCAAAGGTGGTATCGACCCGCTCTGCCCTGTCGATGGTGCCGTTCAGGCTGCGGAAACGGTTGCCCGTGATCGACACACCACTCAGGAAATGCCCCGCTCCATGCGGCTTGACCACGATATAGCTGAACCAGGGGGCCACCTCACCCGACAGAAAGATATTGTCGGTGACGCTGAGCGCACTGAACGAATATTCAGAGTTGAAGTCCGGCGCCGGGTCCTGCTCGTTGGTCCATTCGAGAAAGCAATTGTCCACATAATTGCCCGAGAAAATCGAACTCACATGGGTATTGGCAAGGATGATGCCCGCCGACCGGACCCCGTTGTTCACCTCGTCACCTTGGAAAAAATGGTTTCCCGTGATGATGCTGTTGGCCCCGCCCAGCAGGCCGAAATGGCGCAGACGCGTGGCGCGATTGTCGCGCAGCTTCACATCATTGGCATTGGCGTTGAACCCGATGGTCGTGCGCTGCGACACCGGAATCGCATCTTCCGCCGACAGGAACTGGCAGCGGTCGATCAGCATGCCCTGACAACCTCCGCCGATAGAGGTGATCCCCCGGTCTGCCGGGCGCGTGATGAAGCAATCGCGCAAGTGAAACGCCGTGCCCGACAGGGCCAGCATGATCGCAGAGGACCGGTTGTTGCACTGGAACTCGATGTCGGCCAGCACGAACTTGCTCAGCAGGCTGAAACCGCTGAAATCCAGCATGTACTGGAACTTGCGAAAGGTGAAGTTCTGCGTGCCGGAGGCATCGTAAAGCGGCGCGTTCAGCTCGATCTGCCCGGTCGCCACGTTCTTGGACCGCACATAAATCTCGCGGCCCACCCCGTTTCCCTCCACCAGGGCACCGACAGGGATATTGGCAATGTTGGTGACATTGGTCAGCCGTTTGTTGTTGCTCGTGCTGTAGGTGGCCTGCGAGGTCACAACTTCCGTGTCCCAGGCACTGCCGCTTGCCGCCTCCAGCTGGCCATTCCGGATCACCCGGCGCGTCGCATAGGAATTCTGCCCCGGCACCGCCGCCTGCATGTCAATCGGCCCGTTGATGGTCACCTTGCGCCCGCCCAGATCCAGCGTCTCGTGATCCGCATTGTTCAGCAACGCCTGGAAGGCCTTGCGAAAGGCCAGTTCCTCGTCCTCGAAGGCTTCGATGTAATTCGGCAGGTCGAAATTGCGGCGCAGCACCAGAACGGCACTGGTCGGCATGCTCAGCTTGCCCTCGAATTTCACATTGCTGTCAATCGTCACGCTGGAATTCAGCCGGTAGGTCCCGGCCGGCACAAAGACCGTGCGCCCATTGGCCGCCGCATTGGCCGCATCGAATGCGGCGCTGTCATCGGTTGTGCCGTCACCGATCGCGCCGAAATCCACCACATCCACCTGGCTCAGCATGTCGCGCAGGAAAACCGATGTCACATCCTCGATCTCGATGTCATCGACCCGGATGATCCCGCCGTTCGCGCCCACCAGGTCAATCCCGAAATGGCCGTAAACCGGCTCTGTCCCCCAGACCAGATCGACCCCGCCGCGATCGCCCGCCCCCACGATGGCCGACACCTCGACAACCTCGCCATAGCTCGTCAGCGTGACATAGGGCGCAAACCCCGCAACATTGTTCACAAGCGTCCCGTTCGCGCGGGCCGCATATCCGGCGATGCGCACCGACGGCAGATTGCCACTGATCGCCTTCACCCTTGCCCTGATCTGCAGATAGCACCCCGGCAGCAGCGGGGTCTCGCCCATGTAACGCAGCTTCTGCGTGTTCTGCGTCTTCAGCAGCTCCAGCGCCCCCCCGAAATCCTGATCCGCAGGAACAAAAGCCCCATTGGCCGAGCCTTCATAGGTGTCCGAACCCGGCGTCCCATCGCCGCTTGACCAGACATCCAGACCTTGCGCAAACGGGGTCGGCATCAGCACTACGCCATCGGTAATCGCCTTGTTCATCAAATATCCCTTTCTCCGGCAGCGCCACGGCACCCAAACCGCCAGCACCCCGTCTGGTTGACCTCAGACCCGGCGATTGCCGACCCGTGGACAGGGAAATATCAATGAAGTCTTAAGCAGCGCTGAGACCGGCGCACGGTCTTGGCGCAACGCCCGCTGTCAGGCCGTCGCCCCCGGCGCATCCAGGATCTGCACGGCACCGATGCGCCAGCCCATATCCGTCTCTTCCATCTTGTAATCCAGGTTATGGGTGAACCCCTTGGCATCGGTGATCTGCACCTTCTGCCACATCGACCCGCCCCGCTCGCGCAGCTCCAGATAGCGCACTTCGGCAGGGCGCCAGACCATCGGATAGCCCTGCGTCACCATGCGCTGAAAATTCTGCGGTGACTGGAACAATTGCTGCAAGCTCGGCGTGGCATAGGTAAATGCCGTCGCGAAATCATCCGCCTTGAAAGCTTCGAACTGACTGTTGATCGTGCCTTCGATCTCGGTGGATTGCGCGGCGGCCCCGGTGACGGACATCACCGCCAGCATCAACGCCCCGAGCATCCTCAAAAACCCTGTCCGCATGACCTCTCTCCTGTTGGCTGTGTGACTAGAGCGCCCGGCCTTTAACCTTCATCATCCTGTGACTCGAATGTCCCGAGAGCGCCGCAGGCGCGGCAGGGAATTCGTGTCTCAAGTCTAAGGTCGGGCGCTCATATGGTAAGTCACGACGCCAACAGGGCAAGAGTTTCAGCCCGCTGTCAGCTTGCCCGCCAGCGCCGCGTCGATCAGATCGGCCGTTTCCGTCACACCGTAAAGCGCGATGAACCCGCCGAAACGCGGCCCCTGCGACGCCCCCAGCAAGACCTCGTAAAGCGCCGTAAACCAGTCGCGCAGCGGCTCGAACCGCTCTTTTCCGACGGCAAAGACCATGCTTTGCAACGCCTCCGCATCCAGCCCGCCGTCCCAGGACCGCAAGTTGTCGCGCAGCTCTTCCAGGGCCTCGCGCTCCAGATCGGTCGGGGTGCGGAACACCTTGTGCGGCTTTACGAAGTCATTGAAATACCGCACCGCCTGGCCTGCCGCCGCATCCATGCCGGGGTTCTTCTCCGGCGAGGCATCGGGCGCATACCGCTGGATAAAGCCCCACAACTGCCCCTTGTCCTCGGCCGAGGACACGGACGCGAGGTTCAACAGCATGGAGAACGGCACAACCATATCCGACTTGGGCACATCGCCCCCGTGGATGTGCCAGACCGGGTTGTTCGCCCGTCCCGCGGCGTCCTGCGTCTCATAGGCGCGCAACTGCTGGTGATATTCATCCACGGCCTTCGGGATCACATCGAAATGCATCCGCTTGGCGGTCTTGGGCTTGAGAAACATGAAATACGCGAGCGATTCCGTGCTCGCATAGGTCAGCCACTGGTCAATCGAGATACCATTGCCGGAGGATTTGGAAATCTTCTGGCCATTCTCGTCCAGAAACAGCTCATAGCTGAAATGCTCCGGCTTCCTGCCGCCCAGGATCTCGCAAATCCGGTCATAGATCGCGGTATTGGTGGCATGTTCCTTGCCGTACATCTCGAAATCCACGTCCAGCGCCGCCCAGCGCGCGCCGAAATCGGGTTTCCACTGCAATTTCACGTTCCCGCCGGTAACCGGCAGGGTCATTTCCTCGCCCTCTTCGGTATCAAAGGTGATCGTGCCATCCTTGGCATTCACCTCGCGGATCGGCACATACAACACCCGCCCCGTCTCCGGGTGGATCGGCAGGAAGATCGAATAGGTCTGACGCCGCTCCTCGCGCAGCGATTTCAGCATCACCGCCATGATCTCGTCGTACCGTTCCGCCGCGCGCAGCAGAATCGCGTCGAACTGGCCCGATTGATAGAACTCCCGCGCCGAATAGAACTCGTATTCGAACCCGAAAGTATCCAGGAACCGCCGCAGCATGGCGTTGTTATGATGGCCAAAACTCTCATACGTGCCGAAAGGATCCGGCACCGATGTCAGCGGCTTGTGCATATGCTCGGCCAGCATCTCCTGCTGCGGCACATTGCCCGGCACCTTGCGCATCCCGTCCAGATCGTCGGAAAAACAGATCAGCTTGGTCGGAATGTCCGAAATCTCCTCAAAGGCGCGCTTGATCATTGTGGTCCGCAGCACCTCGCCAAAGGTCCCGATATGCGGCAGGCCAGAGGGGCCATAGCCCGTCTCGAACAGCACAAAACCCTTTTCCGGCGGCTTGTTCTGATACCGTTTGAGCACCCGACGCGCTTCTTCAAAGGGCCAGGCCTTGCTGCTCATCGCGGCGTCACGCATATCAGACATCACATTTTCCATCATTGGCACCCAAGCGCCCAATGCGCGCAGGTCAGGCCGCTTCCTATTGCGCCGGGCGGACCGGGTCAATAATCTGTACCCAACACAGCATCAAAGGAAGTTCAATGCCTGACGATCCCTCCCTGTCGCTCAGCGCGCAGGACAGTCTTGTCGCGATGATGGTCGCCGTTTCCGCGTCTGACGAGCACATCAGAACCACCGAACTGATGAAGATCCAGTCTTCGGTCAACATGCTGCCGATCTTTGCGGGCTATGACAACGACCGGCTCAGCACCATCAGCAAGACCGTGTTCGACCTCTTCGAACAGGAAGACGGGCTCGACGCGCTCTTCGGCCTGATCCGCGAGGCGCTGCCGGAACGCCTGTACGAGACCGCCTATGCGCTGGCCTGCGACGTCGCCGCCGCCGATGGCAAGCTCGAAGAAGCCGAACTGCGTCTGCTCGAAGAAATCCGTTACGAGCTGAACATCGACCGCCTGCATGCCGCCGCCATCGAACGCGGCGCGCGCGCGCGTCACCTCAGCTGACGGCGCTTAGAACGCCCGGCCTTGAACCTGATACATTCAGTATCGCCGATGTCCCGAGAGCGCGAAGCGCGGCAGGGTATCGGCGATTCAAGTTTAAGGCGGGGCGCTTTAGTGGATCTTGATGTTCAGCAACACGCATTCGGAATAAAGCATGTCGATCTCGGAGGGGTGCAGCAGCCCCTTCTGACAGAACCTCGGCGTGGCAAAGGCGCGGACATCGTCCGGTTCGATCCCCTCTGCCGCGAACCTGCGGTCCAGTGACAGGATCGCCTCCCGTGCGGGCAGGACAGACGCCGCGATCTGCCTGGCATGCCGCGCAAACAGCGGCTGATCAGCCAGATACATGATCTCATGCGTGACATATTCATCGTGCTTCTTCTGCGGATAGACCACCATCACACACAACCCGTCCGGCGTTTCCACCGCCAGATGCCGCAGGCGCAGACCCTGATGGTCGCCGATGATCCGCCGGTCCTTCGCCGTCAGCCTGTCGCCCAGCGCCAGCGGATCCTCATGCACCCTGAACTTCGGCAGTTCTGACGGCAGCCAGACCAGCCGCTCGCTGTCCAGCACCTCCAGCCCGGCGCGCTCCAACACGCTGACCGCCGCCTTGGCGCTGGAAAAATTGGTGACCGTGACCTCAGGATCCGAGGTGGCAAGCGCCATCATCTTGCCGCCAACCCCCTGCCCCCGCAGGTCTTTCAGCACATACCATGACGTCATGTCCGCCGTGGTCCGCACCCCTTCCGCCGTGATCCGCTCGGCATAGACCAACCCCAGAACCCCCATCAGCCGCCCGTTATCGCGCACCGTGATGGCATAGCGCCCCTCCGGTCCGCACCAACGCCCGGCCACCAGCCGGCGCCAGCCGTCAATGTCCCATTTGGCCTTCACAAAGACCGCGTTCATGAACTGCGCGACTTCCTCGCGCTCCGACGGCACGGCATAGGCAATCTCAACCAAGATGGGCTCCTTTCAGGACCTGAGGCAGCGCGATCCAGCGGGTCGCATCCCGGAATGTCAGCCGCTCCAGCAAGGCGGCGCTGAAATCCCAGGTTGGTTCATCTGTCTGCAGATGATGGGTGACAAAGCCTGTCGGCTCATCCTTTTCGGCCTCGCCCAGACGGCGTTGCCGCAGGTGCCGCACCGCCTGCTCCAGCGTCTTTTCCGTACCGGCAAAACGCGCGCCCTCTTTCCAGCGGATCGGGTCGATATGGCCATTGAAATGCGGCAGCCCCACCGGGGTCTCCGGCCGCCGGTCAAAGATCGACACGGCGTGATAGCCCAGACGCGGCAGGACCATCAGCGTCTTCTCCGCAATCCGGTTCCAGGGCGGGACAAAGACGGGCAGAAGGTTCGGCAATCCCGCCGCCACCATACGCTGCCAGCCAAGCGTCAGATCCGCCTCCTGCAAGGCGATGTCACGATTCACCCCGACTTCTGAGGCGCGCGCGCCCTTGGGCTCATGGTTCTTGTGCGAAAACCCGTGCTGCAACGCATAAACCAGCGGTGACGCCCCGAGGCGCGGGGCGAGGCCGGGATCAATCGCATGGGGCACCACAGCCAGATGCAAGGGGGCCGAAAACCGCTCTGCCAGCGCAATCAGCCGCTCCAGATCGGCGGTCGGCGCTTCGGTATCGTCATCCCGCCACCAGAAGGTGGGTATTTCGCCAGCCGCGCGCCACAGGCGCAGCTCTTCGTCCAGTTCGGCCCAGCTTGCCATGGAAATCTCCTTCTGCCCCATGGGTCAGCTGCCGTAGAGCGCACCCCAGCGTTCGATCAGCGCCTGTTGCACGCGCTTTGCACGGCTGTTCCAGCCCTGCGCACCGGGAGGTCTTTCGCGCTCCTCGCGACTGATCTTGGCGCGCTCCCCGGGGTTGGATGCAAAAATGGCAAAGGCCATCACGGTGCCATCCGTCGCCGTCAGATATCCCGCCAGCCCGGATACGAAATTCAGCGTTCCGGTCTTGGCATCCACCGCAATCGGATGATCCTTCATCGGGCGTCCCTTGGCATCGCGCATGCCAAAAGGTTTCAGGATCGGGCGCAGCCCGCTGTCCCGCACCTTGACCAGGGCCCTCGTCATATCCAGCGCCGTGACGGTGCTGTCATCTCCCAAGCCGGAATGATCCACCAGCTTGGGTGCCGTCATGCCCAGTTCCGCCACCGCCCAGCGGTTCATCGCGGCGGCAGAGGCGCGCAGGTTTGCCGCCGGTTCCCCGCGGGCCAGCGTCGCGGCCATGCCCACCATTTCCGCCGTCAGGTTGGTGGAATATTTCAACATCTCGCGCAGGATGCCGCGCAACGGCCCGCTGCGCCGGGTCACCAGCGTTTCGACCTGCTCGGGCAAGGTGTCAACAACCTCCGGCCGGTCCAGCTTGATGCCCTGCGACCGCGCCATGGTGGAAAACACATCCCCCGCATAAAGCCCCGGCCTGCGCACGGGCAACCAGCGCGACCCGCCGTCGCCCAGTGCCCCGCGCGCCACGGTCCAGTGATCCGTGCCGCCGCGATCTTCAAAGGTATAGACCGGCGCACTGCGGTCCTGCACCTGCATGGCCGCCATCGCCACCGCCGGACGATACTTGTCAGACCGCGCGTCCATGGTCACCGAATAGCTGCCGCTGGCCCGTTTCCATTCGAAATGCACCCGGTTGAAATTCAACGCGATCCCCGACACCGCCGGGTTATAGCCCACATGATCGGGCTGCTCGGGATCAATCTGGCGCATCACCGGCAGCGCGGCCTCATAGATCTTGAAGCCGCCCTTGACCGCCCGCACCCCCGCGGCTTTCAGGTCAGCGGCCATATCGGCCAGCCCGTTGGTATCCAGCGTCGGATCGCCGCCGCCCACCAGCCACAGGTCGCCCTGCACTTCGCCATCCTTGATCCCACCGGTGGCGCAAAGACGGGTCTGAAACCGGTGATCAGGCCCCAAAGCCGCCAGCGCGTAAAGCGCCGTGATCGCCTTGGCGACGCTGGCAGGCGGGGTCCCTGCCTGTTCATTGCGACATTCCAGCCAGGCCCCGGTATCGGCCCGCGCCACGGCAAAGGCCACATCGCCGGTCAAATGCGCCTCGCGGATGATGGCTTCCACATCGGCCACCGCGCGTTTGTGGAAATCCTCCCCCCGCAGAACGGGACGCAGGGACGATGTCGGCGGCTCGGCCAGGACGCCCCTGGGCATGGTGCCGAAGGCCGCAACCGAACCCAGAAAAAACCGACGTGAAACAAGCTTGCCCATGCGCCCGGTTAAACCGCACCTCGCGGTCTTCCACAAGCAGTCTCATTTCACATTTTACAGACCGTGAATGCGTGCTAGCAGGCCTGATGCAAAGTGCCGTTCTGATCATGTTTGTTGCCATGTCCCTGATCCCCGGCGGGGACAGCGCCGGTAAGCTGCTCACCAGCGGTCTGGGCGTTTCTCCGCTGTTCGTCGCATGGTCCCGGTTCGCCCTGGGCACCATGATCCTGCTGCCCTTTCTGCCACGCGGCAGCGATGCGCTGCTGCGCAACTGGCGCATCTGGGCACGTGCGGCGGTTCTGGCCATGGGCATCTCCTGCATCCAGATGGCGTTGCAGACGGTCGACATCGCCACCGTCTTTGCCGCCTTCTTTGTCGGGCCGCTGGTCAGCTATGTTCTGGCGGTGATTTTCCTGCGTGAAGCCGTCACACCGCTGCGCAGCGCCCTGACCGTGCTGGGGTTTGTCGGCGTGCTGCTGGTTGTCCGCCCCGGTCCGGACGGAGAGCTGGGCGTGCTCTGGGCGGTGGCCGCCGGCACCTGCTACGGCACTTTCCTGACCATGTCGCGCTGGTTGTCCGGGCTGGGCAGTCCGATGGCGCTGACCTTTACCCAGCTTGTAATCGCAGGCCTTCTGCTGATGCCGCTCGGGCTGCTCAACCTGCCGACGATGACCCTGCCCATCGCCGGGCTGACCCTGGCCTCGGCCCTGTTCTCCATGCTGGGCAACCTGCTGCTGCTCTTTGCCTACCGCATTGCCCCTGCCACGCGGCTGGCGCCGCTGGTCTATTTCCAGCTGATCGCGGCTGTCCTTCTGGGCTGGATCATCTTCGGTGACCTGCCCGATACCTTCACCTGGGCCGGGCTGGCCCTGATCATCGGGGCCGGGCTGGCCTCAACCCGCCTGCGCTGACCAGCCGCCCCGCGCCCGGATCGCCGTCGAGGAAGCATCGTTCATCGGCACGTTGATGAAACACCAGGCCGGCGCATCGGCCAGCCCCAGCAGATGACTGAAACGCCCCGGAATCCGGTAGGGCGCATAAAGCCCCGCCGCCCGGCTCATCCGCGCCGAAATGCGCTGTCCGGGGCGGGCCAGAACGCCAATCGGCACGGTCTCCATGATCCCGCGCCAATCCTGCCACTGATGCAGCTGCGCCATGTTGTCCGCACCCATCAGCCAGACAAAGCGCACATTCGGATAAAGCCTGCGCAACCTGGCCAGCGTCTGTGCCGTATAGCGCGTACCAAGCTGGCTCTCGATATCGGTGATCTCGACGCGGGGGTGGCGCATGACCTCGCGGGCGCGGTCCATCCGCTTGTCCAGCGGCTCCGGCCCCCGGGTCTTCAGCGGGTTGCCGGGGCTGACCAGCCACCAGACCCGATCCAGACCAAACCGCTTGAGCGCCTCGGTGGTGATATGGGCATGGCCCGCATGGGCCGGGTCGAACGACCCGCCCAACAGGCCGATCACCTGACCGGCTGCGGCATATGGCATTCTATGGCGCAACAAAATCGGCCCCCGAATTTCTTCAGGGGCCGAAAGGAAGGGCTTTGCGCCCCATTGTCAATGCATCAGCCTACTTGTGCTTGACGAACTCGCCCGCACGCAGACGCGTGACATAGCTGTTCAGCTCGCGTTTCACGATCGGCATCAGGAAATACAGCGCAATGATGTTCACGATCGCCATGGAGAACAGCATCGCATCCGAGAAGTCGATCACCGGACCAAGGCTTGCCGCCGCACCGATCACGATGAACAGGCAGAAGATGATCTTGAACACCAGCTCCTTGGTATGCCCTTCACCGAACAGGTAGGTCCAGGCTTTCAGCCCGTAGTAGGACCAGCTGATCATGGTGGAGAAGGCAAAGAGCACCACCGCCACCATCAGCAGGACCGGGAACCAGGAGAACGCCTTGGCATAGGCGGCCGAGGTCAGGGCAACACCGCTGACATCCCCGTCGGTCGCGATCCGGCCTGCCTCGGCATTCCAGATGTAAAGACCGGTTTCCGGGTCGACGTTCATCACGCCGCTGATCACGATCACCAAAGCAGTCATCGTGCAGATCACCACCGTGTCGATGAACGGCTCCAGCAGGGCCACATAGCCCTCTGTCACCGGCTCCTTGGTCCGCACCGCAGAGTGGGCGATGGCCGCCGACCCGATGCCCGCCTCGTTGGAGAAGGCCGCACGGCGGAAACCCTGGATCAGCGCGCCGGTAAAGCCGCCGACAACACCCAGACCGGTAAAGGCGCCCATGAAGATCTGGCCAAAGGCCCAGCCGATCTGATCGAAGTTGATCAGCAGGATGAGGATCGACACCAGCACATAGAAGATACCCATGAAGGGCACGACCTTTTCGGTGACCCGTGCGATGGACTTCAGACCGCCTGCAATCACGGCAAAGGTGACGCCCGCCAGGACCACACCGGTGATCCAGCCCGGATAATCACCCACCACACCCGCGATCTGCGCATGCGCCTGATTGGCCTGGAACATGTTGCCCCCGCCCAGCGCGCCCAGAATGGTGAAGATGGAGAACAGAACCGCCATGAAGCCGCCCAGCGGCAGACCGCGCTCCTTGAACCCCTTGGTGATATAATACATCGGACCACCCGAGACGCTGCCGTCCGGGTATTCGTTGCGGTATTTCACACCCAGCGTACATTCGGTGAACTTGGTCGCCATGCCAAAGAGACCCGCGACCACCATCCAGAAGGTCGCACCCGGCCCCCCGATGCTGACCGCAACCGCGACACCCGCGATGTTGCCAAGGCCCACGGTGCCCGACAGCGCCGTCGCCAGCGCCTGGAAGTGGCTGACCTCGCCCGCATCATTGGGATCGGAATAGTCACCTTTCACCAGTCGGATGGAATGCACGAAACCCTTGAACTGGATGGCCCCGAAATAGACCGTGAACACCACGGCACCGACCACCAGCCAAAGGGCGATCCAGGAAAAGGTTGTGCCCGGTACGGGCGCAAAGATGAAGGAAACGTACCAACCGGTGTAATCCGCAAAGATCTGGTTGATCCGCTGGTCGACGCCAACCGCCTCCTGTGCCGCGGCAAGGCCCGGCAGGACAGAGGCGATCAGGGTCAGTAGTACTGCGTATAGTCTGGACATGTCGAAAACCTCTGCTTCAGGGAATGATTGTGACCGGGACGCTCGCCGAAGCGACCAGCCGCCCCGTGACACCACCGAACAGGCGCTCTTTCAGACCGCGCGCACCAACCCGGCCCACCACGATCTGGCTGGCGCTCTGCGCCTTGGCGATATCCTCCAGAATATCCGCCGCATCGCCGTGCTTGACGACACCGGTCACTTCGAAACCGTCGGCCTTGGCCTGGGCGACAGCGGGGTCGATGACCCGCTCATGCGCCAGTTTCAATTCCTCTTCGCGGCGCTTGTGGCGCTGCTCGTTTTCCTCGGGTGTCTGGAATGAAAAGGGTGACCATTCAATCACGTAGCAGAGCGTGATTGAGCAATCCCCGATCATTTCGGCTCTGCTTTTGGCGAAAGCCAGCGCGCGTTCGCCGGCCTCCGACCCGTCCAGACCCACAACGATTGCGGTTTTTGACATGAGATGTTCCCTGTTGTCCCTGTGCCTCTGCAGCGGCGGGAAAACCCGTCCCTGCATGGACACCACTTCGTTTCCCCACGTAGGGCGGACATCGACCGACCCTCGCAGGTTAACAAAAGCGTAACAGAGATTTTGAATTCACATCGACTGAAAAAGTTCAGTTTCCGGTAAAAACGCCTAAAATCACCCGAATTCTCAGCCGAAAGCATCAATTTCGCTTGGCAGATGCAGTCTTGTGCAGCCGAACTGCCTGCAGAAATCTTCTCGCCTCAGTAGAATCGACGCATGTGATCGGACAGTTCATGCCATCGGGCAATTCGCGCAGATATTGAAACATCGCACGGCATCGGGCCACGCCGGGCGTTCAGCGTGATCACGATCGGGACGGTCCTGCCTCAACCGCCCTGCCCGGTCGGGGTCGCCTCCTGCGCCAGTTTGCCAACTGATTGCCTGCCGGATTCCACCACGTTCTCGATTTCCAGCGTGATCTCCTTGGCCTGGTTCGACAGGGCCCTGATCTCCATCGCGACCACGCCAAAGCCCCGCCCCATGTCACCCGCCCTTGCCGCTTCGATAGAGGCATTGACCGACAACAGGTTGGTCTGCTGCGCGATGGTGTTGATACCCGTGGTCAACCTGTCGATCTGGTCCAGCAGGTCGCGCATCACCTCGACGGTGTCGGTCGTCTTGCGATGCTGTTCGGTCATATCGGTCAGGTAGGCGGTATATCCCTGTGCACCCGCTGCCGTCACGGACCGGCGCAGCGACAGCCGCGCATAGGCGGTGGTATTGTCCTTGCAATGGATCGGCACTTCGCGGCTGGTGCCGACAATGCGGTCCTGCCCGGACTTGCGATGGCGGTCGACAAAACTGTCATGGGTTGCCCGCATGTCAGGGGGCAGCAACATCTTGACGTTCTTGCCGATCACCTCGGCGCTGTCATAGCCCCACAACCGCTCCGCCGCGGGATTGAAGGCAGATATATTATTACACTCATCAATCGACACGACCGCGTCGATCGCGCTTTCATGCGCATCGCCCGGCTGGTCGGCCTGCGCATCGTCATCCCGGGAATCGAGCATTTTGGCTCCTTTCAGGTGCAAGCTAGTGCCGCAATGCTGAAGAATTCGTTTCCGGCAGGGCGCCTGCGCAGAAAACAGCGCCGCCTGCCGAGGTATCTCCTGCGCGGCCACCCTCGTTTTACGACTGCGTTGATCTTGACCGATCACCGCGATATTGCGGGGCGAAACCTCTTTGACCAGACAGGAAACCGCAATGGCCGCCTATCAGTTCGTCTATCACATGTCCGGCGTCTCCAAAGCCTATCCGGGCGGAAAAAAGCTTTTTGAAAACATCCACCTGAACTTCCTGCCCGGCGTCAAGATCGGTGTCGTCGGCGTGAACGGCGCGGGTAAATCCACCCTGCTTAAGATCATGGCAGGCATGGACAAGGATTTCACCGGCGAGGCCTGGTCCGCCGAAGGCGCGCGCGTCGGCTATCTGCCGCAGGAACCGAAGCTCGACCCGACCAAGACCGTGCGCGAGAATGTGATGGAAGGTGTCGCCGCGAAAAAGGTCATCCTCGACCGTTACAACGAATTGGCGATGAACTACTCCGACGAAACCGCCGATGAGATGGCCAAACTGCAGGATGACATCGACGCGCAGGACCTGTGGGATCTCGACAGCCAGATCGACGTCAGCATGGAGGCGCTGCGCTGCCCCCCCGATGACGCCGATGTTGCCTCCCTCTCGGGCGGTGAGGCGCGGCGTGTCGCCCTGTGCAAGCTGCTGCTCGAAGCGCCTGACATGCTGCTGCTCGACGAACCGACCAACCACCTGGACGCGGAAACCATCGCCTGGCTGCAACAGCACCTGATCGACTACAAGGGCACGATCCTGATCGTCACCCACGACCGTTATTTCCTGGATGACATCACCGGCTGGATTCTCGAACTCGACCGCGGCCGCGGCGTCCCCTACGAAGGAAACTACTCCGACTGGCTGGAACAGAAGGCCAAGCGCCTGGCGCAGGAAGCGCGCGAGGACAAGTCCAAGCAGAAGACGCTGGAGCGCGAACTGGAATGGATGCGCCAGGGTGCCAAGGCACGGCAGGCCAAATCCAAGGCCCGGATCAACGCCTATAACGAGATGGCCGAAACCTCCGAGCGCGAGAAGCTGTCGCGCGCGCAGATCGTCATCCCCAATGGCCCGCGCCTCGGCTCCAAGGTAATCGAGGTCGCGGGATTGAAAAAGGCGATGGGTGACAAGCTGCTGGTCGAAGGGCTGGATTTCTCCCTGCCGCCGGGCGGGATTGTCGGGGTCATCGGCCCCAACGGCGCGGGTAAATCGACGCTGTTCAGGATGCTGACCGGTCAGGAAAAGCCCGACGCGGGTTCCATCGAATATGGCGAGACCGTCGATCTGTCCTATGTGGACCAGTCCCGCGACGACCTGAATGCCGAGGATACCGTCTGGCAGGCCATCACCGGCGGGGCCGAGCTGATCAAGCTGGGCGATGCCGAGGTCAATTCCCGCGCCTATTGCTCGTCGTTCAATTTCAAGGGCGGCGACCAGCAGAAAAAGGTCGGCCTGCTGTCGGGTGGTGAGCGCAACCGCGTCCACATGGCACGCCTGCTGAAAGAGGGCGGCAACGTCCTGCTGCTTGACGAACCGACCAACGACCTTGACGTCGAAACCCTGCGCGCGCTCGAAGATGCGCTGGTGGATTTCGCGGGCTGCGCCGTGGTCATCTCCCACGACCGCTTCTTCCTCGACCGGATCTGCACCCACATCCTCGCCTTCGAGGGCGAGGCCCATGTGGAATGGTTCGAAGGCAACTTCGAAGACTACGAGGAAGACAAGAAACGCCGCCTCGGCGCGGATGCGCTGGAACCCAAGCGGCTGAAGCACAAGAAGTTTGTACGTTGACCTTTGCGTAGCAAATTCAACGGGTGCGAGGCAGGGCTTGTTTACAAGCCCGTTCGCACTCAGTGGCTAATGTTTACTTCGCTTTACTGAACGCGAGGGTCCATCACACACAGAAGGAACGGGCCGATCAACGGCCCTTCCGCCCCCCCTTACGAGGCGCGTGGCACCCTGGCTTCCAGCTTGCTGAACAGGTTGTCTTCCTGCTCTTCCTGAACGCCGCGCAGCAGATCGACATTTGCCTTTTTCGTGCGCAGCATGTCGCTGGCCGACACACCCGACCACAACCGCTGATCCGACAGTGTCGTCAGCCGGATCGCCGGCGGCATCGGCGTGCCGCTTGCCGTGGCATCCCAATCCGATGACAGGCTTGCGTTGATCCCTGTCAACACGGCGTCACGGTCGAACCGTTCACGCCCCATCACGACACCCATGAAACGCCCCGACCCGGTATAGGCCAGCCGCGCTGTACGGTGCTTGAACGCATCAACAGCCGCCCCCGCGACGGCCTCAAGGTGGTAACGGAACGCCATCGGGCTGACCGCACGGTGAATCCCCCGCAGGCCCATCACATCAATGGAAAACAATGTCATCGCATAGCAGCCTTCCGGCATCCGCAGCAGCGTGTTTTCCAGCGCCAGCAGATCCGTCACCTCCGGGTTGCTCAGCCTGACCGCCTCATCGAAGCGCAGCTTCATCTTGGCCGTCAGATCGGCCAGCGTATGCCGCGCCTCGCGTTCGCGGTGCAGGCTGTCGTTCAGCATGCTCGCCGAAACGATCCGCGCGCTCAACTCCACGCCATCCAGCGGCTTGGACATGAAATCGGTGGCCCCGGCATAGAAGGCACGTTCCATCAGGTCAGGCTCGCGGCTGGCGGTGATCATGATGATCGGCGCGGTGCGATAGGCCGCTGTCTGGCGGATCGCATCGCAAAGCTCGATCCCGCCGATCCCCGGCAACATGACATCCAGCAGGAAACACTCGAAAGGGGCAATCGGTCCTTTCAGCAACTTCAGAGCATCCTCGCCCGACGTGCAGGTGGTCAGCTCATATCCCCGGCTGTCGGCCAATGCCCGTTCGAGCAGGTCGAGAATCACCGGATCATCATCAACGGCCAAAATACGCATGCGTTTTCCTCAAGGTTCGTCGGTTACCTGCGGCGCCAGATCGGTCTTTCCGTGGCATCAGCAAAAGGTGGTGAGGGATCGGGGGCGTTTTTGCGACCAGATTAAGACAATTTTAAGATTGGCGACGACTTTGCGCCAACCTGGTCAGGAATGTGCCGCACTCGCGTCAGCAACATGTCACACTTCCCATTTCATGCCCTAAATGCTCTATTATTCAAGACTTTAAGGCCAGAACATGCCGAAGGGTAAAACGTCCGTCAGATCGCACCAAGGGGGCGTGAATCACCTGCTGCTGACCTTCCGGTCCGGCGCGGGGGTCGTTCCGGTTCACGGGAACTCTGCGCCAGCCTCCGCGTTTCCGCCAAGGGTCGGGATGGCCCGTCAGCTATTCCGGCCTTTGTGCAACAACCGGCAGATATTTTAAGGGCCTCCACTTGTCATCGAGACAAACGCTCTGGAAAATGGATCATCTGCCAACCCCATTTACATGGAGCATTACATGCGCCGCCGTACATTTATCGCCAGTTCCTTGGCTGCCGCCGCCCTGCCACACGCCCTGAGCGCCCAGGCCGGAGCATATGACCCGACCCCTCAGGAAGTGTCGATCAAGCGCCAGTACCAACCCGGTCAACTGCTGATCCTGCCGCGCAGCCACTACCTGTATCTCGTCACATCCCCCGGCCGTGCGATCCGCTATGGCGTCGGCGTCGGGAAGGCCGGTCTGGAATTCACCGGAACCGCGACCATCGCCGTCAAGAAAGAATGGCCCACATGGCGCCCCACCGACGAGATGATCGAACGCGACCCCCAGGCCTATGGCCGCTTCAAGGGCAACACCGATGCGCAGCCCGGTGGCCCCAGCAACCCGCTGGGGGCACGCGCGCTCTACCTGTTCCAGAACGGCAAGGACACCTATTTCCGCATCCACGGCACAACCCAGCCGAACTCCATCGGCCGGTCCGTGTCCAACGGCTGCATCCGGATGCTGAACGAACACGTCAAGGATCTCTACGAACGTGTGCCCCTGGGCACCAAGGTCACCGTTCTCTGAGAGACGCGACATCTTGACTGGAAAGGGGCCGGTACGATGTATCGGCCCGAGGCTGCTGACAAACCCGGAAACGGCTGCCGCCGGAGGTAAATCGTTCTTCTGCGCTCTGCGTTACGTTTTCGAACGAAGGGCCGCGCCCG
>NZ_JARAMM010000049.1:0-3890 GCF_028807335.1 Sulfitobacter sp. PR48 | reverse complement strand
TTAACGCAGAAATGGGCAATTTTGGCGAAACCCCTGCGGGGCGCGGCGGATTTTGCCTCTGCCATCCCGGATGTTCGCTTCCAATGACCACATTGCTGCGCTCACATCAGGGCGCCAGCGGCAAAATCCGTCTCGCGCGGGTGGGCGACAATGAATGTCAACACGACCTAGATCAGCGGATCGCGGCGGGCACCACCGGGATCGAGGGCAACACGCTGCACGTATGGACCGGCGGCGCGGTCTTCCTGCTGGTGCTGATCCGGCTCGTGGTGCGGATGGCCTCCGGGGTGCCCGACCCGGTCGCGGGGAACCCGGGCTGGCAGGACCGGGCCGCGCTCTGGGGGCATCGGGCGCTCTATCTCTTCATGATCCTGGTGCCCGCCCTCGGCGCTGCCGCCTGGTACGGCCATGTAAAGCCCGCAGCGAAAGCCCATGAAATCGCCGTGAACCTCCTGGTGATCCTGATCGGCGGCCATACACTCATGGCGCTTTATCACCACTACGTGGTTCGCGACGGCACGCTGCGCCGCATGCTGCCCTTCCTGCGGTGATCCTGCAGGTTGCAGGTTTTTCCATCGGGCGCGCCGGTTTTCACCGGTGACGACAGGCGGGGAAAGGGCCGGCCCCGCCGAGCCTGAGCAACCGGGAGGCACCGGTCGAAACTTTCGGCGGCTCCTGGCCGTGGCTGTACGAGAATGCTCAGAGGTCTTCATATCCATCCGGCGCTGATTGCATCGGCCTGCCTGCGTCGCCACGCAGGGCACGGGCGCCCCTGTGCCACCGCGCTTTGGCGGGCCTGAGCGATGCGTCGCGCCCTGAAAGACCGCCTGCCGGCCCGGCGCAGCGCATTGAAAGCGATGCATTGGGCGATGGTGCCGATGCTGATCTGGTTCCTCCTTGTCACCCCGGACGATGTGCTGCCCTTCGGGCCAACCGCCTTCCAGGCCCATTCGGCGCTGGCGCTGGTCTTTGTCACGCTCTGCCTGTGGTGGACGGCGGACTACCTGCGGCGCGGTCTGGCCAGCCGTCCGGGGCCAAAGCTGCCGCCCTGGGGGCGGCTGATGCATCAATGGATGCACAAGGTGTTGATCTGGGGCCTCTTCGGGGTGGCGGTCACGGGGTTCCTGCTGGGGCTGACCTCTGCCACCCTGCTGAAGGCAGGCGGCGTGCTGCCGATCGCGCCGCCGCTGGGCCTGAGACGTGCCAATGACATCATCGGGCAGATCCACATTTACGAGTTCTACCTGCTGGCCGCGATTGCGGCGGGTCATGCGGGGTTTCACATCTGGCGGCACCTGCGCCTGCGCGACAACGCCCTGCGCATCATGGTCCCCCGCGCCCTGCACCGGTTTTTGTGAACAGCGTCTGGAAGCCCCCGCGCATCGGCGCTAACCTGCGCCAAAGACTGCACCGGAGCCCGCATGGAAGACGACCCGATATCAGCCCCCGAGGCCGAACACCGCTTTCCCTGTGACAGCTGCGGGTCCGACCTGCGCTATGACCCCGGTGCCGGACAGCTGATCTGCGATCACTGCGGCAACGAACAGCCCCTGGGCGGGGGCGGCGCAAAGGTCAGGCCGATTGCCGAACTGGACCTCGAAGCCGGATTTGCCGCGGCGCTGGGTGCGGGCGAGATGCAGGAAACCCGCGTCACCAATTGCCCGAACTGTGCAGCACAGGTCGAATTCGAAGGGCCGGACCACGCCACCGAATGCCCCTTCTGCGCCACCCCCGTGGTGGTGGACACCGGCGTCACCCGCCAGATCAAGCCCCGCGGCGTGCTGCCCTTTGCGCTGGACGAGGCAACGGCCCGCGACGCCATGTCGGCCTGGCTGGGCCGGCTGTGGTTTGCCCCTGGCGGATTGCAGGAATACGCCCGCAAGGGCCGCCGGATGCAGGGCATCTATGTGCCCTACTGGACCTATGACGCCGATACGAAATCCTCCTACAAGGGTGAGCGCGGCACGGTCTATTACGAGACACACACCGTCATGCGCGATGGCAAAAGGGTGCAGGAACAGGTCGCCAAGGTGCGCTGGCAGCCTGCCTCGGGCCGGGTGAAACGGTTCTTCGACGATGTGCTGGTGCTGGCCTCCACCTCGCTTCCCAAGCGCTATACCGATGCGCTGGAGCCCTGGGATCTGGCCGCGCTGGAGCCCTATGCGCCAGAATACCTGGCCGGCTTCCGGGCCGAAGCCTATGCGGTATCGCTGCAGGACGGTTTCGTGCAGGCGCGTGACCATATGGACCGGGTGATCGAACGCGATGTGCGCTTTGACATCGGCGGTGACAGGCAGCGCATCCACGGGATCGAGACCCAGCTTGGCAACCTGACCTTCAAGCACATCCTGCTGCCGGTCTGGCTGGCGGCCTACAAGTACCGGGGCAAGACCTATCGCTTCGTGGTGAACGGCCGCACCGGCCGGGTGCAGGGCGAACGGCCCTATTCGGCGATCAAGATCGCGATTGCGGTTGTTCTTGGCCTGATCGCCGCGGCAATCATCGGATATCTGGCAGCACAGCAATGACCCAATATGACACTTTGACGGCCATCCTGCGGGCCCGCTATTCCTGCCGCGCCTTCCGCCCCGATCCGGTGCCGGACGAGACCATCGAACAGATCGTCACCGCTGCGCGGCACGTGCCGTCCTGGTGCAATGCCCAGCCCTGGCAGGTCAGCGTGACGCGCGGTGCGGCGACCGACCGCTTTCGCGACGCGCTGAGCAGGGCGGCAGCCGAAGGTACACCACCCGCGCCCGATCTTGACTGGCCCAAGGGCTATTCCGGCGCCTATGCCGAACGCCGCCGCACCTGCGGGTTCCAACTTTATGACGCGCTGGGGATCGAGAAATCGGACCGCAAGGCGCGGATGGCACAGATGCTGCGCAACTATGCGCTGTTCGATGCGCCCCATGTGGCGATCATCCATTCCCCGGATGAACTGGGGGCGTATGGGGCAATGGACACCGGCGGCTTTGTCACTGCCTTTACCCTTGCGGCAACGGCCCTGGGTGTCGCCACCATCCCGCAGGCCGCCATCGCGGCCTATGCGCCCTTGGTCAAGGAGCTGCTGGGGATCGGTGCCGACCGTCTGGTGCTCTGCGCGATTTCCTTTGGCTATGCGGATGAGGATGCGCCCGCGAACCGGTTCCGCACCGAACGGGCCACGCCCGCCGACATCATCGACTGGCAGGACTGATGCGCGCGCTGTTGCAACGGGTGAGCCAGGCCTCCGTTTCCGTGGGTGGCGCGACGGTCGGTGAGATCGAGGCGGGTCTGCTGATCCTGGTCTGCGCCATGCCCGAGGATACCGAAACCAGCGCCGAAGCGCTGGCGCTGAAAATCTCCAAACTGCGGCTGTTCAAGGACGAGGCGGGCAAGATGAACCTCAGCCTGGTCCAGACCGGCTGGGCGGCACTGGTGGTCAGCCAGTTCACCCTTGCCGCGGATACCTCGCGGGGGACGCGGCCCGGATTTTCCTATGCTGCCAAACCTGATCAGGCCCGCGCGCTATATGAGCATTTCGTGGGCTGCCTTCAGGGTCTGGGCATCACGACGCAGACCGGCGCATTCGGGGCGGATATGTCGGTGGCACTGGTGAATGACGGGCCGGTGACGATCTGGCTGGACACGCAGGCAGCTTGATCGGGCGGGGCCTGGAAATTCAGCGGATATTGACATGAGGATACCTCATCGGCTCTCGGCGTGATGCCAGCGGGCCGCCGTTCTGTGCCGGGCAGAGGGGCTGTAACTGTTGGGTGACATCACCCATTTGCAAAAGAAGACATGTCAAAAATGACATGTGAGGCTGCTGAAAAAGCACGTTCCTGCACCCGCTCCCCCCGAAACAACGAAATCGTTCTTCCACGACGCCAGCCACAAGCCTTGGC
>NZ_JARAMM010000048.1:0-3893 GCF_028807335.1 Sulfitobacter sp. PR48 | reverse complement strand
GATCACATTGCTGCGCTCACATCAGGGCGCCAGCGGCAAAATCCGTCTCGCGCGGGTGGGCGACAATGAATGTCAACACGACCTAGCCTGCCCGCGCAACAAGACCACCATCGCGACCGGAGATATTTGCGCAGAAAATGCGCCCGCCGGGGTCAAAGCTCCTGGCCCTTTTTGCGCAATTCCTCCAGCAGCCCGCGATAGATCTCGCTGCTGTCGCCGCCGCCGAATATTGCTGCCCCGCCGGAATAGGCGGTGCCATAGGTGCGCGCCACGGTGATCGTCTGGACCAGACCCGACAGGAACTGATCCTTTTCAAGCGGCGACAGCGGATGAATGAAGACCCCCCAGAGCCGCCCATGCGCAACCGCATAGCGCGCATCAAGGGCCGCGTCGAAATTCGCCTGCATCAGGCGCAGCAGATCCGCCTGTGTCAGGCCTTCCACGCTGGCGATGGGCACCATGGCGCGCATCCGGTCGGCCCGCACATCCGTGATCACGATCACCGGAATATCCTCAAGGGTGAATTCCATCGCAGGTCCCTGCACCCGCATGTCCGGGTCCAGCGCCCGGATGATCCCGGCCATCCGCGCCAATGTCATCGGCGCTTCGCCCTGCTGGTCCTGCGGGGCTTCGGGCAGATCAGGCGACGCGGTCTGTGCCAGCGCGGCACCGGAGGTGAGCAGGGTCAGAACAACAAGGCTTCGGGCAATGATGCGGAACATGGCAATCTCCTCTGCCCCATCCTGCGCCGGAACAGCGTGAAATACACGTCACCTCTGAGTGAGCCGCGCCAAAAGGCCTGTTCAGGCAGAGCCCGCCATCTTTGCCTTGATCAGGGAAACGGCAGCTTCGACCGCCACCGCGATCTCCATCTCCGATGTGTCGATCTGCACAGCATCCTTGGCCGGTTTCAGCGGCGCATCCGCGCGGCCCATGTCGCGCGCATCGCGGGCCTGAACATCGGCCAGGACCTCTTCGAAGGTGGTCTCGATCCCCTTGCCCTGCAGCTCGGCAAAGCGTCTGCGGGCACGGACATCCGCATGGGCGGTGACAAAGAGCTTCACCTGCGCATCCGGGCAGATCACTGTCCCGATGTCGCGCCCGTCCAGCACCGCGCCACCTGCGCGGGTGGCAAAACTGCGCTGGAAGTCGACCAGGGCGGCGCGCACTTCCGGCACCGCGGCGACCCGGCTTGCCGCCTGCGCAACCTCGGGCGACCGCAGGCGGTCGTCTTCCAGATCACCGGGCACAAGCGCCTCTGCCGCGGCCTGGGCGGCCTGTCCGTCCAGCACCTTTGCCCCCACCGCCCGGTACAACAGCCCCGTATCGAGATGGGCAAAACCGAAATGCCGCGCCACGGCCTTGGATATCGTCCCCTTGCCCGAGGCTGCGGGCCCGTCGATGGCCACCGTGAAACCGCTCAGTCTCATCCGTTGCTCCGGCTGATCTGCGCGCCCAGACCCTGCATCAGCGGCTCGAAGATCGGGAAGGAGGTGGCGATCGGCCCTGCGTCATCCACCTGCACCGGGGATTGCGTTGCCATGCCGAGGATCAGGAACGACATGGCGATGCGGTGATCGAGCTGGCTGGCGCAGACTGCCCCGCCCGGCACCTTGCCATGCCCCCGGCCCGTGACAATCCACCAGTCGGGCCCTTCCTCCACCTCGATGCCATTGGCGCGCAGACCCTTGGCCATGGCGTCGATCCGGTCGCTTTCCTTGACCCGCAATTCCTTGACCCCGCGCATTTCCGTGCGGCCTTCGGCAAAGGCCGCAACCACCGACAGCACGGGATATTCGTCGATCATGCTGGCCGCACGTTCGGGCGGTACCGTGATGCCTTTCAGGTCGGGCGAGAATCGTGCCCGCAGGTCGGCCACCGGCTCGCCCCCCTCTTCGCGTTCGTTTTCATAGGTCAGATCGGCCCCCATCTCGCGCAGCGTGGCAAACAGCCCCGCCCGCGTCGGGTTCAGCCCGATCCCCGGCACCAGCACATCCGACCCCGGCACGATCAGCGCCGCACAGACCGGGAAGGCCGCCGAAGACGGATCGCGCGGCACCTCGATGTGCTGCGGCTTCAGCTCCGGCTGGCCGGTCAGGGTGATCACCCGGCCCTGCGCCGTCTCCTCCACCGTGACCTCGGCGCCAAAACCCGCCAGCATCCGTTCGGTATGATCGCGGGTCGCCTCCGCCTCGATCACCACGGTCTGCCCCGGCGCGTTCAACCCTGCCAGCAGCACTGCCGATTTCACCTGCGCCGACGGCACCGGCACCTCGTAGCGCACCGGCACCGGTTCCACCGCGCCGACCAGCGTCATCGGCAGCCGCCCGCCCGCGCGCCCCACCGCCTGACAGCCGAACAATGCCAGCGGGTCGGTCACCCGCGCCATCGGGCGGCCGTTCAGACTGGCATCCCCGGTGAACGTCGCCACGATGGGCGAGGTCGCCATCGCCCCCATGATCAGCCGCACCCCGGTGCCGGAATTGCCGCAGTCGATGACATTCCCCGGCTCGGCAAAACCGCCCACACCAACACCATGCACCGACCATTTGCCGCCGCCCAGCTGCGTCACCTCGGCCCCGAAGGCCCGCATGGCGCGTGCCGTGTCCAGCACATCCTGCCCTTCCAGCAGACCGGTGATCGTGGTCTCGCCCACCGCCATCGCCCCCAGGATCAGGGATCGGTGCGAAATCGACTTGTCGCCGGGCACCTCCGCCGTGCCGGTCAGCGGCCCGCAGGCCTGCGAAGTCATCGGAATTGGGTCACCATGGGCTGACATCTGAAGGTCCTTACCTGTTTCCGGGCGGTTTTAACCCAGCCTCCCGGCAGCGTCCATGCCAGCCTGCCCCCTTCATTGTTCCAAAAATATACCAGAGCGCGAGACAGCGTCTCGCACCGATTTGGCAGCGCCAAATCAATGAAATCGCTTGCGGGCCGCAGGCCCGCGCAATCATGTCCGGCGGAAGGTCAGGTAGTGCGGCCTGCGCCCCTCGCGCAGGGCCTTCTGCTCGTACCGCGTGGACAGCCAGTCCTCCCAGGGCGCGCGCCAGTCTTCCGGACCCTCTGCCAGCCATTCAAAGCCGAATTTCGGCACTTCCTCCAGGGTCTGGCGCACGTAATCCTCGATGTCCGTCGCCACCCTGAAAATCGCCCCGGGCTTCAGCACCCGCGCCAGCGGCACCAGATGTTCTTCGGTCACAAAGCGGCGTCGGTGGTGGCGTGCCTTGGGCCAGGGGTCGGGATAGAGCAGAAACGCCCGCGCAACCGAGGCCTCAGGCAGCACATCGAAGAGATCGCGGGCGTCACCGGGATGTACCGCCAGGTTCGAAACCCCGGCGCGCCGGATCTTGCCCAGCAACATGGCAACCCCGTTGATATAGGGTTCGCAGCCGATGATCCCGACATCGGGGTTCGCCGCGGCCTGATGCACCAGATGTTCGCCGCCACCAAATCCGATCTCAAGCCAGACCGGCCTGTCACCGAAGAGGCCCGGCAAATCCAGCGGTGTGCGCGCGGGGTTTTCCTCCCAGCTCACCGCACCGGGCGACAGCGCGCCCAGATCTTCATCCAGGTAGGCTTTCTGCGACTTTTTCAGGGCCTTGCCCTTGAGGCGGCCATAGAAATTCCTGCGGGGTCTGACGGGATCATTCATGCCCCGCGCTTTAGCGCCCTGCGGGGCCTGCTGCAAGCCGCCGTTGCACGGCGATGACCCCGGCTCCCGCGGCTTTCAGGCTGCCCCGAAACGAAAAGCGGCCCCCGGGGGGGAGCCGCCTGAGGCTGCTGAAAAAGCACGTTCCTGCACCCGCCCCCCCCCCGAAACAACGAAATCGTTCTTCCACGACGCCAGCCACAAGCCTTGGCCCGGGTGTCAGCCCGGGCCGCGCCCGACCCTC
>NZ_JARAMM010000047.1:0-4402 GCF_028807335.1 Sulfitobacter sp. PR48 | reverse complement strand
GGCCAAGGCTTGTGGCTGGCGTCGTGGAAGAACGATTTCGTTGTTTCGGGGGGAGCGGGTGCAGGAACGTGCTTTTTCAGCAGCCTCAGGCCGGGGCAAAACCCCGGCCTTTCTCTGGCGCGATGGCCAGGCGCTCAGAAGCGCAGGGAGCCGCGCACGGTGAAGGTTGTCGCATCGGCATCCGCGCCGGCGACACCGCCGATATCGTCGAACTTGTGATGCAGCACTTCCGCACCGACGGTGTAGCGGTCGGTGATCTTGTAGGTCGCGCCGATCCCGGCAAAGGGGCCGGTTTCATCGCCGAGCGAAGTATCGGCACGGGCCGCACCGGCGGTGGCGTAGATCAAGGTGTTGCCAAGGTCGTAACCGCCCTTGAACTTCAGCCGGGCCACGGAATCGACATTGGCCGCGCCGTTGTTCAGGTCGATGTCGGTCTTGTCATAGTCCAGTTCGCCACCGATGACATAATTGCCCAGGTCATAGTCGTAACCGGCGTGGAAACCGTAGGTGCCATTGTCACCATCCAGCACGCCCGGACCGTCGACATCGCCATACCCCAGTTGCAGACCGGTGTAGAAGCCGGTCCAGTCACCGGAAACCGGGACCGGCGCAGGTGCGGGCGCATAGACCGGGTCTTCCACCACGGGGTCTGCCAGGTTGCCGGCATAGGCGGCACCGCCCATGGCTGTGCTTGCGGCAAGTGTGATCGCGCTGATCTTGATAAACTTGTTCATGTTCTGCTCCTTGGCATTGTCTTTTGTTCATCCCGCATGATGCGCGGTTATTGGATGAACCCGGAACATAGGTATCGGTTTCGCAATGTCTGCTCACACGCACGTGATGGGCTGGAAGTTGCGCAATTCGCCATTTCGGTTCGGCTGGTTTCAGCTTGGGGCAAAAATCGCCCGGAACCTTTTGCTGCATGGGCAAAATCATGCCGCGCCTGCACGGGTCGCAAACAGGCCGCGCGGTCGTAAACGGAACAGACGGCCAAGGACGCGATTTGCACGATGGGGCAAGGGAGAGGCCATGAACGCTGATCTGTGCATCATTTCACGCATCATCCGCACGATCGGGGCGGAACGTGGTCGTGCAGCCCGCGGCGCGCCGCGGCGGCGCTGACCCCCGCCTGCCCTGCACCTCTTCCACCGGAACATCACCATGACAGATCTTTCACCGACACGCACAGGGGGCCGCGCCGCGCGCCGTGCCGCCCGTGCCGCCCCGCTTGCACAACACCTGCGCCCGATCCGCCCCGGCCTGGAGGGCGGTCTTTACCGCCCGCTGAGCGATCAGGGCATGGCGGACATCCACAATGCCGCCCTGACCGCGCTTGAGGAAATCGGCCTGGCCGATGCCCCGGCCAGCGGCATTGCCTATCTGACCGGCGCAGGCGCGATCCTGGGCCAGGACGGGCGCCTCCGGTTCCCCCGCGCGCTGGTCGAGGATACCATCGCCCGCGCCAACCGCAGCGTGACCCTGTTCAGCCGCGACCGCCAGCACGATCTGGAACTCTCGGGCAACCGGGTGCATTACGGCACCGCCGGGGCGGCGGTGCATATGGTCGATGCCCTGGGCCGCAACTACCGCGAATGCGGGGTGCAGGACCTGCATGATGCGGCCCGCATCTGCGATGCGCTGGACAATATCCACTTTCTGCAGCGCCCCATGGTCTGCCGCGACATCACCGACAACCGCGAGATGGACCTGAACACGATCTATGCCTGCTGCGCGGGGACCGGCAAACATGTCGGCACCTCCTTTACCGATCCCGCCTATGTGGCGGAGGCGCTGGAGATGCTGCACATCATCGCAGGCGGCGAGGACAAATGGCGCGAACGGCCCTTCGTGTCGAACTCCAACTGCTTTGTCGTGCCGCCGATGAAATTCGCCACCGAAAGCTGCATGGTGATGGAGGCCTGCATCGCAGGCGGCATGCCGGTGCTGCTGCTGTCGGCGGGCATGGCCGGGGCCACGGCCCCCTCGACCGTGGCAGGCGCCATCGTGCAGGCGGTGGCCGAATGCCTGGCCGGGCTGGTCTATGTCAATGCGGTCAGGCCGGGACATCCGGCGATCTTTGGCACCTGGCCCTTCGGGCTGGACCTGCGGTCGGGCGCGATGACGGGGGGATCGGGCGAACAGGCGCTGCTGACCGCCGGCTGCGCGCAGATGCACAAGTTCTACGGCCTGCCCGGCGGTGCCGCCGCCGGGATCGCGGACAGCAAGCTGCCGGACATGCAGGCGGGCTGGGAGCAGATGTGCTCCAACGTGATGGCGGGGCTGTCTGGCTGCAACATGATCTATGAGGCGGCGGGCATGCATGCCTCCCTGCTGGGGTTCTGTCATGAAAGCCTGATCCTGGGCGACGACCTGATCGGTCAGGCCCTGCGCTGCGTGCGCGGGATCGAGGTCACGGAAGAGACCCTGGCGGTGGAAGAGATGCGCGCGGTCTGCCTTGGCGGGCCCGGTCATTACCTGGGCACCGAACAGACCCTGGGCCGCATGGAAACGGATCACGTCTATCCGAAGCTGGGCGACCGGACCTCGCCCAAGGAATGGGCGGAAAAGGACAAGCCGGATCTGATCGTGAAGGCGACAGCGCGCAAGGAGGAGATCCTGGCCCGGCGTGCCCCTGCGCGGTTCGATGCGGCCACCGATGCCATTCTGCGGCGCCGTTTCAGAATCCACCTGCCGGGCTGAAGCCACCCCCCGGGCTGACGCGCGCCCGGGCAAACAAAAAGGCCCGGTGCCTTGGCACCGGACCTCATCGGGGCATGGGGGGCCTGTTGTCGCTGCCGTGCCTCCCCCCGATGCCCCGAACCCGAAACGGGGCTGATATAGCGCTTCGGGATATACCTGAATCACTTGTTCGCTGCCTCTCCCTGCGGTCGAACGCGAAAAGTGATGTTGGATGTTTCAAGTTAATCCCGAAACGCTGTAGCATTTCCAGTTTATGTTGTATCGCCGATGTCCCGAGAGCGCGCAGCGCGGCAGGGTATCGGCGATACAAGTTCAAGGCGTGGCGCTTTAGCCTTCGTCGGAGGTGGGCATCACGCCGGCTTCCTGTGCCGATTGCACTTCGGCATCGTCCAGCGCGCCGTCGGCGTTCAGGTCCATCGCCGAATATTGCTCTGCGGTCACGTCAGGATAGACCGCCTGCACCTCGGTCACGCTGAGCAACCCGTCGCCGTTGGCGTCCAGGTCTGCGACCCCGGCACCCATCGCATAGGCGGGCAGGCAGAGGGCTGTCAGGGCGGCGAGGGTTACTTTGGATACATGTGTCATGTGATACTTCCTTTTCGTGGTTTGGTCGAAGGTCTTGCTGCCTTCAGGGTGTTAGACGCATCCGGAGCGGTTTGCGTTCATCCCCCCGGAGCGGCGCGCGAAGGCCTGCCGACCTGGCCCCCGGCCATGGGCAAAGCGCCGCCCAAAAAGCCCCGGAAGCCGGTTTCGGCGGAAATTCCCCAACTGGTTGTGTTCCGGTGAAATCGGCATGCTGCAGAAAAATGAGCGAGGCAGCACCATGACAGACCCCCTGACAGCCCACCTGACCGTCCCCGTCGCGGGCTCCGGACCGGCCCCCGAGCCGGCCCCTTCCCCTGCCCCATGCGCCTTTGACGCCCTGATGCCCCGGCTGCGCGCCCGCGCCCGCAAACTGACCCGCAGCGCGGAGGAAGCCGAGGACCTGGCACAGGAGGTGGCGCTGAAACTGTGGCAGCTGCTGGCGGGGGATGCAGAGATCGCCGCCCCCGACCGCTATGCGATGATCATGCTGCACAACCTCGCGCGGCACCGCTGGCGCGGGACACGCCAGACCGAAGAGCTGACCGAGGAAATGGCGGTGACAGCACCCGTGGCCCCGGCCCGGCTGGCCTGCACAGAACTGCGCGCGGCCATCGCATTGCTGCCCCGCGACCAGCGCGCCTGCATGGAACTGGTGCTGGCCGGTGACACCAGCCCGCAGGCGCTGGCGGCGCATCTGGGTGTGCCCGAAGGCACGGTGATGTCACGCCTGGCGCGGGCGCGGGCCAGCCTGCGGCGGCAGATGGCGCTGGAGGGATCGGTGTCGGAACTGCTGTGAGCGCGGACCGGGGGCCAGCCCCCGGACCCCCGGTGGTATTTTTGGAACAATGAAGCCGGGGGTGGTGCAGGAGGTTCGGCGCGGTCCGGGTATGGCAAATGTGGTGCAGAGGCCGGAGTCAGCGCGCATCCTCCTGAGCAGAAAAAAGGGAGAGCCGAAGCTCTCCTCAGATTGCTGACAAACCCGGAAACGGCTGCCGTCGGAGGTAAATCGTTCTTCTGCGTTCTGCGTTAAGTTTTCGAACGAAGGGCCGCGCCCGAGCCTGGGAGGGCGCATTGAGACGCGCATTCGGAGCGCTTCCCTTACAAATATCAATGTTGT
>NZ_JARAMM010000046.1:0-4883 GCF_028807335.1 Sulfitobacter sp. PR48 | reverse complement strand
TACAATATGAAAATTAAGGGTACATCGTGCCGCTGAAAACAAACGATAATTTTAAAGGCAATTCTGATTAATGAGGGTACAGTGACATTTGCGGTCAAGGATGGCAGAACGCATGTCCGGCAAAGCGAGGGCTAACACCGGCTGACGCGGGTGAAACGAGGCCACTGAGGCGACCCGCCCCGCCCCAGCGACCGTTACCGAATGGCCGAGATGAAGCGTTGCCACGACCATGCGACGGCTGGTCGGGCTGGCTCTGGAAGAGACTGTACGGCCAGCGATACGTCGCAGGGAGAGGCAGCGTTTCAGCTCGGGGAGGGCGGCTGCGTGCAGCCGACCGAGTAGGGCGCGGTCCTGACCAAAGGGCAGGAGGGGCCAAATTCATCAAGACCTAACCATCACACGAAGGAGTCGGTTGGCCGCGAAGGAAACTGGGTGAACCGCCGGTGGAGATGGTGCCGGTTGACAGTGGTGCTTCGAGCTAGGCCTTTGCCGTTGTATGTCCGACATGTTGCAAAGAACTGAGCTGCCCCTGTCCGCAATTGCACAACCTTTCAGCTCAGAAAACTACACGTGCATGAGGCATCGGAAGTGGATCAGTAAGGGCAGTTCGGCCCTGGCCGCAACACGCCCTCCGCAGTGGCGCGACCCAACGCAATATCTTGGCCGCGCTCAGTCAGCTCGAGCACCCGGTTTTCGTCGTGTTGCCCTAGCCGCACCAAGCCGAAGGCCTCCAGTGAGCAGGCGGTCGAAGTGAGTTCGTCACGTGTGGTCGCAAGCGCGATTACTCGGAGCCAATCCAGAAGGACGAGTTCATGCATTCGGTAGCACGGAGCCCGTTCGAGCGCCCGCAGAACAGCCAAAGCTCGATGAGCCTCTTTGATGACGTCAATCGGCGCGACATTGTCAGTCGTCATGGAGGATTTCCGCCCATCACCAAATCCGCCTCGTTCACTCAGGGCACCTATTGGCCTGATTTTGAAGATCCTTGAGACGAGCCAATAGGTCATTGAAAGCGATGGCGTCCGACTGAAGCAGCCCCGCTTCCAGCATTTGCCTATAGTCTTGGGCCAGCGCCTCCAGGGCTTCACCCTCTGGGATCAGGCAAAGCGACCCTGAGACGGCATCGGCATAACTAATCGTCGCACCCGCACGATCGGTTTCGCGGAAAAAGTGCTGTTTGTGCTTCGCAACATCTTGCGCCAGCGTCTTATCCTCCAGCGCCCGTTCAGCGATACCCACAGCCTGCAGACGATCAAGATCGTACCAGTGACGCGCATAGCGGTCGCCACCTCGAAACGCGCCCCGCAAACAATAGGCATGGATGGCCGTCGCCTTCTCCCAAAACGTCCGTTCGGCCATCATCACACGAGGTGTGGCGACGGGCGTAAACAATTCAGGTAGCGCCCCAGAGAGGTCACATACCACTTTGTGACGCTGCGCCGGTTCACCTGTGGATCTCGCGCCAAATTCCAACAAGACCGAGGATCGAACATATCCGCTGCCGCTGCGCACCGCATCGTAGTCCAGATAGATTTTGTCATCTTCCACACGGATTTCTGCCGGGAGTGCCGCTGCCTTAACCTTGTCCGACAATATGGGGGCAACTGTTGACCCAACCCACTCGCCCAATCGATTCCGAACGGCTTCGGTCCATTTCTGAGCTTGCGAGCGGCTTGGCGGATATGGATCTTCGGGATCCTTGATCAGATCGGGAATGATCTGCCTGATGTCATATGTCAGGTCGACATCTTCTGAGAACCGGTCAATCGCCTTATAGACCTTGGAGAGTGACGTTCCTCCCTTGAACACCAGGTGTTCGCCAAGATCACTGCCGAACAAAGCGTCAAGCACCCAGACGACCCAGATGTCCTTTTCCAACAGATCTGCTGGCCGCCCCAGTTTCGAGGCGGCCACTTCCAACGCGTCGATCTTGTCTTCGCGCGACAGCGAAAAATAGGTTTGGCTTTCGGTCATTGCAATGACGCAAGCGCGCTAAGTTCCTTTGCCATCCAGGTCGGCGCAGAGGCGCGAAGGCTCAGAAGCTCTCGCTGCTCCTCTTCGTTCAACGTCGCTTTGATGCGCCTCAAAGCATGAGCAGCTTCGGACTTGCCGAAATAGGCTAGCGCCCGAAAGGCGTGCCCGGCACGGCTGTTGGGCGCTCGAAGCTGCCAGCTCGGCACATGTTTAAGCTCGACGCTTTGCGCTCCGAGCTTCAGATGACGGCTCGGCCCGGAGGTCCAAAAAACTTGACGGGATGGATTCTGCGTCGAAATGCCGAGTAGGTTCGCTGCCGACGCTCCGCTTTGCGACACGCGCTCACCTGTTGATTTCGCAATGTGCTCAACCACGGCCGCAACCGAGGGCGCCCGGTTACCGAACCGGGTTTTCACGGGCAAAGCGAACAATCCTCGCTTCACACGCAGTAGTTCGCCGCGCCGCACCAACCGAGACAGCGCCTGATCGACCGCCGCACGCTCTCCGAGATGCAACAACTCCCGCGCCGACAGGGTCGCACCCTCCGGCAGCGCTTCAGCATAGGCCTTGATCGCTTGAGATGTGGTTTGCATGTTCGCCTCCAAGTGTCAGAGATATAGCTTGGTTTCTGACAGCTTTCAAGGTAAAAGCACCTAAAACAACGAGGGGAGCGTGCTGGAGAAGCCAGCTTAACGAATTGATTTAAGACAATTATGAACTTGATATGTGCATTGAACCCCTCAGAAAACGAACAGTAAGCGGAAAGCTCTATACCCGACGGGATGAGATTAGTGCGTTTATCCGCTTGAGCCTTGATTGGCCCTTTGATGAACTCCTGGACAAAGCTGCGATGCGAGATCGGCGGCACGCCGACTACGTGCCCTCCGAAGTGCTGCTCTATCACCTGAGACAAACCAAGGCCGACAATGCAGATGGCCGATTTTTGGCACTTTACGACATTTTGCTGGATCGGATTGAAGCTGCATGTCCCCGGCCCAATAGTCGACGCGGCGATAAGGACGTCGAGGATTTTCGCGTCGCCGAGATCCGCGATAAAATAATAGAACGTGTGACAGAGCTCATGTTTGAGGACCGGCGGGACTACGTCGAACAGCTTGACGCATATGAGGTGTTTTTTGACCGGGCCGTTCGCTCCGTTCGCATAGACAAATTCCGGCAGGTAAGTGGTCGGGAAAATGCCACCGAATCCGTTGTGCACCACGATGGCAGTGAGGACATCCGCGAGGAAGTCGAAGAGGCGCTTGAGCGATACAAAAAGTCAGGCCTGACAAAAGAAGAAGATTTTGATTACCGGTTTCGCATACGTCACGCGATTGACGCCTTACCCGAGGAAGAACGAAAGGTGATCGATTTGATGCTCGCAGAGATTCCCATTGAGACAAACAAAGACGGTGAGCCTTCAATGACCCAGCTGCTCGGCTGCGTCGAAAAAACCGTACGAAACAGGCGTGATCGTGCGTTTGAAAAGATCAGACGAGCACTCAAACTGGAGGACAATGATGACCAATAGAGAAGATGTCCTCAGCGACTTCACGATTGAGCCTGAAATGTCGCCTGCAGTGCTGAAAACCTATTTGAGAAAATACCCTGAATTTGCAGACGAACTTCTGGATCTTTTCCACGAGCTGACAATGAGCGACATGGAAGCGGTCGAGGCAAGTCTTCCGCTTGAGACCAAAGCTATGAAGACCAGCGTCTTGCGGGTTCAGAAGGTCGAGCAAGCACTGTACGGCGCCGACGTTCGTGAACTCTCAAAGTCGTTGGGTTTGCCGCGGAGTTTCCTCATGGGGCTGCAAGCAAGTGTTGTCCATATTGGCTCGATGCCGATTTCGCTCCTTAACAAGCTTGCAAAACTGTTGGATGTGAGACTGCAGGATGTCATCAGCGGCATGCAAATTGGCGATCAACAGGCCGTTGCGATGAAATCTGATGTGAAACCTGAAGGGCAACCGGCCATCGAATTCGAAGATTATGTAAACCAGGCTGGATTGACCGAGGAGGAGCAACGCGCATTGCAAGAGTTGCTTGCAGATGATGGATCGGATTGAAGCCGTTCGTCGATGCGCCGCGCGTCTTCATACTGAGCGTAGGAGCAAGGGAGGCGATCCAACCCAGCCCTATTCGTTTGCTCTTCAAGAGGCAGAAGCTAGGGATTACGAAGTCCGCAAGCTCGCTCCAGACCATCCCCAGCTCAAAGGGGGACGGGCGCTCTTGCAGCCGAGAGCCAAAGTCATCCTGCATGAGGATACAGGCAATGAGTTTTTAAATGCGTTTCTTGTTGCCCATGAGCTAGGTCATGATGAATTTGGCGGGGGTATTGATGTCCGGCCAACTGTGAACATCGATCCGGCACGATCATCTGATCCAGCCTCCGTTGGGGCGGATCGCGTTGTCGATTACAGCAACCGTGCCCGCCAGGAAGTCCAGATGGATATGTTTGCGCGGGAGTTCCTCTTTCCGCGCAGTTTGGCCTGGTCCTGGCATGTCGAAGACAACCTTGGCGCAAAGGAGATTTCGGAGCGCCTTGGCGCCCCCTACGACATGGTTGCGGTCCAGCTATTTGATGCGCTTTTGTTACCGGTGTTGGAGGAAACGCCGGATATCGCAAGCCCGCCCAAACCATTGAACCGTGAGCAACAGATTGCTGCGGATCATGACGGAAAGGCGCTTCTTCTGAAGGCGGGACCCGGAACAGGCAAAACCCAGACTCTCGTTGGCCGCCTGTCTGTGCTTCGAGACCGTGATGTGCAGCCAGAATCCATTCTGCTTCTGACGTTTTCCAACAAGGCCGCAGGAGAGATTGTCAATCGGCACGCAAACTTGACCCCCTATCGGCATGCAAAAATAACCCCCTCGGAGCGCTCGGGTAGCTGGCCCGATGCGGTGTA
>NZ_JARAMM010000045.1:0-6100 GCF_028807335.1 Sulfitobacter sp. PR48 | reverse complement strand
ATAGGCGCGATGGCAGTGGAATCTCATAATTAAGGGCAAAAAATATCCCCGAACGCGTCGTGTCTCAGATTTAAGGGCAACGCGACATCCGGACCGTCGACCTACGCCCGGAACTACCTCGAAAAGCTCATCCAGGTCCCATTCCGCCTACCTCCTTTGGGATACGTCGAAACCAAGATCTATCTGACGTTGCTGGTGGCAGGCAGTTCGCTCGACACCGGTTCGCCATCATTCAAAGCGCTACTTGACCTCGGCCGCGAGGCGTTGAGACGGCCCTGGGATGGGAACGGGCTCAGCCGGGGCGTGATCGAGGAGCGTCTGGGGACAGTTTCACCGGAGCTGGAGAACGCGCTCATACTCGCCGATCAGCTCGCGCTGCCGTTGGCTGAAGGCGCTCAAGGCAATCCGCGACAAATCAAAAGGTTTTTGAACACACTCAACCTCCGCCTCGCGATAGCGGACGCGCGCCGCATCGGCGAGGATGTGAACCCCGCTGTCCTTGCCAAACTCATGCTCGCGGAGCGTTTCAAGGCTGACTTCTTCGAAAGGCTTGAGGCGGAGGCGGCCGTTAGCGGCGCTTCGAAAACAGTCGCCGCACTCGAAGCCGCGCTTCGGACAGACGACGAGGAGTCCGAAAAAGCCAAGAAACCAGCAGCCTCGATGGGTGGGGACAAAAAGGAGAGACCCCTGGACGATGATCTCCTGGATAGCGAGTGGATCAGGCGGTGGGTATTGGTGGCTCCGGCGCTCGCGGATGAGGATCTGCGACCGTATCTGTTCGTATCGAGAGACCGCAAAGCCTTGTTCACTGCCGGTTCCAATCTAGCGTTGAAAGAGGATTGGATCGAGAAACTTTGCGGAAGCACCTTGGGTGCACGCGCGGCGGCAGTAGAAATCGCGAAGCTCACACCCGGAGAGGTCGAGCAGATATTTGACGTCGTAGCCGCTAGGATCAGGGCTTCTACAGATCTCAAGAAACGGCCCGATGGCATCGAAGGCCTCGCGGAACTATGCAAAATATCTCCCAATCTTCAAACGCCGACGGTTCGCCTCCTCGCTGACCTTCCAAACGGCCAGTTGGGTCCGTGGGCTGCCACGGGTTGGGAAAAGATCTTTACCAGTGCAGAGGCCAAGCGCGAGTTCGCTAAACTCAAAGAGGGCTGGGCCAAGCTCGACGAGAACAAGCCGCTGCAACTCGCCGCAGCTGGTCGCAAGAGGAGGGGCGGGTAGTGGGAACGTCGAGTTCATATGGTGGACCGTCATCGGGCCTTGTCCCGGACTGGGTGGATGGCGTCGACCCTGGCATGGGCGGTGACGACGGAAGCGCCGACAGTTCTAACGCTGACAATCCGGCTCCGAACGATGACGGGAGCAAGCCCGAGGCAACGCCCACCGTCGCACCACCTGGGGGCAAATTCACTTATCCTCGAGGACAGTTCACCCGGTTTACGAACGGGGGTGGGAGCAGGTCGCTCGGACGTGCTCTGAAGGGCTATGTCAGCGCCGCGGGCGGCGGTGCCGGTGCTGCGCGTCGGATGCCACACTCAACCCGGGTCGCATCCGGTGTCGCGGGGCTCGCGAGCGCGGTCGCGAATGACGGCGCCGAGGCGGCGCTCGCCCGATTCAACCTTCGAGACCTCGCGGGCCGTCCCGCCGCAGAGGTCTTGGAAGCGGTAGCTGAGGTCATCTGCCCGGATGGCGGGACGATCGACGAGTCAATCGCTCGGGACGCGATGCTCGAAGCCATCGCAGAGGTTGCGGAAGATGATCCCGGCGCGTTCGATGAGCTTTCAACGGATCAACTGGACGCATTTCTTTGTGACGTGATCACCCGAAGCGTTGTGACAAAGGTTCTAAACGAGATCGGGACGAACGCGTTACACGGATCGGCGTCAGATGCAGATTTCCGGGAGGCCGAACGCATTACGCGAGATTTTACGCAAGGGAGGGTGCGGGACGCGCTCGGTAACAGGTTCGATGCTGAAACACGTCCGACACAAACCGAAATTGATAGGAGCATATCTGAGGTTTATGCCGACACCTTCGACATGCTCGGCGCAGTTCTGGAGACCATGCAATGAGACGGAGCATCTTTGTACGGTTGGGCGGGAAGGACGAAGAACCTGCTGAGGGTACCGCCGACATCACTATCGATATGGTCGACAACTTTGGTGATCTCGACAGGGGACTAGGCCAGTTATTGGACCGGTTGTTCAAATTGGGAGCGAGGCCAAGCGAGGCCACTGTCGATCTAATGATCTTGGCGACGGCTGTGTATGCGGCTGATACCGGCGTGTCGCGGGTCAGATACGCCGATGATGGCTGGACGCGTATGATCGATCTGAGCGTTCCCGTGTCAGATCCGATGCTCTGGCGGAGCCGCCAAGACCACCTCTCAAGTATGCTTAAATTCCTGACCGGCGATCATTGGAGTTTCAGGTTTCGCGATAGACCGGATCACCTCTCATCCTTCACGAAACAACCCGAACAAATGGATCTCACGGATTTCACGCAAGTGAGTCTCTTTTCGGGCGGATTGGATAGTCTCATCGGTGCCATCGACCTAATCGCTTCCGGGCAGCGTCCCCTGTTGGTTAGTCATTATTGGGACGGTGAGGCGTCCAGCGCGCAACGTCAGTTGCTCGAAGTATTGAAGGATCGTCACGAAGACGCCTTCGAGTCCGTTCGGGCCTATGTCGGCTTTCGAAAGAAGGATTTTCCGGAAGCTGGCAGCGACAACAATCAGCGGGCGCGCTCGTTCCTCTTCTACAGCCTCGCAGTGGTTGCGGCCGACGCGGTCGCCTCGACTAACACAGTGCTTATCCCCGAAAACGGCTTGATCGCTCTCAACGTGCCCATGGACGCTCATCGTCTCGGATCATTGAGTACGCGGACAGCCCATCCACACTTCATCCGGTCAATGTCCGAACTGGTAAACGGGTTGGGCGTCGACGTCATTCTTGAAAACCCTTATCGTTTCAAGACGAAAGGGGAGATGGCCAGAGAGTGTTTGGATCGCGACCTACTCGCCGAGTTGGCCCCCGCCTCGATGTCATGTTCCCACCCGGCGCAGGTCCGTTTCGAGAGGGCACCGCCGCAGCATTGTGGGCGTTGCGTGCCGTGCCTGATACGTCGCGCGTCACTCGCGGCCGGCCTCGATGAACCGGATAAGACGACCTACTTTCTGGATGATCTGAAGAATGGTGTCCTGGACTCGAAGTCGGCGGACGGGAAGAATATCAGGTCCTTCATGTTCGCTGCCGAAAACCTGCGGAAGAACCCCAGCCGGGCGAGATTTCTGGTGCAAAAGCCGGGGCCGCTGAATCGAGATGATCTGGACGCTTATGTCGACGTGTATCGCCGCGGCATGGATGAAGTTTCGGATATACTTCAGGGAGTTAGAGCAAAGCATGTCTAGTATGGATGTGCCAGATACCGTCGACTTCCATTGCCATCTTGATCTCTGTCAGGACATGCGAGCGGCTTATGCGCGATGTGAGTCCGCTCGTTGCCTCACACTTGCGGTTACGACGACACCGAAGGCGTTTGCCCGAAATGAAAGTATGGCTCAGGATGGCCGGTTCGTGCGCGCCGCCCTCGGAATTCATCCGCAGCTGGTCGCTCAGAGAGCGTCGGAACTCTCCCTATTCGAAGAACTCGCACCCTCTACGAGGTTTATCGGGGAGGTTGGCCTCGATGCTGGTCGTCGGTTTTACTCATCATTTGAGCGTCAGAAGCTCGTATTTGAACGTGTGATGCAGCTCTGCGCGAGGCTCGGAGACAAAGTCATAAGCATTCATAGCGTCCGAACCGCCAAACAGGTGCTCGACGTCGTCGAACAAGCCGGGACTCATCGATCGTGTGTTCCCGTGCTGCACTGGTTCAGCGCATCGAGACCAGAGATCAGAAGGGCCCTCGATCTCGGCTGCTACTTCTCAGTCAATGAACAGATGATAACGGCTCCGACAGGACAGAAATTGCTCGATACCGTTCCGTTGAGCCGTGTGCTTACTGAAACGGACGCACCCTTCCAATCTGGTGAGTTTGGCGGAAAGTTTCCAGGTGACGTTAGCGGTGCCATCCGGTTGATTGCGCGTGCATACGGTATGGATCAATCGGCGACCGCAGCCCGGATAAGGCGAACAGCGATGGAGTTGCTAACTGTTTGATCGTTACGGCACAGAACACCGGCCTTGCTTCGACGCGGTACCGGCTGACCGAAGTCGACAAATTTAGTGCACCAACGGCGCGCGAAATGGGAGAGGCATTGTGTCTTCTGACAAAATCAAGAGGCTCTACGAGTTGCGGGAGAGCGATCCACGAGAAGCGATCGAGCTCGCACGTGATCTGGATCCGGGCCTTGGCCCGGAAGAGAGAGAGGCCGCCGCGGTTGTTCTCGTAGATTGTGGCGACGCGGTCGGTGATTTTTCTTCGGTGAGCAAAGGCGTCGAGATCTTTGACGAGCTTGTGGCATCTGCCGGGTCCCATCCCGGCCTCTCATACAATCTCGCGAATGCCCTGCAAGTGCGTGCCCGTCTCGTACATGGGCCACTGTCCCCAATCTCTGGCAAAGCTTTCGAAGACCGTTTCCGGGCAAGAGTCCAGTTCGGGGCGGTGCTACGTGATGGCACGGCATCGTCCGAGCTGAAATCTCAGGCGCTGACAAATATTGGTATCCTCCTATTGGACACATCTCGTTGGGTCGAGGGCCTGGACTGCTTCCAACGTGCGCTGAAGGTGCTGCCCTGGAACGGAGTCGCAGCCTATCAGGAGATGCGGCATTCAATGGGACTTGCTGGGCTGTTTTACCGAAAGCACGAGACCTATCAAACCTACTGCCACATCGATACGCTCCTCCAGCGCATACGTCAGCTTGCCGACGTGGTGATCTCGAACCAAGAGGCCATTATCGATTTTTCTGGGAGGGAGGCCTTGCGAACTGTGATCGACGCTGCAAAGGATGCCGCCAAGATCGAGCCAATACCTCGAAAGCTGATCGAAAATAGTTATTTCGAGTTCATCGACGCGGAGGCTTTGGCGCTATCGATCTGCTGCAGTGCCGAAGAGTACCAAGCCGGTCGCTTCGATTTGCTAACCGTTCCATCGATACGCGCCAAGAAGTCGGACGGGCACGGCGTACCGGAAGTGACCTGCCCCCTGCGGGTCCCTCGTTCATAACGAGAGTCTGCGGGTATGGGATTGGTAGTCCCGTGGTTCGGTTTGGGCAAGCGCGCCGGGCGCGGAGCCCTCAAATTGCTCAAGCGTCCGGCGCGCTTCTGCGGGTGTCTGGTTGTCCAACGATGAATGTGGTCTGACGGTGTTGTAGTCGTAGCGCCAGAGCGCGAGCTTGCGCCGTGCCTCGTCCAGGGTGTCGAAGATTTCCTCGTTTAAAAGTTCATCGCGCAGGCTGCCGTTAAACGACTCGATGAAGGCGTTCTGCTGCGGCTTGCCGGGGTCGATGTAATGCCAGGGGATGGCATGCTGGTCAGCCCACCTGAGGATCGCGCGGCTTGTGAACTCAGTCCCATTGTCGCTGACGATGCAACCGGGCCTGCCGTAGATCCGCACCAGCGCGTCGAGCTCCCGTGCGACCCGGGACCCAGAGATGCTGGTGTCGGCGATCAGGCACAGGTTCTCGCGGCAGCAATCGTCGATCACCGCCAGGATGCGGAACTTGCGTGAGGCCCCGAAGGTATCGGCCAGGAAGTCGAGCGACCACCGGGCGTTCGGGCGCAGGGCCGCCGGCATCGGTGTCCGTGATCCGCGCGCCCTCTTGCGTCCGCGCCGACGCTTCACCGACAGGCCTTCCTCCCGGTAGATCCGGTAGAGCTTCTTGTGGTTCATGCTCATTCCTTTTCGTTCGAGCAGGACGCCGATCCGGCGATAGCCGAACCGACGCCGCTTGCCGGCGATCTCCTGCATCTCCTTACGGACCTCGGGGCAATCCGGCGGGCGTTCGCGCCGGACTGTCTTCGGATCGACACCGACAAGCCGGCAGGCCCGGCGCTGCGAGACTGTGAACAGGCATGCAATTTTGACCCCGTAGCGGGGTGATCGGCATCCAAAAATGACCCCCTTACACTGATGTGGATAATGCCCC
>NZ_JARAMM010000044.1:0-7425 GCF_028807335.1 Sulfitobacter sp. PR48 | reverse complement strand
AGGCGCATCAAGGGCAACGGCACTCCACATCATGCTGACAAACAAGCGAAACATGTCCGATTCGCCGACAGCCCCATTACGGCATCTTTCCTTTCTCTCACTCCGTTCAACCCGGCACACCGCTCGGATCGGTGCCTGCGACCTCGCCACGCGCCCCCGTCCCTTGCCCTGTTTCGGCAATGGTTCGAGCAGGAACGCATCCGGAACTGCTGAACCCTGACGCTGCGCCATAGTCCCGGATGGGACGCTCTATGAGGCTGGCCTGCCCATCACAGGCGCGGCAGAAGGCGTTGTCCTGCAGGTCGGTACTTTCCCATAACTGCAACTCGGCATTCCAGCCGGCCCAGCAATCCCGCAGGACATCTTCGCTGCCACAGGCGCGGCAATGGACGGTAACGCCGAGATCGGGGCGGGCGACAAAGAATGAAGCCTCGTCGCCATTCAGCTTTGTGCCGCTTCGATCCGTGAGGCCGATGGTATTGTCATTTGGCAGATAGGTGATCAGGTATTGGCCGAGCGCGTCCCGGTGGACACGGTAGCCTTCATGTGACCAGTGGACGGATTGCCCAGCATCCACGGCTGATTTGATCTCTGCGATATTCATGTTGGTCTCCATCGGAAGAAATGAGTGGGAATGCCCAAGGGCCCGATCAATCGATCCGGCCTGTGGGATGAACTTTCTGGGATTTGGATCCGTTTGAGCTGACACGTGTCAGGCGGCTTCCTGCGAGGTGCCACCTTGGTCTCCGGTGATCCGAGACAAGATCGCGGTGGTATCGACGCCCTCCCCGTGGGGCACGAAGACCCGAAGCTGGAAGGCGATGATCTCCGTGAAGCACCCCATGGCTTTCAGCCCGTCGATCGTGCCCTGGTCGGCCCCGTCGATCTCGAGACGGGCTGCCCCTGCGACCCGGCGGCGGGTGAGCGTGAGACCGCGGCCCAGATCGACCGGTGCGATGGACCCGAGTGCCGCCGTCAGCATCTCCTGCGGAGTTTTCGGCGTGCCGACCATGAACCGCGCACGCAGGGCCGCGGCGCCGTCCTCGCTGACGGTGCGGCCGATCATGCTCCCCTGCCCTTCCGGCGTGACCCGGTAGATGCGCTCGTTGCCTGAGGGGATGTCCTTCCAGATCGGCAGCAGCAGCCCGGTTAGCAGATAGAGCTTCGTCGTGGTGGTCTTCGGCAGGCCATCAGCCTCTTCATCCCAAAGGCGGATGAATTCAGACTGCTCGATCTCTTCCCAGGCGGAAGCCTGGAACTTCCCTTCCTCGACATAGGTGGACCCGCTCGGCCGGGTCACCTTGCGCATGAGCGTGACAATCTCCTCGTCGTACATCTGCATCGGACGGGCTGAGATTAACGCCGCACGACCGGACGCACGGTTGATCATCGCGGTCTTGTCCGGATTCCGATCCAACACTTCTTCTGCGGAGAGCACATACACCGGGTCCGTCACCTCGAGCCCGATGATCCGTGTCACCGCTCCGGAGCGCGGACAGGTCCAGAGATCCTCGGCCGAGACCTGCTCGATCTTTTCGCCACGCAGCGTCTCGACGCCGAGATCGAGCGTGCCGGCGGCACGAGCGCGTTCGGTCTGATCTGCGATGCGGGCCATGAACTCGGCAAAAAGCGCGTTCTGCATGTGGATCGGCAGTGCCAGCACCCGGTTCAGAAACCGCTGGATTGGCGGAAGCTCTTCGAGGAGCACGCCGTCCTGGTCGATGAGCCGCAAGGCGGTCCAGTCCGTGAAGCGCTCGTAGCTCATCGCCCCGGCACGGCCGGCGGCGAGATCGGCGTAGTAGCCCCGGAGCGCACCTCTGGCGATCGGGCTCTCGAGATTGTCCTCCTCGCGGAACATGCCTTGCGAGCCAGTCTCGCGCTGGCCTTTGGTCAGCGCGCCCAGCTGATCGAGCCGCCGGGCGATTGTGGAGGTGAAGCGCTTCTCGCCATGCACATCCGAGGTGCAGACCCGGAAGAAGGGCGCTGACACCTGGGCCGAGCGATGCGTGCGCCCAAGCCCCTGGATCGCGGCATCGGCGCGCCAGCCGGGTTCCAGCAGATAGTGCCGTCGCCGCTTCTGGTTCTTCGCCGTTTGCGCTGCATGGTAAGAGCGGCCTGTCCCGCCGGCATCGGAAAAGATCAGGATGTCTTTCTCCCCATCCATGAAGGCGCGGGTTTCCGAGGAATTACTGCTGGCGGACCGTTTCTCGATGAAGAGCGCGCCGTCGCTGGATTTCAACGGGCGGATGGAGCGGCCGGTTACTTCGGCCACCGCCTCGTCCCCGAAGGCCCAGAGGATCTGGTCGAGCGCGGCGGGAATAGGCGCAAGCGCCATCAGCTCCATCATCGCAGCATCGCGCAAGGCTTCGGCCTCGCGCGACACGACCAAGGCGCCGTTCGCATCCCGCAGCGGCTCGACCACCATGTTCCCGTCGATCTCCACGAGCTTCTGGGCATGGATCGGGAACGCCTGTTCGAGGTAACTGAGAACATAGTCCCGAGGCGTGAGCGCACCTTCCACGAGCTCGTCTTCCGGGTCCATCGCCTCAAGGCGTCGTTTCAACAGGCTCTCGCCCGTCGAGACCACCTGGATGACGCAGGCGTATCCCTCCGCCATATCCTTCTCGATGGCGCGAATGACGGTCGGAGCCTTCATGCCCATCAGGAGGTGGTTGAAGAACCGCTGCTTGGTGCTCTCGAAGCGCGACTTTGCCGAGGCCTTAGCGGCGGAGGCGTTGGTCTGACCTGAGGCGTCATTGACACCGGTCGCGGTCAACGCCGCTTCGAGATTGTGATGGATTGTCCGGAAGGCGCTGGCATAGGCGTCGTAAATCTCGATCTGGGCCGGCGTGAGCGCGTGTTCGAGCACGTCATATTCGACACCGTCGAAGCTGAGTGCTCGCGCGGTGTAGAAGCCGAGCGTTTTGAGGTCGCGCGCCACCACTTCCATCGCCGCAACTCCGCCGGCCTCCATGGCGGAGACGAAGCTTTCCCGGCTCGGGAAGGGGTATTCCGGGCCCGGGCCCCAGAGCCCGAGGCGGGAGGCATAGGCGAGGTTCGCCACACTCGTGGCGCCGGTTGCAGAGACATAGAAGACCCGGGCACGTGGCGCGGCCAGCTGCAGGCGCAGTCCAGCCATGCCCTGCTGGGAGGGCTTGACGCCCCTGCCCGCGTCGGACCCCGCGGCGTTCTGCATTGCGTGGGCCTCATCAAAAGCCAGCACGCCGTCGAACCCCTCGCCCATCCAGCCCAGAACCTGGCTCAACCGGGTCGTGCCGCATTTGCCTGCGGACCGGAGTGTCGCGTAGGTCACAAAAAGGATGCCATCGCCCATGGAGATAGGCTGGTCAGGCTTCCATTTGGAGAGCGGCTGGATGTCGGCGGGCGAGCCGCCGAGGTCGGTCCAGTCGCGGATGGCGTCTTCGATGAGCGTGGCGGATTTGGAGATCCAGACCGCCTTGCGACGGCCCGCGAGCCAGTTCACCAGGATGAGCCCCGCGCATTCCCGCCCCTTGCCGCAGCCGGTGCCGTCGCCGAGGAAGTAGCCGAGGCGATAGGCGCGGGCCTCCGGATCATCGTCGGCGCGGGTCATCCGGGTCTGGTCCTCGTCAATGGTAAACCGCCCCGGCAAATCCCGCGCGTGCGCGTCGTTCGCCATGAGAATGGTCTCGAGCTGCGCCTCGGAGAGATGGCCCTCCTCGATCAGGCGGCCAGGCAGCCGCAGGTCCGAGGCGGCCTCATTCGACGGGACCGGGGGTGCGACCGAGGCCATGGCAATGCTTTCGACGAGCGGCGTGGGATGTTCCTGAGCCCCCGCGATCTCGATCCGCTGCGGACGGTAGCGGGCATAGATCTCGGAAACGGGCGTGTTTTCGCGGGGCGTGTCGAGGCAGGTGAAGGCCAGCGGGATGGCGGCATGCGATTTGGGTTTGGCAGACGCCGCCTGGGCGATTGGGCGCTTACGTGCAATCGGGACACCGACCCGGCGCGACCCACGCAGCACCTGCGCAGTGGTCTGGACAAGAGGGGTGATTGATCGAGCCGCGGCGATGTCATCGACGATTTGCCGCGCCGCATCCAAATCGTCGACAGCGGGGCGTACAAACTCGACGTCCTCCTGCACCTTGTCGAAGACCATGAGCTGGGTTTCGACGGTGGTGCCGAGCTTGGCGTAAACATGGCCGGGGATCGTGAGCGCAAGGCGCGGCTTCGCGATGGCCGAGGCCCGTGCCCAATGGGCCGCGTCCCGTTCCGGCGTGAAGCCCATCGGCATGATCGCCACGAGACGCCCGCCCGGCGCGAGGCGCTTGGCCGCCGAGATTAGATGTTTCGCCGCGATATGCCTGTCCCGCGAGCGGTCGACCGAAGAGGCGAAGGGCGGATTCATCACGATGACGCCGGGAAGCTCGGGCACCGCCAGCAGATCGTCGATATGCTCGGCGTCGAAATCGGTCACCTCGCTGCCAAACACCGCCTCGAGAAGCGCCCGGCGGAAGGGATCGATCTCGTTGAGCATCGGTTTGCCGCCTGCGCAAACTGCAAAACCGGCCAATGCGCCGGTCCCGGCCGAGGGTTCGAGGACGGTTTCGCCGGGGCGAATGGCGGCTGCGCGTATTGCCAGTGCCGCAAAGGGCAGCGGCGTCGAGAACTGCTGCAGGCGAATCTGTTGCTCGGAGCGCCGGGTCTCCGTCAGGAGCCGCGTGGCGAGCAATCTGGCCGTCGCGAGCACGTCCGAACCGCTGTCTCGCATGATCGTCGTCACCGTCGCGGCCTGCATCAGGTCATAGGCCATGCGCCAGGACCACGCGCCGCCGGCATCGCTACCGCCGAAGGTCTCGCGCATGATCCGGGCGAGCGATGAGCTCTTGAGCGGTTGCTTCTCAATCTCGCTGCCGATCAGGCGAATGGCCTGCAGAAGGTGAGGTTTCGATGGGAAATCGCGTGCGAGTGCCAGGCTTCGGTTGTCCATATCGTCTGTCCTTTGAGTCAGGTTGTGGGTCCGACAGGACAGAAAGCCGCCTCTGCGCTTTCAAACGCGCGGAGGCGGCTCAAGGCCGGACAGATGACGTCGCTGCCGGCGGTCAGGACCCCTTCCCGGCGAAAAATTCGGCCAGAACCGGACTCGCCGCACTCTTCGCCGAGCTGAGGAGTTCGGACCCGGCGAGCGAGGCTTTCGACAGACGCACGAGGTCGCCTGTCTCCTCGATGCGGTAGCAGCGACGCTTTTGCCCTCCGCGCCGGTAATGGGTGGCGGTCACGATCTGGCAGGTGCTGCCATCGGTCAGCGTTACCGGTGCGGCCAGTTTGATCTTGTCACCCTCGTCGTAGTCCGGGATTGCTGCCCAGTCGCGGCAGCGCTGACGCCAGGCATTGGCATAGCTGTCGGGATCCTTCAACTCGGACAACAGGGCGAGAAGACTGAGCGGTGCCCGCGACTCTACCGGCCCGGCGCTCTCTTCCATGTCCTTGTAACCCCAGCAACCCTCGTCGTAGCGGGTGAGGAAGACGGCCCCGAAGGTGATCGATCCGTCGTCGTCGGTCACATAGATCGCATCCTCGACCGGCAAACCATCGACATTCGTGACTTTTGCCGCTGCATACCAGGTCGAGCCCACCTTGCAGGCCTTGAGCAGCACCGTCTTGCGAGTATCGGTCTCGAAGGTGCAGAGCCGGGCGATTTCAGCCTTTTCGTCCGAGTAAGTCTTCACACGACGATCTGTATAAAAGAGCCAACCCATTTCAGAATCCTTTCTCTTAGAAAGAATTGTTTGTCGCCTATGTCCCGAGAGCGCGAAGCGCGGCAAGACATTGGCGACGCGATTGTGAGAAAGGGCGCTAAGCCGCCCTCCGGTCATCGATCTCGATGAGAGCGTCGAGCGGCACCCGGTAGGGCAGCATCTCGTCGAAATCCTCGCAGTTGCCGTGGTTCTGCACGAGGGCGTGGGTGTCGGTGGCGTCCTTCAGGATCACCCGGAACGTCCCCCCGAGACCGGAGGGGACATCATAGGTGCCGCCGATCAGATAGTCAGCGGCGCGGCGCAGGAAGACGCGGATCGTGTGACCATCGGTGGCCAGCCGGATGGTGTCATGGCCGCGGTCGATGAGCATCTGCACGTCGTCGAGGATGTCCGTGTAGAACTGGCCGGTCAGATCGCGAAACGCCGCCTGCCGCGCCGCCATCCAGTCCGGATCCCGGAACGGGTTGATGCCCTCGGCAAAAGCGTAGGAGGGATCGGCGCGTTCGGTGGTGACGATCCGTGTCGACGTGCCATCGATGCCGTTCGAGCGCAGATGGACGCCATTGCCGACGATCAGGATCAGGGCGGGTTTGCCGACCGGCCCGTTCCAGTTGGGAAGGAAGGTGGAGCAGCCGCGCGCATGCGCGATCTGCGCCGCGACGCTCGCCGCGGTGAAGCTGAGAAGTGCCATGGGATTTACCTGTAAGATGGAGAGAAGGGTGTGACCCGCCCCGGTCGGAGCGGGTCGTCTGTAGGGTCAGGCCGCTTCTGCGACGTCGGCTTCGTCTTCGGGTGTCTCGGCCTCGCTGGCATCAACCGGCTCGACACCTGCCGTCTGCATCATCGGCGGGCACCAGGCTGCGACCGCCGCGCGCTGCGCCTCCGTCAGCGTGGCGAAAGGCTCGGAGAAGAGCTTGTCGCAGAATTCGACGACTTGCTTCTTGGTCGAGGAGGACAATGTCACCGCCTCCTGCGCGAGCCCCAACTCCTCACCCAGAATCTTCAGGAGCCAGGCCTTCTTGAAGCGGTTGAAAAGCGCCGCATTCGGCGTCCAGTGCGCCCGGATGTCCGGCATGATCTCCACCTCGAAGTCAAACATCAGGCTGTCGCGCTGCCGGTCCCGTGCGAAACAGGATTGCGTGGTCGCCGCCGTGGCATAGGCGACGAGTTTCGCCTTCTCGCCCGCATCGAGCGCCCGGAAGAGCGCGAACTGGTCTGCAGGGGATTTCGCGTCATCGGCCCAGGAGAGGTCGAGTGCGTCATGGGCCTCGGCCACCTGCTCAAGCGAGGTGCCGTCGATCTCGTCCATCTTGGCGTGGGCGCGATATTCCTGGCGGGCATCGACCTTGATCGCCTGGGTGACGCCGATGCCGCTGGTCAGCACATCCGTAACCAGCTTGAAGAGCGTGAGATCGAGCGTCGCCTCCGGGTGCATCGCCATGGCCGCGCCGAGCGCCATCGCCCGCTCGGTCTTCAGGTCCTCGGTGAGCGAGGCGGGATAGGTGATCTCATCACTGTCCGCCGTGCCGTGGTCCTTTGACGTACCCGAGGCCTTGCCCGCGCTTTCGACCCTGTCCTCGGGACGCACCAGGCCGACATGCATGTCAATCGGCACGCAAACTTGACCCCCTATCGGCATGCAAAAATAACCCCCTCGGAGCGCTCGGGTAGCTGGCCCGATGCGGTG
>NZ_JARAMM010000043.1:0-12828 GCF_028807335.1 Sulfitobacter sp. PR48 | reverse complement strand
CAGGCTCAGGCTCAGGCTCAGGCTCAGGCTCAGGCTCAGGCTCAGGCTCAGGCTCAGGCTCAGGCTCAGGCTCAGGCTCAGGCTCAGAAACCGTCACTTCGGGCGCGGGGTCAACCGGGGCCGGTTCAGGGTCCACAGCCTCCGGCATCGCGGCAGCAGCCGCGGCGGGGGCCTCTTCCATGATCTCGTCCAGGGCAACGGCATCTTCTTCACCACCATCGCTGACAATCGCCTCCAGCCCTTCGTCGATCTTCGACGAGGACTTGAACAAACGGTCTTTGAGCTTCTTGAAAAATGCCAAGGGGGGTCTCCGTTCCGGTTTCCCCTGATCTATAGGCTCACCTGCCGGGATGGAAGGGCGGCCCGCGCAATTGACATGCCCGCGCGCGCGTTTCACCAAGGGTCCATGATACGCCGGCTGATCCTGATCCTTGCCCTCACGGTCCAACCCGCACTGGCCGATGCGCCGGGGCGGATGTGTTCTTCGGGCAAATGGGGCCATGTGGAATGCATCCGGCCCGCGCATTTCGTCTATGACACCTGCAACGCCATCCGCAGCTTTGCCGACCGCCACGGGCTGAACCGCGACTTCTTTGCCCGGCTGATCTGGCAGGAAAGCCGGTTCGATCCGAATGCCCTGTCCCATGCGGACGCGCGTGGCATCGCGCAGTTCATCCCCTCCACCGCAGCGCTGCGGGGCCTGAAGGACCCATTCAACCCCGCCGAGGCGCTGGAGCATTCGGCGCAATACCTGGCCGAAATGGTCGCGCGCTATGGCAATGAGGGGCTGGCCGCCATCGGCTACAACGGCGGCGAAAGGCGCGCCGAAGGGTTCCTGCAGGGCGGCGAACTGGCCCCGGAGACGGTGAATTACGTGCCCATCATCACCGGATTGACCGCCGAGGACTGGCGCGACACCCCGCCAAAGCGCCATGACATGCGCCTGTCAAAGACCGCTGCCTTTCTGCCTGCCTGCTATGAGATGGCCCGCAACCGCCGAATCACCGCGCTGGCCCGGCCCGAACCGCGCGTGAAACCCTGGGGCGTGCAGGTCGCCTTTGCCACCTCGAAAAAGCTGGCCCGCGCCCGGGTGATCGAACGCACCAGCACCTGCCGCGCGGCGGTACAGGGCGAAAAGACCGATCTGATCTACAAGAAGAACCGCGTCTCCGGCAAAAAGGGCTATTACTTTGCTCAGTTCGGGCGCAACACTCAGGCGGGCGCGCGCAAACTGTGCGACACCCTGCGCCGCCAGCGCTGCATCTGTCTGGTGGTGCAGAACTGAGCCGGGCGGAATTTTCGAAAATTCCGGCCCGATCTTTTCGAAAAGATCGGCGCCCGCCTATTTCCGCCGCAGGTAGGCGTAGGAGGCATAGCCCCGGACATCGCGGGCTTCCGCCAGTGTCACCGCGCACCACCGGGTCGGGCCGGTGGATTCGCAGCGCCCCACATCCACCTCGGTCCCGTTCGGCATCCCCAGAAGCTCGACAAAGCCGGTGCCGGGGCCTGCCCGCAGTTTGAGCATATCGCCCTCTTCAACGCCAAACACCTCATAGCGGCCCGGCGATATGCCCGCCGAGGGTTGCGCGCAGCCGCTGACAATTGCGCTGCTCAACAGCACGGCTCCGATCCATCCTCGCATGACATTCTCCTTTGGCGGTTTCGCCCCCCTTTTGGCAGCGCTTTGCCGCGAAGAAAACCGGCATCGCACAGGCGGCGGCAGATTTTCACCGCCGCCCGCCGGATCAGTTCGGCAGCGCGGCGGGAACCGGAATTTTCGAAAATTCCGACCCGATCTTTTCGAAAAGATCGCTGTGCTGCCTCAGATCTCGTCGGGGAAATGCTTCATCACCATCCGGATCGGATTCGGCGCCGCCTGCCCCAGTCCGCAGATCGAGGCATCGACCATCGCGGTGCTCAGCTCTTCCAGCAGGCCGGTATCCCAGCGGTCTGCCTGCATCAGCTTGACCGCCTTTTCGCAGCCGACCCGGCAGGGCGTGCACTGGCCACAGCTTTCATCCTCGAAGAACCGCAGCATGTTCAGCGCCGCCGCCCGGGCGCTGTCGGCCTCCGAGAGCACCACCACCGCAGCCGACCCGATGAAGGAGCCATGCGGTTGCAGCGTGTCGAAATCCAGCGGGATGTCGTCCATCGAGGCGGGCAGCAGCCCCGAGGACGGCCCGCCCGGCTGATAGGCCTTGAACGCATGGCCCTCTGCCATGCCGCCCGCGGCCACGATGATATCGGTGATGGTGGAACCCGCGGGCAGCAGATACATCCCCGGCTTTGCCACACGGCCCGAGACCGAATAGCTGCGCAGCCCCTTGCGGCCGTTCTTTTCGGTGCCTGACAGCACCTCCGGCCCTTCGCGGCACACCTTTGCGACCCAGTGCAAGGTCTCGATGTTATGCACCAATGTGGGCCGGTCAAAGATGCCCACCTGCGCCACATAGGGCGGACGGTGGCGCGGGATGCCGCGCTTGCCCTCGATGCTTTCGATCATCGCCGATTCCTCGCCGCAGATATAGGCTCCGGCCCCGCGCCGCAGGTCGATATAGCCCGCCTCGACGATGCCCGCCGCCTCCAGCGCCGCAATCTCGCGCGCAAGGATTTCCAGCACCGCCGGATATTCGTCGCGCATGTAGAGGAACACTTTTTCCGCCTCGACCGCCCAGGCGGCAATCAGCATGCCCTCCAGAAACAGATGCGGCGTGCGTTCCAGATACCAGCGGTCCTTGAAGGTGCCCGGCTCGCCCTCGTCCCCGTTGACCGCCATGTAACGCGGCCCGGCATTGCCGCGCACGAAGCCCCATTTCCTGCCCGAGGGGAAACCGGCGCCGCCAAGGCCGCGCAGCCCGCTGTCCAGCACCTTTTGCTGGACCGCTTCCCAGTCGCCGTTCAGGCGCAGGGCCGCAAGCGTCTCGTAACCGCCAGCCGCCGCATAGGCCGCATAATCCTCATAGGCCGGCACATGGGCATGGGTGTCACCCGCCGCGATGGCCGCCTGCACCTTTTCCGGGGTGGCGTGGTCGATGTGGTTATGGCCGATCTCCAGCACCGGCGCGGTATCGCAGCGGCCCATGCAGGGCGCGCGCAAGACGCGGACCTGAGCCGGGTCCAGCCCCTCCTCCAGCGCGGATTTCAGGGCCTGGGCGCCCGCCAGCTCGCAGGACAGGCTGTCGCAGACGCGGATGGTCAGCGCGGGCGGCGGGGTTTCCCCTTCTTTCACAACGTCGAAATGCGCATAAAAGGTCGCAACTTCATAGACTTCGGCCATCGACAGGCGCATTTCCTCGGCCAGCGCCCGCAGATGCGCAGCCGACAGATGGCCAAAGCTGTCCTGGATCAGATGCAGGAATTCGATCAGCAGGTCCCGGTTGCGGGGCCGGTCGCCCAAAAGCGCGCGCACCTCGTCCCAGGGCCCGTCCTGCAACTGCCGCCCCTTGGTGTGGTGCCGGCCCTTGCCCTTGCCCGATTTCCAGACGCCTTTTTCCGGCCCCTTGCCCTTGGTGTCCTTGTGATCGTCCAGCGCCATGTCACGTCCCCTTGTGCCCTGCCCCCGAGGGGTTGCGCCGACCCTAGCAAAACACGCCACCGCCCCACGATCAAAAAGCGACGATTTCACCGCAGTTTGCGCGGGGCAATTCCGAAATCCCTGTCTTTGCGTGGCCGCATTTCGCCTATAAGAAACTCCCGACCCTGAACGGAGCCGCGACACGATGCCTTGGTTTGTCTTTGCCAGCCTGCTGCCTGCGGGGCTTTTGGCCCTGGCCTGCCTGCTGGGCGGCATCTGGCCACTGCTGGCGGTGCTCTCGATCACGGTCTTTGTCTTTTTCATGGACAAGCTGCCGCGCCGGGCCCAGGTCAGCGATGCGACGGGGCGCGCGCTTTGCCTGACCCTGGCAGTGGTGCATTTCCCGCTGCTGGCGCTGGGGGTCCGGGCGCTGGCGGCAGGCCAACAGCTCGACCTGACCGACAAGCTGCTGATCTTTGCCGGGCTGGGGCTGTTCTTTGGCCAGGTTTCCAATTCCAACGCGCATGAGCTGATCCACGCGGGCCGCCGGTTGCCCCGGCGCATCGGTGTGGCGATCTATGTCTCGCTTCTGCATGGGCATCACGTTTCGGCGCATCTGCGGGTCCACCATGTGCATGCCGCCACCGATGCGGACCCCAATTCGGCCCCCATGGGGATGGGGTTCTGGCGCTATTGCGGCCATGTGCTGCGCGGTGAATTCACCGCAGGGCTGCGCGCCGAGACGGCACATCGCGCCCGCGCGGCAACATCCCCCCCGGCATGGAGCCACCCCTACTTCGGCTATCTGGCCGGTGCGGCGGCCGCACTGCTCTGTGCCTTCCTGCTGGCCGGGTTCCGCGGTCTTGTCGTCTATGTCGGGATTGCCGCCTATGCCCAGTGGCAGCTGCTGCTGTCGGATTACGTGCAGCACTACGGGCTGCGCCGCCGGGTGCTGGAGACGGGCAAACCCGAACCGGTCGGCCCGCAGCACAGCTGGAACGCGCCCAAGTGGTATTCCAGCGCGATGATGCTGAACGCGCCGCGCCATTCGGACCACCACATGCGCCCCGCCCGCGCCTTTCCGGCGCTTGAGGTCACCCCCGAAACCATGCCGGTCCTGCCCCACAGCCTGCCGGTGATGGCGGTGGTGGCACTGGTGCCGCCACTCTGGCACCGCCTCATGGACCGGCGCGCGGCGCGCTGGCAGGATGTCGCGTGACCCGCGATGACCACTGGCAGCGGCGGCGGCTTTCTGGCACTCTGACCCCATGAAACACATCGCCCTGACCCTGTCGCTCCTGCTTGCCCTGCCCGCCCTGCCTGCCGCCGCGCAGGACCTGATGACAGCAGAGGAATTCGACGCCTACACCCGGGGCAAGACGCTCTTTTACGGGCGCAACGGCAGCGCCTATGGCGCGGAAGCCTACCACGGGAACCGCCGTGTCGAATGGTCCTTTCTCGACGGGGAATGCCGCGCGGGGGAATGGTATCAGGACGGCGAGCTGATCTGTTTCGTCTATGAAGACAACCCCGATCCGCAATGCTGGAGCTTCTCGCGCGGCACCGGCGGGCTGATCGCACGGTTCGAGAACGATCCGCAGACCACCGAACTTTATGAAGCCCGGGATGTGGGCGAGGAAATGCTCTGCCTCGGCCCCAAGGTCGGCGTGTGAAACCGCTGCTGGCAGCGCTGCTGCTCTGCGCGGGCATGGCGCAGGCGGAACCGCTGGACACCGCAGAGGCCTTTCAGGCCTATGTCGGCGGCAAGACCATCTATTTCGATCGGGGCGACGGGCGCGGCGTGACCGCTGCCGAAAGCTATCTGGAGGACCGGCAGGTGCGCTGGTCCGAACGGGGCGGCACCTGTATCGAAGGGCAATGGTATGCCGAGGGCGGGCTGATCTGCTTTACCTACGAAAACAACCCCGACCCGCAATGCTGGGCGGTGGAGCGGACCGCAACCGGGCTGGTGGCGGTGCTGCGCAACGGCGGCTTCCCGACCCGGATTTTCGAAGGTGATCCGGGCAATGATCCCTTTGAATGCCTGGGGCCAAAGGTCGGCGTCTGAACCAGCGCTTCAGAACAGCGAACCTTGTTCGGGCGGTTTGCCCGTCTTGCGCGACGCAGGTTTGGCGCTGCCGGCCCCTACCGTGATCCGGCCATCGGCGAATTCGATCTCAAGACTTGTGGCCTTTCCTGCCGCCGCCTTGCCGGTCACCACCGCGCCATCGCCGCGCACCACCGCATAGCCGCGCGCCAGTGTCGCCTTGTAGCTCAGGGTCTCGCGCAGCCGGTCCAGCGCGTCGATCCGTTGCCGCCAGCCGCGGGTCTGGCGCTGACCCGCATCCGACAGGCGCGCAACCAGCGCGGCAAAGGCATCGGCCTTGCGCGCGCGGTCCTGCGCCAATGCGGCAGGGCGGAACCCCCGTGCCCGGCTTTCAAACCGGTCACGCCGCGCCGCAACGCCGCGCGCCAGCGCCGGGGCAAGCCGCGCCGCGATTTCCCCCAGCCGCCGCCGGTCCTGCGCCAGGCGCTGGCGCAGGGTCGCTGGCCGCAGGGAGCCGGAGACATCCGCCAGCCGCACCCGCCGCCGCTGCACCCCGGCGATCAGCGCCGGTTCCAGCTTCTCGCCCGCGCGGTCCAGCCGCTGGCGCGGCCCGTCCAGCAGCGTTTCGGCACGGGGCAAGGCACGCGCCATGTCGCGCAGCCGCTGGTCACGGCGGCTCAGCCCCTGGCTGAGCAGCACCCGCATCCGCGCCTCCTGACTGTCGAGCCAGGCCGCCAGTTCGTGCCGCACCGGCACCGCCAGTTCCGCCGCCGCCGTCGGCGTGGGCGCGCGGCGGTCCGAGACATAGTCGATCAGCGTCGTATCCGTCTCATGCCCCACCGCCGAAATCAGCGGAATCTGCGAGGCCGCCGCCGCCCGCGCCACGATTTCCTCGTTGAACCCCCAGAGATCCTCGACCGAGCCGCCGCCCCGCGCGACAATCAGCAGGTCGGGGCGCGGCAGGGCGCCGCCGGGGGTCAGCGCGTTGAAGCCTTCGATGGCGCGGGCCACTTCGGGTGCGCATTTCGCGCCCTGCACCGCCACCGGCCAGATCAGCACCTTGCGCGGAAACCGGTCACGCAGACGGTGCAGGATGTCGCGGATCACCGCGCCGGAGGGCGAGGTAACCACGCCGATCACATCCGGCAGATAGGGCAAGGGCCGCTTGCGCGATGCCTCGAAGAGCCCCTCCGCCGCCAGCGCCTTCTTGCGCTTTTCCAGCAGGGCCATCAGCGCGCCCATGCCGGCAGGTTTGATATCCTCGATCACGATCTGATATTTCGACTGCCCGCCGAAAGTGGTGATGCGCCCCGTGGCGACCACCTCCATCCCCTCTTCGGGCTGGGTGTCCAGCCGCGCCGACACGCCTTTCCAGATCACCCCGGAGATGACGGATTTGTCGTCCTTGAGGTCCAGATAGATATGCCCCGACCGGGGCCTGCTGACCCGGCCCACTTCGCCGCGAATCCGCACATGGCCGAATTCGCCCTCGATCACCCGCTTGATCGCACCGGACAGTTCGGTGACAGAGAATTCCGGGCTGTTCTGCCCCTCGCGGGGATCGTCGATCAGGTCCATGTCCTGTCCTTGTGTCTTGGGCAGGTGCAGAATAGAACGCGGGCAGACAAAGGCCAAGGGAGTGCAGCCCCATGAATATCCTCATTTTGGGCAGTGGCGGACGCGAACACAGCCTCGCCTGGGCGACGTTACAGAACCCCAAGTGTGACAAGCTGATCGTGGCGCCGGGCAATGCGGGCATCGCGATGATCGCGGATTGCGCGGATCTGGACATCATGGATGGCGGCGCGGTCACGGTGTTCTGCGACGAGAACAACATCGACTTCGTCATCGTCGGGCCGGAGGCGCCTCTGGCCGCCGGTGTCGCGGATGATCTGCGCGGCGCGGGCTATCCGGTCTTTGGCCCTTCGGCAGCGGCAGCAGCCCTTGAGGCCTCCAAGGCCTTTACCAAGGAAATCTGCGATGCCGCCGGCGCGCCCACGGCGGCCTATGGCCATTTCACCGATGCCGATGCCGCCCGCGCCCATGTGCGGCAGCACGGCGCGCCCATCGTGATCAAGGCCGATGGCCTGGCGGCTGGCAAAGGCGTGATCATCGCCATGACCGACGAAGAGGCACTGGCAGCGGTCGACACGATGTTCGACGGCACCTTTGGCGATGCGGGCACCGAAGTGGTGATCGAAGAGTTCATGGAGGGCGAGGAAGCCTCCTTCTTCGTGCTCTGCGACGGCGACACCGTGCTGCCCATCGGCACCGCACAGGACCACAAGCGCGTGGGCGACGGCGACACCGGGCCGAACACCGGCGGCATGGGGGCCTATTCCCCCGCCCCGGTGCTGACCGATGAAATCGCGGAACGTGCCATGGCCGAGATCATCCGCCCCTGCATGGCCGAGATGGTCCGCCGGGGCACCCCCTATCAGGGGGTGCTCTATGCCGGGCTGATGATCAAGGACGGCGCCCCGCGTCTGGTGGAATACAACGTGCGCTTTGGCGACCCGGAATGCCAGGTGCTGATGATGCGGCTGGGCGCGCAGGCCTTTGACCTGATGCATGCCACCGCCCAGGGCCGCCTGTCGGAGGCCCGCGTGAACTGGGCCGAGGATCACGCGGTCACTGTTGTGATGGCCGCAAACGGCTATCCCGGGGACTACGAAAAGGGCAGCGTGATCAAGGGGTTGGAAAGCCTGCCCGAGGACAGCGCCAATATGGCCTTCCATGCCGGCACAGCCCGCAAGGACGGGCAGTTCCTCGCCGCCGGTGGCCGCGTGCTGAACATCACCGCGCGCGGTGCCTCGCTGGCCGAGGCACAGGCCCGGGCCTATGCGATGGTGGACCAGATCGACTGGCCCGAAGGATTCTGCCGCCGGGACATCGGCTGGCGCGCCCTGTGAGCCAGCTGCCCGCCCTGGACGTGACCGGCGACGCCGGTCAGGACAGCGGCGCGTCCTGGCAGGCCACCGGCAGGTCGGTGATCCGGGTGACCTCCTGAACCGACCCGCGCAGGGATTGCATGACCAGAGTGCCGTTGCGGTCGTGCGGATACCAGCAATGGCTGATATGTTCCTGATCTTCATAGCGGAAACAGACCTGGTCCTGGGTCAGGGTGACATGACCATAGGTGCAGCTGCCGTCGCGCCGGGCCCAGACGGTCTGATGGCGCGACAGGAATTCCTCGACCCCGACAAGTCGGCCATCCAGCATGCTTTCAAAGGTCAGGGTGCGGCCGACGGCGCGGTCCATGAATTGCTCTGGCGTGATCCGGGTCTGGGCCAGCCCCGCCGTTGTGCCAAGTATCAGCATTATGACAGCGCAGCGCAGCATTTCAGCAGGCCAAGGCCCTGGTGAAATCCGCAGGACCCCGGTGCGGCCCCGCATCGCGCGCGGTCAGCGCGCCACCGGCGAGGCGAAGTGCGACGATTCGCTGCCAGTCCGCATCCGCGACAATGATCTCGGGCGCGCCGCCGCAGCGCCTGATCCCGCCTGCAATCCCGGTGTCGCCGATCCGGTGATTGGTAAAGCCTGCGCGGCGCGCGATCTGCCGCAGCCTGCCATCCTCGAACCGCCAGATCCGCAGGACTTTCGCCAGATGCGGCCGGTCGATATAGGCGATCTCCGTCAGCCCGTCGCCATCCAGATCCGCCACCCCGACCGGTGCCAGCCATCGGAACCGCTGACCGATATAGGGTGTCGCGGCGACCAGCCCGGCGCCATTGTAGACCGCAAGCCGCGCGCCCAGGTCGCGGTGGCTTTCCACCACGACCACCTCCTGCTGCCCGTCCCCGTCCAGATCGGCAAGCCTTGGGGCCACATCCTCAAACACGCGCTCGGGCGGCAGGGTCAGAATATGGGGGCTGGGGTGACCGGCGTATTGGATCACCAGCGCGCCATGCTCCACCGCGTCCCCCAGGACGCCATGCGGATAGCGGGTGGTCGGCGCATCATAGCGCGCCTGGTCGATCGGCCCCTGCGGCAGATCCTGCGCGGCAAGGGCGGCACCGGCCCCCCCCGCCATCATGACGCAAAGCGCCAGCCGCCCGCTGCGCAACTGCGCGTGCCATTCCCGGAACGACAGACGCAGCGCGCGTCTGGCAGCTGTATCTTCAAGTATCTTGAAGACACAGCCCCCGATCATCAGATCTGCTTTTCCGGCATCTGCACCCGCAGGCCGTCCAGCGCATCGGTCACCTTCAGCTGGCAGGTCAGCCGGGACCGCTCCGCATCGGGCTCATAGGCAAAGTCCAGCATGTCCTCTTCCATGTCGTCCTTTGGCGGCAGTTTCTCGATCCAGGCCGGATCCACGTAGACGTGGCAGGTCGAACAGGCGCAGGCACCGCCGCAATCGGCCTCGATCCCCGGAATATTGTTGTCGCGGGCGCCTTCCATCACGGTCATCCCGTTGGCGACCTCTACGACATGTTCTTTGCCACCATGTTCCACGTAGGTAATCTTGGCCATTCCTGGTCCCTTCCTGAGAAATCCTTTCATGGGTTTTAGCGGTGTGGCAATTTCTCTGCCACCCCCATTTCGCTGCTGATCAACAGCAAAACCATCACCGGTGTTCAGCATGAACCGACATGGCTGCGCAAGCCAATCGACAGGATTGCTGTCCTCGCTTCCGAATCCGAACCATCGCGCAGATCGTAGCGAAGGGCGGGAGAGAGACCTTTCCGCTTTCCCAAGCGCGGAATCAAGGCCGCAGGCCGCCGCGCATCGCCGGGCCGTCCCCTGGCACGGCGATTTGGCTGCTGTTATGCCACATCGTCATGTAGGATGTGCTTGGCTGCCATTAAGTGCCAGTCACTGAGGTCGGATCGCCGAACCACGGCCCGTCGATGCGTGGCTTGACGTTTCGTTGCGAACGGCAACAAAGTCCACTCAGCCGCCATTCGTCAACTTGTCGATGAAGGTCCGCTCTCAGCATGACTATGCCGACTGGGCGTGTCGATCCTGGCTGACTGGCTGTGTTGAAAGCCCCGGATCATGGCTGTCGGTTTGCGTGATCACCCCTATTTCGCCGCAGTGTCGCGGTGGCCGGGGAAACTGACCCCGATGGGCCGGCTGCGCTAGGCAAGGGACGCGAGACCCTCTAGAGTGATCAGCAAATTCCAGACCCAAAGGTATTGGGCCATGTCACAGGCGATTTTCCCACCGGCGCGCGTATTGCGCCTTTGCTTTCCTCTCTTGCTCAGTCTCGGGGTCGCTGCCTGCGATCTTGCGGCACCGGCAGCGGATGCGCCTCCGGAACCCGGCGTGGTGGAGGCCACGCGAAACGGGCCCGAGGGCGCGCCGCCGGGCAGTTGCTGGGGCCGCACGGTCAGCCCGGCGGTCTTTGAAACCGTGACAGAGCAGGTCCAGGTCGAACCCGCCAGGATGAACCCCGACGGCAGCGTGGCCAAACCGCCGGTATACCGGTCGGAAACCCATCAGGAGATGGTGGTGGCCCGGCGCGACAATTGGTTTGAAACCCCCTGCCCCGAGGTCCTGACCCCCGAATTCGTGGCCTCCCTGCAACGCGCGCTGTCGGCCCGCGGGCTTTACACCCAGCAGATCACCGGCACCCTGGACGATGCCACCCGCGCGGCGGTGCAGCGCTATCAAAAGCCCACGGGGCCGGACAGCGGTGTGCTCTCGCTCGAAACCGCGCGTGGCCTGGGGCTGATCGCGGTGGCGCGCGACCCCGCCTAAAGCAGACAAGCCGAATCGCCGGCAAAGACCCTGCGGGTTTCCCGCAGGGCCCTTTTGGCCTGGGTCATATGAACGAGGCCTCCCCGGGGCCGGCCCTTGCAACAGATGATGTCCTTGAGAACCCGCATCGGGCGCGGATCCTGCACCCGGGTTTATGCAGGTATTTGCCTGCATGTATTGACAGGCAGGCAAATGCCTGCATATATGACCTCCATCGCTCAAGGAGAGTCGCATGGATGACGACAAGGTGTTCAAGGCGCTGGCCGATCCGAACCGCAGGCAGTTGCTTGACCGGCTTTGCGACCAGAATGGCCAGACACTCGGGCAGCTCTGCACCACCATGGACATGAAACGCCAATCCGTGACCCAGCATCTCGGCCTTCTTGAGCAGGCCAATCTGATCAGCACCGCCCGTCGCGGGCGCGAGAAACTGCATTTCATCAACCCGGTCCCGCTCTACGAGGTTTACGCGCGCTGGATCCGGAAATTCGAGGAAGGCCGTCTGGGCCTTCTCCACGACCTCAAACAGGAACTTGAAAGGAACGGGAAATGACCGATAAATCCGCCAGCTTCATCTATGTGACCTTTATCCGCACAACGCCTGAAAAGCTGTTCGAGGCGATCACAAGGCCCGAGGTCTGCCGCCGCTACTGGGGCCACGAGAATGTCTCGGAGGACTGGCAGCCCGGGTCCGACTGGCAGCACGTCAAGGTCGGGGAAACCCGCAGCGTCGAGCTGGTCGGCAAGGTCATCGAATGCGACCCGCCAAAGCGCCTTGTCGTCAGTTGGGCCAACGAAAGCCAGAAGGACGATCCCGACCAGTACAGCCGGGTCACCTATGACATCGAAGGCAAGGGCGACATGGTCAAACTGACCGTCTCGCATGACGAATTGCAGCCCGGCAGCGGCATGTTGAAAGGCATCAGCGCGGGCTGGCCGATTGTCCTGTCCAGCATGAAATCCTTCCTCGAAACCGGTCAGGGCCTGGACATCTGACCGCATCCGGACACTTCAGAACAAAGGAAAAGAAGATGAACGCACAAACCTATCACGGAAGCTGCCATTGCGGCGCGGTGGCATATGAGGTGACATTGGCACTGGATCACCTGGTGACCTGCAATTGTTCCATCTGCCGCCGCCAGGGCACGATACTCGGCTTTGCCCCGGTGGAAAACTTCACCTTGCTGAACGGGGCGGAGAACCTGAGCGACTACCAGTTCGCCTCCGGCAACATCCATCATGAATTCTGCAAGACCTGCGGGGTGAAGTCATTCAGCAGGGGTGTGGGCGCGGATGGTGTCGAAATGCGCGCCATCAACGTGCGTTGCCTCGACGGGGTGGATATCGACAGCCTGTCGCCGCAGAAATACGATGGCGCAAGCCTGTAGGGGTGACAGGGCCCGGCGCCTGCTGGTGATCACGAAACCCGGCACTCAGACGGAGCAGGTCAGATGGCGGCATTGCGGACAAAGCCGCCGTGCCATTGGCGCGGTGCATACCCCCAAGCGCCTCCGCCCGGCGTCAGCCGGGCATCGCCCGACCTCCCCCCGGAGGGCGATTT
>NZ_JARAMM010000042.1:0-13062 GCF_028807335.1 Sulfitobacter sp. PR48 | reverse complement strand
CCAGGCCCGGAACAAGCCGAAGGCGCCGGGCCATCGCCTGCCCGCCCCTCGGGTAGGCGATTTGGTGAGGCTAGTTGTTCCCTCGTTAGGATTCATCACGGTTGAGAAATAAAGTGGCATGAACATAGGTCAGCATCGCCCACCCCGGGCAGGCGCTGGCCCGGCTTGCGCTTCGCGTCACTTTGGGCTCTGTCCGGACCTTCGCGAGAGGCGTGTGACGGGCAGGTAAGCGGGACAAAGTGAGCTTTCGCTGCGGCTGCTCCAACGTCTGCACTGATACAAATACATTGACGAATAGCTGTTTAACTATGTAATGGTTGAGCATGGTAGATCGGCTTGAACAATCCAAGGCTCTTTCAAGCAAGGCGCGTGTGGCAATACTCGATTGGTTGCGTGAGCCATATGATCATTTTGCGCACCAGGAGACTGGTGACCCTCGCGATATCGGCGTCTGTGTCACGCTGATCACGGAAAAGCTCAACATGGCCCAACCTACGGTCAGCCGCCATCTGGAGCTGCTGCGTCGCGCAGACTTTGTGACCGTCAACAAGATCGGTCGCTGGTCGTTTTTCAAACGCAATGAGGCGGGCATTGCTGCTTACAAGGAGTGGCTGAATGAACATCTGTGAGGCAGCCGACGCCCGGCTTCTGCCCGGCTTCAAGAGGCAGATCGTCACTGTCGATGGCAACGACACCTTGGCCCTGACGGCCGGGTCCGGTCCGCCGCTGTTGATGCTGCATGGCGATCCGCAAACGCACCTATGCTGGCATGACATCGCGCCGCGCCTGACGGACCGGTTCACCGTCGTCCTGACCGATCTTAGGGGACGGGGAGAAAGTCACAAACCCGAACCGGGCCAAACCCCGAACCCTTTTGCAAAGCGCACGATGGCAGCCGAGCAAGTCGCGGTCATGCACAAGCTCGGGTTCGACAGCTTCTCGCTGGTTGCTCATGATCGTGGAGCGCGGGTTGCCCGGCGAATGGCGCTCGATCATCCCAATGCCATCGAGCGCTTGTGCGTCATGGACATCGTGCCCGCCCTAGACTTCTACAAAAATACGAACGCTGCGATCGCTCAGGACTATTTCTATTTCTTTTTCCTGACCCAGCCATACCCGCAACCCGAACGACTCATCGAAGGCGACGCTGAAGCGTTCCAGCGCCAGATACTTTTCGGCCTGGGCGACAAGCGGGTGCCATACGACGAGGACGCCCTCGCGGTTTATCTGGAACGATCGACGGACCCTGCTTCCATCTTCTCTATGTGTGAGTGTTTCCGGGCAGGCTACGGGATCGACCGGGACCACGACGCTGTCGATTGGGAGGCAAACCGCAAGATCACCTGCCCGACACTGGTCCTCTGGGGTGACAAGGGTGTGACCGGGCGGCACTTCGACCTGAAGAAAATCTGGGACGGATGGTGCGAGGACGCGCACTATGCAGCGATGCCGAGCGGCCATTTCATTCCGGAAGAGGCCCCAAACGAAGCGTTCGATGCCTTGCTTCCGTTTCTTACAAAAGGAACTGCGGCATGACGTTGTGCTGCGCTTTGTTGCCGAAAGCTGCAATTCGCGCGCCTCGCAGCATTGGTTAGAAAGGACTCTTTCCGGACCTTCGCTGCAACGCGCGTGAAGGTCAGTTAAGCGGGACTTTGCTGACATGTCCGACATTCGAAACAGGTCGCGCCCGAACCGAGGGGTGGGCGAGTAGCGCCCGCGTCACGCCGCAGGCGTGCCGCCTGCGAATGAACTGGCGCGCCTCCGGCGCGACGGGGGCGGTTCGGGCGCTGCCAAAGCTTTGCTTTGGCAATGGGTCTTTACTTTGAGAGCACAGGTTGGGCTCTTTCCGGACCTTGCCTGCGACACGTGTGAAGGTCAGTTAAGCGGACGCCGATCACAAGCACCCAGGCCCGGAACAAACCGCAGACGCCGGGCCATCGCCTCACATCTCCCCGGCCTTGAAGCCGTCATTCGCCGCGATCTGTGGCAGGGTCCGGTCTATCATTTCAGGTCAGTTCATAACGTGACGGGCAAAGCCCTCTGGCCCTCAACACCCCCCGCCTGCCGGGACGGTAAGGATTCCCGTACTTGGCGAAATTCTACCTATGATTGATATTGAGACGGGGCGCAGGCATCGCGGATGCCATCAGATTTCCAGACGCCCTGACCTTTAGTCCTGTCCATTTCACGGAGAGATCCAATGCAAATACATATTGAAGAAGTCCCCACGGAGATCAGGCGCCGTGCGGCACAATTGCTCGAAACCGTCAGGGGGACCGATATGGACCCCACCGGCGGAAAGGCCAGCCTGACCCGCGAGGTGACGGCCTTGTTCCGGCCCGACATCAACGATGTGGCCTATTACGAATTCGCCGTCGATCTTGGCCGGGGCGATGACCGGCGCACCGCCTTCACCGGGCGCGGCGACGAAGGCGCGAAACGGGCGATGCCCGCCGCGACCGGCTTCATCATCGCGGCCAGCAAGGGGCATGACCATCCCATCGCCCATTGGTCGCTGGACCGCGAACCGCCCAGCCGCCAGATCGCGGCCGCAGCGGAAGCGAAAGGCAGCAAGGTCGACCGCATCTTCAAGGTCGATTCGCTGTCCTACATCGGCGAGACCGCCGGGGGCGAGATTGCCGGTCAGACCGGGCAATTGCCCCTGCCCATCGAAGGGCTGCCCGATGACATCGAAAAGGCACAGGGGCGGATTTCCTCCACCCTGGTGCGTCCGGCCCGAAAAGCAAAGGACGACAGCGACCCCGGCGGTGACACACCCGAGACGGTGACCCGGGGGGCGCGGCCCCAGCGGGTCAAGCTGCGCGCGATCGACAGCTGGGCGGACCTGCGCAAGGGCTATGCAAAGGCCTTTGGCCCGCTGCTGAAGGGCCTTGCCAGAAACGCCGCCCCCGCCTGGGAGATCGAGGACCTGGTCGCCAGGATGGGCGAAGGCATCATGACCGGCACCACCCGTAGGGTCGCCCTGCTGGAAGCGGATGCCGCCGTGGAGGTCTCCGGCGAGGGCGCGCGCCTGGTGAAGGTCGAAGCGCTGGAAACGCCCGGCGGCAGCGGCGCCGTCGCGCTGCAGGTGGCGGATGAAAAGCTGGCGCAGGAGGTCTCCTTCGAGATGCACATCGCCTACCGCTCCGGCCTGCGCGAAACCCTGCCGTTTTTCGCGGTCTCATCCAGCACCCCGTCGGACCGCAAGCCCGACAGCGGCATGAACTTTTTCGAGGAGTGATTTCAATGGCCTATACATATTACTGGGCGGACGGACACGTCAGCGAACAACCCTATAACCAATATACCGTCAACGGCTGCGCCATCGGCTGCGGCTCGCTGGCCTGGACCATCCTGTTTCTCTGGGGGGACCGCCAGGCCGGCTCCGGCAACAGCTACTGGGCACCGCGCTGGGGGCTTTACCGGCAGGATGGCGGCACCGGGGCGAATGTGATCTCCCCCACCTCGCAGACCGCGGGCGTCAACAATGTGATCGAGGAGATTGCGGATGATGTGGGCACTTTCTGCATCTTCGGCCAGGGCGCGACCTACCCCTGGGAGATGAGCGATGCCAGCGCCTATTTCGTGGGCCGCACCGGGACCAGCCTGACCACCCATTACAATGCGCTGGGCATCTCGGAAGGCCGGCTGCGCGAATATGCGCGCAATTCGATCCGCGACCGGGACACGCCGGCGGTGATCGGCACCGGCTGGCTCAGCCATTATCCGGTGGCCTATGGCTATGCCTGGCAGAAACGGGTGGTGCGCAAATGCTTCATCTTCTGCTGGAACGAAACCGTCTATGACCGCTGGTTCTATGTGAACCAGGGCTGGGGTGGCAGCGGCAACGACTGGGTGCCCGCAGACACCTGGTTTGCGGGCGAAATCTATCCCTGACATCCGGGGCAGACCCCGGCAAACCCGGTCCGCGCAAGCGGGCCGGGACAGGGCCGCCCAGCCCCGCGCGCTTGTGCGAAACCCACTGGCGCGCTAGAGGACGGGGCAGAATTCAAACCAGCTAGGAATTATCATGCCCACATCCGCCGATTTTCAAGACCGTATGCTGTCCCTGGGCCTGGCCCGCGTCTCCGAGGCCGCGGCCCTCGCCTCGGCCAGGCTGATCGGCAAGGGCGACGAGAAAGCCGCCGACCAGGCCGCCGTCAACGCCATGCGCACGCAGCTGAACATGCTGGACATCGCGGGCGTGGTTGTCATCGGCGAAGGCGAGCGGGACGAGGCACCGATGCTTTATATCGGCGAGGAAGTGGGCACCGGCAACGGCCCCGGCGTGGACATCGCGCTGGACCCGCTGGAGGGCACCACGCTGACCGCCAAGGACATGCCCAATGCGCTGACCGTGATCGCCATGGGCCCGCGCGGTTCGATGCTGCATGCGCCCGACACCTATATGGACAAGCTGGCCATCGGGCCGGGCTATGCGACAGGTGTGGTCACGCTGGACATGACCCCGGGCGAGCGGGTCAAGGCGCTGGCGGCGGCCAAGGGCTGTGCGGTTGCGGACATCACCGTCTGTATCCTGGAACGCCCGCGCCATGAGGACATGATCGCCGAGGTCCGCGCCACCGGTGCCGCGATCCGGCTGATCACCGATGGCGATGTGGCCGGTGTCATGCATTGCGCCGATCCGCAGACCGGCATCGACATGTACATGGGCGCAGGGGGTGCGCCCGAGGGCGTGCTGGCCGCCGCCGCGCTGAAATGCATGGGCGGGCAGATGTACGGCAGGCTCCTGTTCCGCAACGACGACGAACGCGGCCGCGCCGCCAAGGCGGGGATCACCGATTTCGACCGCATCTACACCCGCGATGAAATGGTGACCGAAGACGTGATCTTTGCCGCGACCGGCGTCACCGGCGGCACCATCCTTCCGGGTGTGAAACGCGAGCCGGGCTGGCTGACCACCGAGACCCTGATCATGCGCTCCAAGACCGGCTCCGTGCGGCGCATCAATTACCGGACACCGGTCGCGCAGGATTAAGCGCGCGCCCGGGGCCGGCGTTGCTTTGGTGTATTTTTGGAACAATGAAACGGGGTGAAGGTGAGTTTTCTCGGCGTTGAAGCCTCCCTGACCGGGCGGCGCTGGGTCGGGCCCGGTGTCGAGGCGGAGCGGTCGGCCGAGCTGCTGGTGCAGCGCACGGGCCTGCCGCAGGCCGTCTGCCAGGTGCTGGCGCGGCGCGGGGTGGCGCCGGAGGAGGCCACGGGTTTTCTTGCCCCTGCCCTGCGCGACCTGCTGCCCGACCCGCGCGGCCTGAAGGATATGGAAAAGGCCGCGGCGCGTTTCCTGGTGGCATTGGGGCGGCGTGAGCGAATCGCGGTCTTTGCCGATTACGATGTGGATGGCGGCAGTTCCGCCGCCCTGCTGCTGATCTGGCTGCGTCAGATGGGCCATGGTGCCACGCTTTACGTGCCGGACCGGATCGACGAGGGCTATGGGCCCAATGACGAGGCCATGGCGGCGCTGGCGGCGGAGCATGACCTGATCATCTGTGTCGATTGCGGCACGCTTTCCCATGGCCCGGTGGCGGCGGCAGCGGGGGCCGATGTGGTGATCCTGGATCACCACCTGGGCGGCGAGACCCTGCCCGAGGCGCTGGCCGTGGTGAACCCCAACCGCCAGGACGAGGATGGCAGCCTGGCGCATCTCTGCGCCGCGGCGGTGGTGTTCCTGATGCTGGTCGAGGCAGGCCGGCGGCTGCGCTCGGCGGGGCGGACGGGCCCCGATCTGATGGCGATGCTGGATCTTGTGGCGCTGGCCACGGTTGCGGATGTGGCGCCGCTGACCGGCGTGAACCGGGCCTTTGTCCGGCAGGGTCTCAAGGTCATGGCGCGGCGCGACCGCCCCGGGCTTGCAGCCCTTGCGGATGTGGCACGGATGGATACCGCACCGACCGCCTATCACCTGGGCTTTCTGCTGGGCCCGCGGATCAATGCCGGCGGGCGCATCGGCCAGGCCGACCTGGGCGCGCGCCTGCTGGCCTCTGACGACCCGCATGAGGTGGCGGCCCTGGCCGGGCGGCTGGATGCGCTGAACACCGAGCGGCGCGATGTGGAGGCGGGCGTGCGTGCCGCCGCACTCGCACAGGCGGAGGCGCGCGGTTTCGATGCGCCGCTGGTCTGGGCCTCCGGCCCCGGCTGGCACCCCGGCGTGGTCGGCATCGTGGCCTCCCGGCTCAAGGAGGCCTCCAACCGCCCCGCCATCGTCATCGGTTTCGAGGAAGGCATCGGCAAGGGATCGGGCCGCTCGGTCAGCGGCATCGACCTGGGCGCCCCGATCCAGCGGCTGGCCGCAGAGGGGCTGCTGATCAAGGGCGGCGGGCACAAGATGGCCGCGGGGCTTACCGTGGCCGAGGACAAGCTGGAGGCCGCGATGGCACGGCTGGGCGAGCTGCTGGCCAGACAGGGCGCGCATCTGGCGGGCCCCTCGGACCTGAATGTGACCGGGCTGCTGATGCCCGCTGCCGCCACCGTGGAACTGGCAGAACAGATCGAGGAGGCAGGCCCCTTTGGTGCCGCCGCCCCTGCCCCGCGCTATGTCTTTGCGGAGATGAAAATTCACTTCGCCAAACGGGTCGGTGAAAGCCACCTCAAGATCAGCTTCGGAGACGGAATCGGACCCAAGATGGATGCCATCTGTTTCGGGGCCTATGACACCCCGCTGGGGGCCGCGCTGGAGGCCCATGGCGGTGCCCGGTTCCATCTGGCGGGGCGGCTGGATATCAACAGCTGGCGCGGCAGACAAAGCGTTCAGCTGCGGCTGGAAGACGCGGCGCGGGCCTGATTGCAGTTTATCGCGCTCCTGAGGAAATTTCTGCTTGCGCGCCCTGTCTGAAAACCCTAATGAACCGCTCACGACCCGTGGCCCGTTCGTCTATCGGTTAGGACGCCAGGTTTTCAACCTGGAAAGAGGGGTTCGATTCCCCTACGGGCTGCCACTTTTCCCCATCAGTGTTTGATTTTATAGAGCATTTCACAATGGTGAGATCCTATAACTATCTATTCTCTTTTTCTTGCCGACCACCATGCGATGTTGACTGGAAACATTGACTTGTAGATATGTTGGTGGAAAACATTGGTAACTTTCGGGGGCATTCGAGTATACGATGGACTTTGCGACGCGCAAACCGCTCTATGAACAGATAGAACAAGAGCGCGCGACCAAGGTCGTCTCTTACGTCACTGGAGATCGTCGTGGAGCCGAAACGCAGATTGGTGCGGATTGCATCGACCTGTTCGTTGATGTTCTAGACGAGATTGGTCCTACCGAGCGGATTTCGCTACTCCTGCACACCAACGGCGGGAATACCGCTGCGGCTTGGCGCTTAGTTAACCTGATAAAAACCTTTTGCGACGAACTTGAGGTCTTGATCCCATACAAGGCCATGAGCGCCGGGACACTCATCTCGTTGGGCGCACATCGAATCGTCATGACCAAACAGGCAGCGCTCGGACCGATTGATCCAAGTCTTACGCATCCGTTAGGCCCGCAAGTTCCGAATGGAAATCAGCTGGCGCGCATTCCTGTAAGTGTCGAAGCCGTGAGGGGCTATATTGACGCTGCACAACACGATCTAGCAATTAAAGACGACGAGGTCCTTGGTTCAATTTTGAACGAACTTTCCAACAAAGTTCACCCTCTAGTTCTCGGTGAGATTTTCCGTTCGCGGACTCAAATCAGGTTCTTAGCTGAAAAGCTACTGAACGAACACGTTAGTGATGCCGACAAGCGCAAAGAAATTGTAGATTTTCTGTGCGCCGACTCCGGAAGCCACGACTACACAATCAATCGCCGTGAAGGTTTGGCTCTCGGGCTTAATATTGAAAAACCAAGCGCCGATTTCTATAGTCGGCTGAAAGATATTCATAAGAGTTACAGCGCTCAAATGAAACTGGCGGAACCATATGACCCCAATACAATGGTTCCCGCAAACACCACCAGCCAATACCAAATGGTTCGTGGTATTATCGAAAGTGTGGGAAGCGGCAGCTTCGGATTTATTTCCGAAGGTCAGATGGCCAGACAGACAATAGACACGCCTCAAGGGCCACAGGAACAAATCGAAGATCGGCGAACCTTCGAAGGATGGAGACAGCTATGATTTCTCTTTACGAAACAACCGATGCTACAGCGACATATCGGGAGACCTCGGCGCTGCAAACGGTTAAGCTTGATGCAACGGCAGATACCGGAAGTCTGATGGGAATTATGCGCGACGCAGTCTTGGTTTTGGGGTCGCCCACACCGTCTTCCTTCGATGTCAAAGTTCCCGAAACACCGAATGGCAACCTTGACGCAGTAGCGCGCTGACCGCCTTCTCCGTAACGATGTGCAAAAAAGCCGCCCCCTGAGGGACGGCAGTTGGGCACTCTTGCGGAGTTCGTTATGGGTGTTTGCACAGCCCTGCGACGGTCGCCCATTGATCGGCGGGAAGTGCCCACAGGGGCACCGCCAATACAGCCACGGCGGCAAGGTCCAAGTCGCCTAGCCCTTCCCCGGTCAGAACGTCCATAACGCTTTGCGCAGGCGACGACAGGGCCACAGTCAGCACGTCGGGCAGATCTACCCCTAGACGGTGCCGGGAAAGGTGAGCCACGCGATCGGCGGCGACGGAGACCGTTGGCTGACCTGTGAGCACCAAGTACACCAAAGCCCCCTTCCGCCAATTCGAATAGGTCAACCTGCGGCCCTGCGGGCGCGTCCGGTTCAATCGGCAACAAAGCGGCGAACGGCGCGGGGGACCACGAGGTCGTTGCAGATGGGTGCCCGGAACTTGCCGGGGCTACTGGTCTTGATCCGCACCTGCGCCCGAGGTGCCGCTGGCAAAGCCAGTGCAGATCCCGATTGTGGCAGAAGGCCCCCCGGCTGGCAGACAATCAGCACGCCTGCGCAGGATTGTTCGGGCCGGAATGGGCGGATTTGCAGCGAAACATCCCTGAGTTCCCGCCAGGCGGGAAATATCGCCATGTTTCGGCATTGAAACAAACTGTTTCCGATAAATGAGGCCAAAACTGGCCGAAATCTGTTAATAAATGTGCCGAGCCACGGTGCGCTTCCCACCCGGCCCTGGAACCATGCTGCGTCTGCGAAAAAGTGATCGGGCACCCCCTGTCACGCTGCACAATTTGAGCGTATGCAGCTTCGGCGTCTGCTGCCGGTGTTCTCTGGTTTTGGCGGGGCGAGTGACCAGTAAAGACTTTGGGCGGCACCAGCCGCGCTGAGACATTGTAATATGCGGCCCTGGGGGGTTGTGATGAAGAAATTCCAAATGGATCGGCCAGGTTACGGCCTGTTCGATCTTGGTGAACAGCGGTCTGCGGCAGAGGGTCTCATGGGCCGCGCAGACCTTTTGACTGCAGAGGCAGCCTCCCTTTGGGATGCGGCGATTGCCCGTAAACATGCGCCGGCAAAACCCTATCGGAACGGTCTGAAACGCGTCATGGATCTGGCCCTGATCGTGCTGACCATGCCGTTCTGGCTGCCGGTGATTGCGGCATGCGCGCTGGCGCTGTGGATCGAGGGCGGGCAGCCGTTCTACCGGCAACAGCGCCTGGGCCGTGACGGCAGCCGGTTTTCGATTCTCAAGCTGCGCACCATGGTGCGTGATGCCGACAGGGTGTTGCAGGACCTGCTGGCCACCGACCCGGAGATCAAGGCGGAATGGGACGCGTTGCAAAAGCTGCGCAACGATCCCCGGATCACCCCGGTCGGCCGCTTTCTGCGCGCGACGTCGCTGGATGAATTGCCCCAGCTTGTCAACGTGTTGAAAGGCGAGATGTCACTGGTCGGCCCGCGTCCGATGATGCCCGACCAGCTTGGCCTTTACGGCAACCCGCGGGCCTATTTCGCGGTACGCCCCGGTCTGACCGGACTGTGGCAGGTCAGCGCCCGGAACAACAACAAGTTCACCTACCGCCATGGGGTCGACGAGGCCTATGAAAACGCCCTGACCTTCCGGCTCGACCTGACCATCCTGTACAAGACAGTGGGTGTGGTCCTGCGCAAGACGGGGTATTGAGCCTTGCCTTGCTTTTGCACCGATAAACACTGTGGTATCATCCCTCCCCATGTCAGACACCCCGAAGGAGCCCGGTATGAAGGATAATCTTCACAGGGCCGCCGCCACAGCACAGAGCAATGACAGTGAATCCTGGGCCCGGACCAGCGGCCTGCGGCACAGCATCAGGCCGCGCCGCCGCTTGCCGGATGATCTGATGGCGTCGGATGATCTGAAGGCGTCGGATGATCTGATGGCGGAGGTGATGCGCGCCAGGGCACCGGCACAGACCGCGCCGGAGGTGGTGGAAACAATTGCCGAGCCAACATTGGCCGAGCCCAGCGTTCAGGCCCCGGCGCGGTCCGCTGCGGCCCTGTCCATCCCGGCCCTGTCCGTCCCGGCCGAAACCGCCATGCGCCATGTGCCGGGTGCCGGGCTGGCAGAGCGGAACGTGCCGCAGTGGGAAGACCTTGAGCTGGTGACACCGGGCAACCGGCCCAACCGCGCAACGGCGATCCCGGTGCTGGATGCGGCGCGCGACAGCCTGGCCGTGCAGGCCTTTGACCTGCTGCGCACCCGTCTGCGCAAGACCACCGGCGAAAACGGCTGGGTCAATATTGCGGTCACCGCGCCGACCCGGGGATGTGGCACCACCTTCACCGCGCTCAACCTCGCGCTGAGCCTGTCGCGCATTGCCGGGTCCCGCACCGTGCTGATGGATCTGAACCTGCGCGAACCGGGCCTGGACCGCGCGCTGGACGTGACGGCACCGGGCGAGATGCGGGATTTTCTGAGCGGTGACGCACGGATCGAGGATCATGTCCAGCGGGTCAGCGACACGCTGGCGCTGGGGCTGAACGCGCGGCCGGACATGGATGCGGCGGAAACCCTGCAGCACCCCGCGCTGTCGCGGACCCTGGACCAGATGCGCGCGGCGCTGCGCCCCGATCTGGTGATCTATGACATGCCGGCCATGCTGGGCCATGACGATGTCTCGGCCTTCCTGCCGCAGCTTGACGGCATCCTGCTGGTCTCTGACGGGTCGCAGACCATGGGCAGGCAGCTGGTCGAATGCGAACAGATGCTGGACGGCCAGGTCCCGCTGCTGGGGGTGGTCCTGAACCGGGCGCGCAGCAACAGCCTGCCGCACTACAAATAAGGCGTTTCGGGAAATCATCGCGTCAGGTGGATCGCAGATGTCCCGAGAGCGCGAAGCGCGGCAGGGTATGTGCGATTGAACATTTTCCCGAAACGCTACAGGTCGGAAAACCGGTGCGATCCGGCAAATTTGTGCCTCAACTTCGCCCGATTTCCATGGTGAAAGCCGAAGAACCCCTTGATGGCCGTGGCTGTCCCGGGGGCATTTTGCATTGAGGTGACGGGTACATGGGGCCGATCTATTCCCTGGCAGATTTTCTGGACATGGTGCGCCGCCGCATCGGGGTCATCTCGTTCGTCTTCATCGCCGGGTGTTTCGCCTCGCTCTACTGGGCCCTGTCGCAGCCGCATGTCTATGAATCCGCCGAAGTCATCCAGATCGAACAGCCCAAGATTGCCGATTCGCTGGCCCCCTCCACGGTCGAAGGATCCTCGGCGCGGCGGTTGCAGCTGATCCAGCAGCAATTGATGGCGCGCAGCAGCCTGTTGGAAATCATCGAGAAATTTGACCTGTTCGAGAATCTGACAGCCCTGCGCATGTCCGAAAAGGTCGATCTGCTGCGCCGCTCTGTCACGATCAACGGGGTTGCCGCCACGCGCGAGGGTTATGCCGATGACGGCACCATCGCGGTTCTGACCATCACCGCGCGGCTGGACAATGCCGAACAGGCCCAGGCCGTCGCCCATGAATTTGCCAACCGCACCCGCGATCTGACCGCCGCCCAGCGGCGCGAACAGACCCGCGAGACGCTGGAGTTCTTCTCTGCCCAGGAAGACCAGCTGATCGCGGAAATCGCCCGGCTGGACGACGAAATGGCCGCCTACCGCAGCGCCCATGACATCTCCATCGAGGGGACGCTTGAATTCGTCCGCTCCGAAATCGCCAGCCTGAACGACGCCTTGCTGGAACTGGACCGCGAGATCATCGCGACCCAGCTTGCCCGCAGCCGGATCGACCGCAACGCGCGCGCCGCCACCGTGGCCAAGGAAGAGGCCGAACTTGACGGGGAACTGGCCAGTCTGCGCACCCAGCGCGATCTGCTGCAGGAACGCCGTGCGGAACTGGCGGCCAGCATCGAAACCTCCCCCGAGGTCGAAAGCACATTGACCAAGTTTCAGCGCCGCATGGAGCAGTTGCAGGGCCAGTTGGACGTGATTGCGACCCGCCGGAATGAGGCGGAAGTGGGCTATTCACTGGAAACCGCTGCGCGGGGCGAGCGGCTGATCACCCTGGAAGAGGCCCGCGTGCCGGATTTCCCGGTCAGCATGAGCCGCAAGAAACGCGCGGTGATGGGGGCCGGTGCGGCGCTGATGGCAGGGCTTGCGCTTGCGTTCCTGCTGGAGCTGCGCCGCCCCGTCATCCGCACCGCCCGCCAGATGGAGCGGGAAACCGGCCTTGTCCCGGTTGTTTCGATACCGCAGGTCGGCCGGGTGAAGCGCAGCAAGGGTCTTGCCAAACTCTGGCAGGACCGCAGCGAAGCCGGTCAAAAGGGGCGCAATGCCCGTCTGGCCCGGCAGACGGATGTCCGGCGCAGCTGAGCGGCGGTTCTGTCGAATGTCGCGCAAGCCGGCTCCTGGCGGCGCATTTGCTGAATCCTGTCGCTGGGCCGTGGCGGTCATGCCTGACGCCGCTGCCACGCGTTTCTGTTCCAGACCGGACTTCAGGCGTGGTTTGGGTCAATGCCAGGTGAGCGGGGCTTTGCTGCCGTTCGCAACGAAACCCCAAGCCGCGCATTGACGGGCCGTGGTACGGCGATCTGACCTCAGTGACTGGCACTTTATGGCAGCCAAGCACATCCAAGCCATCCGTGGCACACGACAGCAGCCAAATCGCCGTGCCAGGGGACGGCCCGGCGATGCGCGGCGGCCTGCGGCCTTGATTCCGCGCTTG
>NZ_JARAMM010000041.1:0-14146 GCF_028807335.1 Sulfitobacter sp. PR48 | reverse complement strand
CACCGCATCGGGCCAGCTACCCGAGCGCTCCGAGGGGGTTATTTTTGCATGCCGATAGGGGGTCAAGTTTGCGTGCCGATTGACACCATCGGCGCTGAACGAGATATCCGTTCTCTTACCCACGAAGAGCGCAAAGCATGGTCTCTCAACATGGGTCACGACAGTGAGCTTACCACTGAGCGCCATTATGGCATCATGCCAGATGATAAGCGCTTCGAGGTTTTGGAAGGCATTGGAAGCAAAAGAACAATTGACCCAAGAAACTTGTCAGAAAGTGAAAAAGCCAAGATCCTCGACAGTATTTTCGAGGCATTGAGCGACAGAAGATAAGGTCAAAGGTGCTGCCCCTTCAAATAAGAGGGGCGTATTTTGTTGAAAAACTCTTCCTTGATCGCGGCCTAAACTACTGATTCAATTCCCGTATTGTGGGGGGATTCGGCGATGTTGGGACCGAGGCAAGAAGCGCAGGCGACACTGTTTTGCGAGTTTTCGCTGGAAGATCATGTCCCACAAGATCACCTGCTGCGATCCATTGATCGTTTCGTCGACCTGAGCAGCGCTCGCGCCTATCTGGCAGATTTCTACAGCCACACGGGCCGCCCTTCCGTCGATCCTGAACTACTGATCCGCATGTTGCTGATCGGATATTGCTTCGGCATCCGGTCTGAGCGGCGGCTCTGCGAGGAGGTACATCTGAACCTCACGTATCGCTGGTTTTGCCGCCTCGACCTGACCGACAGGATCCCGGATCATTCAACGTTTTCCAAGAACCGGCATGGGCGTTTTCGCGACAGCGAACTTCTGCGACACCTGTTCGAGACGACCGTCGCCCGCTGTATCGAGGAAGGTCTCGCCAGCGGTCAGCGCATGGCAGTCGATGCCAGTCTGATCGAAGCCGATGCGAACAAGCAAAACTCAACACCGAAGGAAGAATGGGATGCGTCGTCCATCGATGCCGTAGATGCACCCCGCGCAGTTCGAGAGTATCTCGACACGCTCGACGAGGCAGCCTTCGGCGCGGCGAGCGATGTCCAACCCAAGTTCACCTCGCATTCCGATCCCGCCAGTCAGTGGACAAGCCCGCAAAGGCCCTGCATTCTTTAGCTATTCCGACAATTACCTGATCGACACGGATCACGGTGTCATCTTGGATGTGGAACCCACACGCTCCATCCGGCAAGCCGAGGTTGGATCGACAAAAACCATGCTGACGCGGGTGAAAGAAAAGTTCGGCTTGGTCCCTGACTGGATGATCGCCGACACAGCCTATGGTTCAGGCCCAATGCTCGGCTGGCTCGTGGAGCGCAAGATCGATCCTTACATCCCTGTGATTGACAAGGCCGGACGCCCCGATGGGACATGGACACGCACAGATTTCGACTGGGATGCAGAGAATGATCAATATATCTGCCCCGAAGGTCACGCGCTCAAGCAGTTCCGCCGGAACTACTCTGATCCGAACCGGGGACCGACGGGCAAGGGCACAGCCCGCTATCGCGCCTTGAAAGAAGTCTGCCAGGTCTGCCCGTCCAAGCAAAAATGCTGCCCCAACGCTGATGCGCGCAAGTTCACCCGCGAAGAGCACGAAGATGCGCGTCAGGTCGCCAGGGATCTGGCCAAGACCGAAGAATACCAGATCGCGATGAAGCTCAGAAAGAAGGTCGAAATGCTCTTCGCCCACCTCAAACGCATTCTCGGGCCGGGACGACTACGATTACGCGGGCCGTGCGGCGCGAATGACGAATTCCTCCTCGCCGCCACGCCCAAAATCTCCGCAAACTAGCCAAGATCCTTCCTGCACCGCAGCAACTGCGCAAAGCCTGACAAGAAAGGCGCTTGCGCCGAATTCAGAACGGATATTTCTGCGCGCGCAAACGCTAGTACTTCCACAAAATGGGCGGGAAGCGGCCGTTCGCTGCGGTAGCAACGGAACTTGAACGGCAAGCGAGAACGGACATTCGTGGAACACCGGAAGAGTTAAGAAGCAAAACGCAGCAATAAACTATTCACTGAGCAGCGTATTTCTCCATCTCATCGAGATAGAGGGTTTCGCTCTCGTCCTTAAACCTGCTCTTTTCGTCGGCAAGCTGTGACAACTTATCAAAGATTCCACGATAGATGATGGCATGAGCCTGATTGCTCAAGCTCTGGTCGTCAGGCGAGTCCATGGCCACATCGTTTTCAAGGTACACGTCCAAGAGCTTGAGCAATGCGGTTTTGTCTATCGTATCGATAGGCTGCCAATCACCGCCTTGATCGAGGTAGAAAAAACCATTCCCGTTGTCAATCTTTAAGATTTTCATAGCTCTGCCTTCTTTCGTTATATGCCTCTGAACCCGCTTCGAGGCTTCCAAGCACTACATCGATCGTATCGACCTTCGCGCCGTCGGGGGCTGTCAGCTTCTTGCTAGTCGGATAGCCTGAATACACGCGCCAGACGATATTGCCATCTTCAATGCTCTTGCGGGTGAATAGCAAATAATCAGGCTTGATAGTCATGCCGACAGTGTTGTTGTGCGTCACCACTACAACCGGCATCTTCTTTGCCATTTCTTTGATCAGGGCGTTCACGTCGTCTTTTAAGAAAGAATTATCGAACGATGACTCAGGTTCATCGATCAATAGCATCTCGTGATCCGCAGCGCCTTCGATCTCGTCGAGAAGGAAGAATTCTGACCTCTCGCCACCCGACGCGTCGAAGCCATCTTTGTTGAGGATGCGATAGTCGATTTTAACGAAAAACTTAAAAAAATCAGGAGGTTTTACGTCGCCCCCAATTGCTTTCAACTCTTGAAGGAAGTTGTATGGCTCCTCGTATGACTTGAAGGCACTCGCGAATGATGCTGTGCGTCGCCTCAACACATTCCACATTTCTTGGACCCCCGTAAAAGGCCCAACTTCAGCTACAACGGAGAACCCACGCATACTTTTCCGCAGTGGCGTCTTGGGCACTTGCGCCAGTTTGACGATGGCTCCGAATTTGTCGATCTTCCTTTTGTTTAGAGCCACGTCATACAACTCGACGTCAGAAATCTTCGGTGCTGCGGATCGAAACTGGAGCTTGGATTTGATGCTTTGGACGAGGTCGTTTACCCAGACCCTTTTTAGGCGCAGCTCTTCTTGCCGCGCATATTGCTGCATGAGGTCGACGTAGAGAGCGACAAGGCTCTCGCGAGCCAAGTGTTTGGCAATGGTTTCCTTGAACTCAACGTTGCTAATCAGGTTCTTGGTTGACGCAATTAGGTCTCGGAGACCTTTAAGGTTGCGGTCGGGATATAGGTCTTCACTGTAGATCTTAGCCTTGGAAAAAGCGTCGTGCCGCTCAAGCTCCCGGGCAAAGTCTAATAGTGAAGAAATGTATGCTTCAACCCGACGCTCATCGTCTTCCAAGTCGATATCCAGAACATCTTCAATCACCTGTTGCAAAGCGATAAGATAGTCTTTTGAAAAAAGGCCCTGCTTACGTGTCAGGTACGAGTTGAACTTTTTCTCATCTTCATCCGAATCTCTCGCGACCAATGCAAATTGCCGGATATGGTGCGCCTCAGGAAATCGTTTTTCAGCGTCTCAAGAGTGTGGGACTTTCCAGATGACCTGTCACCTAAGATCACATTTAGACCTGTCGAAAGTTGTTGGCCGTCCTCAAATATCTGAAACAGTCGGTTCCCGTCTGCCCTCGAAAGCGCAACTTTGGTCCTGTCACGGAGACACTCCTTGATCGCACTAAACGTCGGCTCGCTGCAGACTAGGTACGTTTGCCTTATGGGTAATGGGTTTAGTTCTTCACGAACTCGACAATCGCTAGGGTCAGGATTCATAACCAGTAGATGACGAGGGCGGCGAGGGCGATTGCTGAAAGGAAAACCTTCGGACACCGGTCGTATCTGGTAGCTACACGCCGCCAGTCTTTGAGCCTGCCAAACATGATCTCGATGCGGTTGCGCCGTTTGTATCGGTGTTTGTCGTATTTGACGGTCGTTTTGCGCTGCTTCCGGCCCGGGATACATGCGCGTATCCCTTTGTCTTGCAACGCTTCTCTGAACCAGTCGGCGTCATAACCGCGATCCCCCAGCAACCATTTGACGTTCGGCAAACCGCTGAGCAGGGCCCGTGCGCCGATGTAATCGCCGACCTGTCCGGCCGTGACGAACAGGTCGATCGGTCTTCCCTGGCTGTCACAGACTGCATGCAACTTGGTGTTCATACCGCCCTTCGTTCGACCGATCAGGCGACCACGCCCCCTTTTTTCACGCCCATGCTGGTCGCTGTTCGGTGTGCCTTCAGGTAAGTCGCATCGATCATCACGGTCTTCTCTTCGCCGTGATCCGCCGCCAGTCCGACCATCATCCGCGCGAAAATGCCTTTCTCGCTCCAACGCTTCCAGCGGCTGTACAACGTCTTGTGCGGACCATATTCCCGCGGCGCATCCCGCCAGCGCAACCCATTGCGATTGATAAAGATAATTCCACTCAACACCCGTCTGTCATCGGCCCTCGGCTTGCCGTGCGACTTCGGGAAGAAAGGGGAAAGCTTGGCCATCTGCTCGTCGGTCAGCCAGTAAAGGTCGCTCATGTCACCGCTCCATTTTTGAAGCCGTGAATCACGCCGCGCGGACGAAATCAATGCATCCTGACCCTAGGAAAGTTCCCCTTGCGCACCGCTCGAATAGTCACATTGCGCGAATTTTGCTGGTTATAGCGGCTTCACTTAGCATTAAACGCGTTGGGCAACCCTCAGACCATCGGCATCATATAGCCAGGTACGACCGAACTAGGGAAGTAACCATATCGATCGGAGCAATGGCGCTTACAGGCCGCAGGTTTTGACTCCAAATGACTCGCCAAAGCCGACTTTAGAACAAGCGCAGCGAAAGCACGCTAAGTCACGCAGACTACCAGTTCGCCGTTGTCTTGATTTCGCGACCGCAGCGAACGGCGGCAATGCGGGCTGCGACCGCAGCATCTTGACCGGTCGGTGAAAGGCAGGTCTGGGCCGTCCTTGCCATCCAGCGAGGCCCTGCGGCCCGGACTTTGCAACCGTCGATATCTGCGCATAGCTGCCGCTCAGGAACGACGCAGCATCGGTCAAAGTGGCCTCGAACCGGCCATCGGTTGCACCGCATCATCTTATGATATGATGCTGTGTCAACGTTGGGTTGCCGCTGTGGGAGGGTATGGTGGATAGGAGGATCTCTCATGCAAACACCAAATCTACCGGCCATTCGCGCGCTTCGGCCCGCTTGGAACAAAGGCCGCATCGTCGGTCAGAAGCGTCCGTTGAAACCCAAACACGTCTGGGCGATCCGTGTGCGGCTTGAGTTGGCTGAAAACCATCGCGAACTCGCCCTGTTTAACATGGCGATCGATAGCAAACTGCGCGGCTGTGATCTTGTCCGCATGAAGGTCGTTGATGTCATGGCATCCGGCCGGATTAAAGAACGAGCGTCCGTCCTATAAAGCAAAACGCAAAAACCGGTCCGGTTTGAGATTTCTGCAGGCACCCGTACTTCCGTCACAAATTGGATGGAAGATCCAATGATGGTTGGGTCAGAATATCGTTGGCCCGGCCGCTTCCAGGAGCGACTCCACATATCAACGCGTCAGTATTCACGGATCGTGCGGCATTGGGTTTCGTCGATTGGGTTGGAAGTCACAGCCTACGGCACTCATTCAAGGCGACGCACGAAGGTCACCCAGATCTACAAGAAGACGGGCAACTTGCGTGCCGTTCAGCTTCTGCTAGGACATACGAAAATGGACAGCACCGTCAGATACTTGGGTGTCGAGCTTGAAGACGCACTGGCAATATCGGAAGCTATAGAAATCTAGGCGTTTGGGCCGTTCGACACGGACGGCCCAAACCTGCCTTTCACTTACCGGTCAAGGTTCTGAGGCCGCAACCGGCAAAGCCGCCTTTCGCGGCAACTGCTCAATCTCAATGTTGTCCAAGATCTGAAGTGCGGACTTTGCAGCCTTTTGCACACGCGGCTATTGCTGACGCAGCATTTGCTCGGAACTGCGGCGATGATAGTTTGGCGGCGCAGCATTGTTCACCAAAGCAGTCGTTCAAATTGATCAACCTAGCCGCGCCTTGAATTGACCCTTCGCCTAACGGTGCGGAGATTCACATGTCGCAAACAAGGTATGCAATCCATCATAAATGACTGAAGGCAAGGGCGAAATATAGTGACGACTGGTTTGAATTAAAAAGTCCCGACAAGGTCGCGAACTAAAGCGGCTTCAACGTGTTTGAACGCGGTTAAAGAATGGTTATTCGACCAGCTTTCACCCCGAAAGAAAGTCCAGCTGCACGTCGAGTTGACCCTGTCCCATTTGATGGCCGGACACTGTTGGGACTTCACCTGATTTCGCGATTTCACAAAGTTGCGTAGGGGTTTTGCAGGTAACGACGTCACAAACCAACGCTGCAGATTTGATGTCTTTTTCGCAGAATGGCAGCGCATCCGCGCAAGATTTTCCGAGCGTCGTGGCGTTGATCAAGATTGCAGAAGGCTTGGAAACGCCCGAGACCCTCACATTTGGCCAAAACTGCGCCACAAGATTTTGGACAGCCGCGGCGCGCGCAGGATCTGTTTCGTCAAGTATCAGTTCGTCGATGCCCCTTTCACATAGCGCATCGACGATGGCGATCCCCGAACCTCCACCGGCCCCAAGGATATGCGCGACGCCGCCTTTGATCGGAATCCCTGTTGCATCGATCGCCGCGCACATCGCCAAACCGTCCGTCGCATCCCCGATCAATAGTTCGTTTTCGCATCGTACGGTGTTTACAGCGCCGAGCCGCGCAGCGCGCGGCGTACAGTCATCCATTGCGGCAAAGGCCGCCTGTTTATGCGGGTAGGTGACCGAACAGCCAATCATGTTGCCGCTGCTGCGCAAAAGATCCCAAAACATGCTGATCGCCGAGGCAGGAATTTCCATCGGGACCATCGCAATGTCTAAACCCCTATCTTGAAATAAAAAATTGAACGCAGGTGGGGAAAAAACGCCAGACACAGGGCTTCCGATGATCGGGAAAATTTGGGTGGTTCCGGTGATGGCCATCACTGATCTTTCCAGAAACGTGTTGACTCACTATTAAAAAAATTCTCAATAATATCCAACATATTTTAAAAAGGTGGGTAAATTGCTTTTTGGTGGTCGGAAGTCCGAAGACGATACCGTTGTTGAAATGCTCGCTTCTGCGATCCGGCGCGACATCTCATTTGGGCTATTGCGCCCTGACCAGAAGCTCAAACTTACCGATCTGCGCCAGTCTTATGGTGGGTCAAACCATTCCATGCGGGAAACGTTGCGGATCCTGACGTCTGAAGGTGTGGTAGAGGCGACCAACCAGCGCGGATTTCGGGTGACATCGGCGACAGAGGATGATCTGCGAGACATTCTTATGGTGCGGCTGGAAGTTGAAAAACTTGGTCTCAAATTGTCATTGAAACAAGGTGATGTGGCTTGGGAGAGCCGCGTTGTCGCTGCTTTGCATACCGTTCGTCGCGCCGATGCTCTTGTGCAGGAAAGCCCCGATGATGTGACGGCGCTGGAGTGGGACGAAGCCTGTCGCGACCAGAGCATGGCACTGATGTCCGCCAGCGGATCGCCACGGCTGACAGACATGGCGGCGCAGTTTTACGGCCAGTCGCGGCGCTTTCGACTGGCGCTATTGCGCGAGGGGCGCATCGACTTTGCAGCCCGCGCGACCCGCCGGACACAGTTGCAGGAGGCTATTATTGCGCGGGAAGAGACGCGCGCGGTGGGCATTCTGGAAGACGAGATTGGTGCTGACTTGGGCGCCTGAAAATAACGAAACGGATCATTTAGGGAGGAAACAATGGTCACTTTTAACAGACGTCAAACAATGGGTTTGATCGGTGCCGCGGCGGCCACAAGCCTTGCAGCGCCCGCGATTGCGCAAAACAAGAAAATTGTCGTCGGGGCACTTCGCTTCACGTCGCACTCGGCCAGTTTCATCGCGGCAGAGCGCTCCTACTTCCAAGAGGCAGGCCTTGATGTCGAACTGCGGTTTTTCCAAGCGGCGCAGCCGATGGCTGTCGCGATTGCCTCCGGCGATGTCGACTATGCCGTGACGGCGATCTCTGGCGGTTTGATCTCTCTTGCCGACAAGGGCGCGATCAAAGTTATCGGCGGCGCGCTCAGCGAAGAGCCGGGCATTGACGGTCAGAAAATCCTCGCCTCCGACGCAGCATTTCAAGCGGGTCTCACCTCGCCTGCGGGCTTGGATGGCAAGAAGTTCGGCATCTCGACGGCAGGTTCGTCCTTCCACTACATGGGCTCGAAAGTGGCTGAAGCGGAAGGCATCAACATGTCGTTTACGCCGCTTCAAAAAATCGGCGCCATCATTGGTGCGCTGAAGTCAGGCCAGATTGATGCCTGGTCCATCGTGCCGCATATCGCCAAGCCATTGGCGGGCTCCGGTGCGGTTCATATCATTGGCAACGTATCCGACTACCTGCCGAACTATCAGGTCACAACAGTGTTCACGTCTGCCACGAATGCAAACGACGAACGGCAGCAGACGTCGGACTTCCTACAAGCGTTCAGCATGGGTGCATCGGATTACAACGCCGCCATGATCGACAAGTCCGGCGGAGAGGATGGCGTGAATGAGATGGTCGATCTGATCCACAAGTATGTATACACCGACCGTGAACGCGCCAAGGCCGCGCCGTCGATTATCAATGGCACAATGCGGATCAACGAAGGCGCACGGATGAACGTTGCATCGGTTCAGGATCAGTTGAACTGGTTCCAGTCCGAAGGCTTGATCGACGGCGATATCACCCTCGATACATTTGTAGACACAAGTTACGTCGAAACATTCGAGGCCTAAGGCCCCAACCTTCAGCTGGCCGGCGTCGTCCGGCCAGCTGAATTTTCTCTATTCAGGGTAAGTTCATGGACATTCGCTTGGACGAGATCAGCCATTCTTATGGCGATACGGAGGTTCTGCGTGACATCTCGCTGGACATTCCAGACGGCAAAATCGTTTGCCTTGTCGGTCCATCGGGTTGCGGCAAATCCACGCTGTTGCGCCTCATCGGCGGGCTTGAACGCCCTTCCAAGGGTCGTGTCCTGCAACTGGGCTCCCCACCTGAGGGCTGTCTAAACCCACTCACCTATGTCTTTCAGGACTTTGCGCTGCTGCCATGGCGGTCCGTTCAGGGAAATATATCGCTCGTTCTTGAGGATCACGGGATTAAAGGGGCGCAAGCGGATGCGATCATCACGGACGTTCTTGCGCGCACCAAACTGAGTGACTTTAGCAAAGCTCTGCCGCGCCAGCTTTCGGGCGGGATGAAACAACGCGTCGCGATTGCCCGTGCGCTTGCTGTCAAACCAGCGGTGATGCTGATGGACGAACCCCTCTCTGCGCTGGACAGCCAGACCCGCGAATTGCTGATGGACGATCTTGTCGCGCTGTGGACGCGTCAGTCCTTTACCGCGGCCTACGTGACCCACAACCTTGCCGAGGCCGTCCGGTTGGGCCACCGCATTGTCGTCCTCTCGCGCCGACCCGGTGAAATCCGCGAAGTCGTCGAAATTGATATGCCACTGGCGGATCGCAGTCACGGAAATACCAAGTTGGAACAGACCCAGAAACACCTTTGGGACATGATGCGCGATGAAGCCCGCGCGGCGGATGAGGAACTTCTAGATGTCTGATGCAACGATCCCAACCCAGCCGATTGAAGTCCGGTTTCGCGGCGGCGGCTTTGCCCCCAAGGCGCGCCGTTGGGTCGGACTATTCGTTTTTGTTCTTCTGATCGGAATAACCGAGATCGGCACCCGGCAAGGATGGATATCGTCCTTGACCTTGCCCAAACCATCAGACGTTTTGGCCAAGTTTGGGGAGCTTTGGGAAAGCGGGTTGTTGTTTAAACATCTCATCCCCTCGCTCAGCCGACTGGCCGTTGGAGCCGCCATCGGGGCCTCAATTGGCATCGCCGTCGGCATCATGATCGGGCTGTTTTCCTATGTCCGCGCAGGCATGGTGCCACTTGTGGCTGCCATCTTTCCGATCCCCAAAATTGCGCTTTTGCCGCTGTTTGTGATCTGGTTCGGAATCGATGAGGCCAGCAAATACGCGCTGATCGCCTTTGGTACCTTCACCCCCACGGTCGTGGCCACCTATGGCGCCGTGGATAACGTGGACAGATCCCTTATCCGCATGGGCCAGAGTTTTGGGCTGTCGTGGCTGTCCATCGTGCGCAAGATCGTTTTGCCGGGCGCGATGCCAGGCATTCTGTCGGGGCTGCGGATTTCGCTGGCCATTGCCATCATCCTGCTTGTCGCCGCCGAGATGCTGGGCGCGGAATACGGGATTGGTGCTTATATCCTCGAGGCTGGTTCGCTCTATGATCTTGAGCGCCTTTTCGCGGGCGTCGTTATCCTGTCACTGCTGGGTGTTATCCTCAGCACAGTCATCGGTTTTATCGAACGTTGCCTTCTGGGGTGGCGGGCATGAGCCGCAAACCCGAATGCGACTATGACGTCGTCGTCGCAGGCGGCGGAGCAGGTGGCGTTGGGGCCGCTTTGGGGGCCGCACGCGAAGGCGCTGATGTGCTGCTGGTTGAGAAATACGGTTTTCTGGGCGGAGCTGCGACAACATCGAACGTGCTGGCCTATTGCGGGTTCTTTCAACAAGGCGAAACGCCGATCAAGGCGGTCGGCGGGGTCGCGGACCTTGTGCTGGGCGAGTTGCGTGAACTGGGACTGGATTGTGAGCCATTTTGCTCTCCCACGACGCTGAACTGGATCATTCTGCTGGAACCGGAGTCTGTGAAGCTGGCGCTGGACCGCGTCTTGTCCAAAGCGGGCGTTGATGTTTTGCTGCACACCCGCGTGGCGGCGGTCACCCGCACAGCGGACCGGATTCAATCGGTGACCCTTGCGGGGATGGAAGGCCAGAGGCGGGTCGCGGCACAGGCCTTCGTCGATGCGACAGGAGATGCCAACCTTTCAATGCTGGCAGGGCTCACGTGCCGGATCGGCAATGATCGCGGCCACCTGCAGGCGGCCTCTGCCCCCATTTGCATTGGAGGCCGAGACCGGTCCGTCCCAATCGACCGTGACGCGCTGATTGCTGGCTTCGAGATTTACAACCGCACGGGCCAGTACCCCTCCGCACGCACCGATGGTGGTATATTCACCGAGGTCCCTCGTACTGGCGAGATGTGGTGGATGATGTTTGATCACGCGATGCCAGATCTGTCGTCCGAGAGTTTTACCAGTGCCGAGCAGGCCGCGCGTGGCGCAGCGCATGATTACACCGAGGTGCTCCGCGCACATGTGCCTGGGTTTGAGCAAGCCTATCTGAGCTCAACCGGACCACAAATCGGCATCCGCGAAAGCCGCCATCCAACTGCGCGCTATGAATTGACGGTCGAGGACCTGAGCTCAGGCCGCCAGCGCAGCGATGGTGTCGCCAAAGCAGCCTGGCCGATCGAAGATCATTCCGTGCCGGGAAAACCGGTTTATCATTCTGTCGGAGGCGATGGATTTGCCGATATCCCGCTGGATTGCTTGCGCGCCAAGGGACTCGACAATGTCTTCTATGCCGGTCGGCTGATCGGGGCAGATGATATGGCTTATGGATCCATCCGCGTCATGGGTACAGCCTTCGCCACAGGAGAAGCCGCAGGCCGAGCCGCCAGTCAGGTATCATGATTGGGGAAATGTGGACCTGTCCCTCAATGTCGGCGAACTGCGGTCATTGCTGAGCATATTCTGACTGTCCGGCAGCACATACCGCGCTACGGGAGCTGGCGGACGGGGATTACGTGTTTGAACCCGAACGATTTCATGGTCTGACGGTGGAGACTTTGTTGGTGATGGGGGAAACAGCCCCACGGAACTCACCGCGTCGGCCAAAGCGCTGAATGATGCGCTTCCGGACAGTCGGATTGTCGCGTTGGAAGGTCAGGGGGTGTTGTCACATTATCTCGCCCAGTCTGCAGGTTAGGATACTGATCAAGCGACGTTTGCCGCGGTTTCCCACGCCTCGAAAGCTTCGAGCCGATGGTAGCGTATGGTAAGAGCGGAACGACGGTGGTCTGGGACAGAGAAGGGATTTCGAGTTGCGGACTGCATGACGACGAAGCGTTGCAATCCACCAGGCGATCGGAAGCCTTGCATTACTCGCTCTCGTTTTCTGAAGGGCAGGTGGCTGTTCTCCGCTCGGTTGTTGAGCCCCTTTGCGACCAATGATCAAGACCAGGCGCGACCTCGCGCTTGGCGGCGCCATAGGATCGCAGTTTGTCGGTAATGATCCTTTTCGGCACGAAACCCCAATGTTTCATCAGCTCGATCAAAAGCCGCTTTGCGACGCGCTTGTCTCGTCTCGATTGCAGTATTTCCTCAAGAACGACACCGTATTGGTCGACGGCACGCCACAGCCAGTATGACCGGCCCGCGATCTTCACGACGACTTCGTCTAGGTGCCAGACATCGCTGGGCCTCGGTTGCCGTCGCCGAAGAACGTGGGCGATCAGGGGCCGAACTTGACGGTCCAGCGCCGGATCGTCTCGAACGAAACGTCCACGCCACGTGCCAGCATCATCTCCTCGACCTCGCGCAGGCTCAAGTTGAACCGGAGGTAGAGCCAGACAACATGAGCAATGATCTGGGGCGGAAACCGATGGCGTTTGTAGCTGATTACCTCTGACTGCATCGGCATCGCCCAAGACGAGATCAATGAATCAGCAACCTCAGGCCCATTAATGTGACAACACCGGATGGGCCGCACTCTGACGGACCGGGTAGAGCGATGACGGTGCTGGCCGTCTCAGCCCGTTGATCCAGGGTTCCAGGCGAGGCCTGCCAGGAGCACCAATCACGGCAAATTTCGTGGTCTTGGCGATTACGTACCCAAGCAGTCTATGATTGCCTTCGTCTCAGGCATCCGCTTCAGCGACTTGCCGATGTGCTCGCGCCACCGTGGGCCGACCTCTAACGCGGCGGCATAGGCCCGGAACAGATCATCTGGCCGGTCCTCGGCCATCGCCTCGATCAAGAAGGCCGCCTGCTCGCGGTCCTTCGCGGATTTGAGGCTCCCCGCCCCGTCACGCCGCCGATCAGCGATGATCAGTTTGTGGACTGCATATCTTTCCGGGCGCGGCACCTGCACCAGAACGCCGGATCGATAGATCGCCGCTGCATGGATCGGCTCGGCAATCAGAAAGTTGAGATAGTTCAATCCTTGGGCGTTCACGCCCAATGCTGGCAGATCGCGGATAGTCTCATCCCCGAAGGCAGGTGTAAGAAACTCGACCAACTGGCCACTGCCGCCTTGGGCCCACCGCCAGGTCCGACCTTGGTCAAGAGCCGGTAAGGGATCAAATTTGAGCGCCGAGAAGGTCTCGGCCAGACCCGGATCGACCTGATCCTCCAGTGCGACGCTGAGCTTTTCAAACTGGGCAATGTCGATATCACCGGTATTGGCCATACCACCCAAGGGCAACCGGATGCCAAGCTCACCTTCATAGAGCCGGAATGCGTTTGTCCCGACGATGGTGCCACCCAGTCGGAAGGTCCCTGCGGCAGCCATGGCCGACAGAATTGAACCGGTCGCCCGGTCGGTGGGCGTTATGCCCTCGGCGCGCAAGAGCCGAACAAGCCGCGACCGTTCCGCCTGTCGGTCCTTGGCAGTCGCGCGCAGCTCCTCGATCCGGTCAATGCGTGCACGCGTCTCGTCGTTGTCCTCGCCGATATAGATGAACCGCATCTCCGTCCCGACGCGTCGCGCAGCGTACCAATAAGCCTTGGCGCCGCGCTCCTTGAGCGTTGGTTTGCCTTCAACTGCGGACAAGGTGTCATCCTTCAGAAGGCGCACCAGGTCGGTATAGGCGCTCATCGCGATACTGCTGAATGAAGTCATGCCAATCATTTCCAAGTTTTGCTTGGCACGGATATACCTATCAAAATATGAAATTGCTAGGCATAACCCTCCGGGAACTTCCACGCCCAAGAGAAACAACGAAAGGGCCGCCTGAAGGCGACCCTTATTAATCACGTCTCCGCGGTCTTCTGTCAATCGGCACGCAAACTTGACCCCCTATCGGCATGCAAAAATAACCCCCTCGGAGCGCTCGGGTAGCTGGCCCGATGCGGTG
>NZ_JARAMM010000040.1:0-15697 GCF_028807335.1 Sulfitobacter sp. PR48 | reverse complement strand
ATCACATTGCTGCGCTCACATCAGGGCGCCAGCGGCAAAATCCGTCTCGCGCGGGTGGGCGACAATGAATGTCAACACGACCTAGGGACAGAACAGATCATTCCCCAGCGCAAAGACCATCAGCGACAGCACCAGCGCCAGACCGATGGTCATCAGGATGCGCAGCGCGCCGTCGCTGGGCGGTTTGCCGGTCACGGCCTCATAGGCATAGAAGGTCAGATGCCCCCCATCCAGCGCCGGGATCGGGAACAGGTTCAAAAGCCCCACCGCCGTGCTGAGCACAGCAATGAAATAGATGAAGGACGTGGCCCCCTGGCTGGCCATGGCGCCGGAGGCCTGGGCAATGCCCACCGGGCCGCTGAGGTTGCAGGTGCTGATGTTGCCGATCACCATCTGTTTCAGGCCCGAGATCGAGCCGGTGATGATCCGCCAGGTATTGGCGACACCCGCTGTCAGCGCCTGCCCCACACCGGGCGTTTCCGTCGCCGGGGCAAAGGACATGCCCCCCGCGATCCCGATCCGCAGGTTGCGTTTGAAGGTGCCGTCGGGCTGGGGCTCGTCCGTGGCCTTGGGCGTCATGGTGAAATCCAGCACCTCGCCCCGGCGCCAGACGGTCAGCGCCAGCGCCGCCCCGTCGGATTCCTCGACCGCATTCTTGAGCTGGTCAAAGGCGAATACCGGCTCCGCATCAATGGCGGTGATCACATCACCCGCTTTCAGCCCGGCCTCATAGGCGGCGGTCTGCGGCAAGACCTGATTGACCAGCGGCGGCAGGATATAGGGCCCTTCCACGCTTTGCTCGGTGCCGTTGCGGATGACGTCATAGGTCAGTTCCGGCACCATCGGCAGGTTGTCGAAGAAGGCGCCATAGGCCGCGGCATCGTTTTGCGGCAGCGCTGTGCCGTTGATCCCCAGAATCTCGTCGCCCGGTTCCAGCCCGCGCTCTGCCTGCGGCATCGGACGCAGCTCGCCCACGGTCAGCGGGGTCCGTTCCACGCCGGTGGTATAGGCCACGGCAAAGAAGATCAGGATGGACATGGCAAAATTGAACGCAGGCCCGGCGGCGACGGTCAGCGTACGCGCCCAAAGCGGCGCGCCATGCATCGTGTGGCGCAGCGCGGCCGGGTCGTCGGCCAGCGCTGCCATGGCGGTTTCATCCTTGCCGGAGGCCGCATTCGCATCGCCCGCGAATTTCACGTAACCGCCAAAGGGCAGCGCCGCGACCTGCCATTTTGTGCCGCGCCGGTCCATGCCGGACCACAGGACCGGGCCGAAGCCCAGGCTGAACACATCCGCCTTGATCCCGCACCAGCGCCCGACAATGTAATGGCCGTATTCGTGGATCGCGACGATCACCGACAGCGCCACCACAAAAGCCAGCAACGTCCAGATCAAACCGCCAAATTGCGGTATCAGCCCCATAATATCCAAAACGTTACCCTGCTCTTTTATCTATCGCGGCTTTTGCCGCCTTACGTGCCAGATGGTCAACCCGCAGGACGTTATCAAGTGTCATCGTGGCACCAATAAGACCATCTGACGCAGTTTTGTCTTCAAGCGTCTGCGCCACCACATCCGCCATGGCAGTGAAACCGACCCGTCCGGCGATGAACCCGTCCAGTGCGGTTTCCTTGGCCGCATTGAACACCGTGCCGGTCATGCCGCCCGCTGCAATCGTCTCGCGGGCAAGGCGCAGGGCGGGCCAGCGCCGCTCGTCCGGGGTGCGGAACTCGAACTGGCCGATGGCAGCAAGGTCCAGCCGTTCGACCGGCAGATGGCGGCGCTGCGGGTAATGCAGGGCAAAGCCGATGGCATGGCGCATGTCCGCCGGGCCCACATGGGCCATCAACGCGCCGTCATGGAAGCCCACCAGCGCATGGATCATGGATTGCGGATGGACCAGGACTTCTATCTGATCTGGCTGGATGGCGAAAAACTCATGTGTTTCAATGACCTCCATCGCCTTGTTGAACATCGAGGCAGAATCGATGGTGATCCTTTGCCCCATGTCCCAATTGGGATGGGAGGAAGCCTGCGCCAGCGTCGCCTCCGCCAGTTTCTCAAGCGGCCAGTCGCGGAATGCACCGCCCGACGCGGTGATGATGATCCGTTCGACCGCTGCGGCATCCTCGCCGATCAAGGCCTGAAAGATCGCGGAATGCTCGCTGTCCACCGGCAGGATGCGCGCGCCATGGGTCTGCGCCGTCTCCAGCATCAGCGCGCCGGCGCAGACCAGCGATTCCTTGTTGGCCAGCGCCAGCGTGGTGCCATGGCGCAGGGCCGCGAGACCGGGCGCCAGCCCTGCTGCCCCGACGATGGCGGACATGATCCAGTCGGCCGGACGCGCCGCCGCCTCGCAGATGGCCGTGGCCCCGGCGGCCACCTGTACGCCGCTGCCCTTCAGCGCGGCACGCAGATCGTCCAGCAGATCGTCGCGGGCGGTGACGGCGATATCGGCCTTCAGCTCGATTGCATCACGGGCCAGTTGCCCGATATTGCCCGCCCCGGTCAGCGCCACCACATCATAATCCAGCGGCGCGCGGCGGATCAGGTCGATGGTGTTCTGGCCAATGGACCCGGTGGCCCCCAGAATCGAGACACGACGGACCACGGCCTATCCCAGACCAAAGGGCAAACCGATGAACTGACCGATCACCAGCAGGAACACGGAGGCGCCCAGCATCCCGTCGAAGCGATCCATCAGGCCGCCGTGGCCGGGGATCAGATTGGAGCTGTCCTTGACGCCCATTTTGCGCTTCATCCCGGATTCCGCGATATCACCCATCTGCGATGCCATTGAAATCGCGATGGAAATCCCCACCAACTGCAGGCTTGCCCCGGTGTTGATGGAAAACAGCAGACCCACCAGCGCGGCACCGGCCCAGCCCGCCGCAGTGCCGGACCAGGTTTTCTTGGGGCTGACCCTGGGCCAGAACTTTGGCCCGCCAATGGCGCGCCCGGCGAAATAGCCGACCACATCGGTGGTCACGACAACCACCACCAGCCAAAGCAGCCAGCCAAAGCCGTAATCGTCGCGCACCTGCATCAACCCGAAGCCCGCCATCAGGATCATCGCGGTGAAACTCAGGTAGATCGTGCGGTGCCGCTCCAGCTGACCGAACCCGATCAGCGCGGGCGCCAGCAGGACCGGCAGGCCAAGGCCCACCGGCAGATAGACCGACACAAGGACAGCCAGACCGGTCAGCGCGCCCAGCTTGAGCGGCAGATAGGCGTCGCCGGGGCGCAGCATGGCCACCAGTTCCCAGACCATGACGCCACAGATCAGCGCGACCAGCAGGTGGAACACATGGCCCCCCATCCAGATCCCGATCAGGCCGATCAGCACCATGACGGCCCCGGCCCCCAGCCGTGCCTTCAAATCGGACCATTGGTCGCTGCGATTACCCATGCGGTATTCCTTCTCCGGTCAGGTCTTGACCGCGCCGAAACGCCGGTCGCGGCCCCCGTAGGCCGCACAAAGGCTGCCGAACTCGGCCTTGGTGAAATCGGGCCAGAGGGTATCAATGAATTCATATTCCGCATAGGCCGATTGCCACAGCAGAAAATTGGAAATCCGGGCCTCGCCGCTGGTGCGGATCACCAGGTCGGGGTCGGGCAAGACGTAGGTATCCAGATATTTCGGCAGGGTTTCCTCATCCACTGCCTCGGGGTCCAGCTTGCCCGCCGCCACGTCCTGCGCCAGTCGCTGGGTGGCACGGGCAACCTCGTCCCGGCCCCCGTAGTTCAGCGCGATGGTCAGATGCACGCGGGTGTTATGCGCGGTCGCGGCTTCCAGTTCGTTCATCAGCCGGATCAGCTTGTCATCCAGCCGCACCCGATCCCCGATAAAGCGGACCCGCACGCCGAATTCGCTCAAGCTGCGGGTTTCCTTGGAGATATAGCGCCGAAACAGGCTCATCAGCCCCGCGACCTCGACCTGGGTGCGTTTCCAGTTCTCGGTCGAAAAGGCAAAGATTGTCAGGTATTCGACGCCGAAGTCCGGACAGGCCTCCACGATCTCGCGCACACGTTTTGCGCCCGCGTGATGGCCAAACAGACGCGGCCTGCCCCGCTGTGTGGCCCAGCGACCGTTGCCGTCCATGATGATCGCGACATGGCGCGGCCCGCCCGGCGCGATCTTTGGTTCGGTATGGCTGTTGCCCTTGGGAGCGGTTGGCATGACGGGTCTTTCAAGGTGCGTTTCGGTTGGCTCGAACGGTACGCCGCAGGCAGGTGCCCGCAAGAGACCCGGACCGGCAGGGCGCGGAAACAGGCGCTGGCTCAGACCTGCATGATCTCGCCCTGTTTCGTCTCAAGCGTCTCGTCGATCAGGGCGATATACTTGTTGGTCAGATCCTGCATCTCGCTTTCCCAGAGCTTCTGGTCATCCTCGGACATGCCGTCTGCCTTGGCTTTCTTGATCTGATCCATGCCGTCGCGGCGGATGTTGCGGATCGAAACGCGCGCATGTTCGGCATAGCCGCCCGCGACCTTGGTCAGCTGGGTCCGGCGTTCCTCGTTCAGCTCCGGAATCGGCAGCATGATGATGGTGCCGTTCATCTGCGGATTGATGCCCAGCCCGCTTTCGCGGATGGCCTTTTCCACCTTGTTCACCAGACCCTTGTCCCAGACATTGATCGTCACCATGCGCGGTTCCGGAACGTTGACTGTCCCCACCTGGTTGATCGGTGTCGGGGAGCCATAGGCGTCAACCATCACGGGTTCCAGCATGGAGGCAGAGGCACGCCCGGTCCGCAATGATGCAAATTCGGTTCTCAGCGACGCGATGGCGCCTTTCATGCGCCGCTCAAGATCGTCGGTGTCGAGCATAAAGTCGTCAGACATGGTTTCTCCGGTGGTGGAATGGTCAAATTTCTTGTCGGCCCTGATATAACGTCAACCGCACCGGATTGTATAGATGCACCGGCGGTGCATTGCCCCCGTATTGAGGTGCTGGAAATCGTTCGGAGCTGCTCCATATACCTTTTGTCGTGTGGAACTTGCGCATGTTCAGGTGTTTCAACCTGGCCGGACCACGCAAACGACGTCATTTGAAGCAGCAAGAAGAGTATCATTGAATGGCCGACGGTGAGAAGATTTCAGCCCATCCACTGCCCACCAACGTGGCGGTTGCCGCCATGACGCGCGCGCCCTTTGCGCTGGTGCTGACGAACCCGCAACTGCCCGACAATCCCATTGTCTATGTCAACCGCGCCTTCGAAGAGATGACGGGTTATCACAGCGATGTGGTCCTCGGCCGGAACTGCCGTTTCCTGCAGGGTGACGATACCGACCAGCGCGGGGTGGAAAAGCTGCGCGCCGCCATCGAGAACCGGGAGGAAGCCACGGTGATCCTGCGCAACTATCGCGCCGATGGCACCAAGTTCATGAACCGCCTGATGGTGGCGCCGCTGAGTGTGGACGAACATGAGGTGCCCTATTTCATGGGGGTCCAGACCATCTATAACGGTGAGGAACCCACCGATGAGGACACGCAGGAAGCCCTGGAGGAAATCCAGCACCGGGTGAAGAATCATCTGTCGATGATTGTCGGCATGATCCGCATGCAGGCGCGCGGTGCCAAAACGACCCCGGGCAAGGAGTTCGACACGCTGGCGCGCCGGATCGAGACGCTGCAGCTGCTTTACGAAGAATTGAGTTCGGCCACCGGTGCGCGCAACTCCGGGCAGGACAAGGTCAATCTGGGTGCCTATCTGACCCGCGTGGCGAATGCGATTGCCTATCTGGATGGCCGGCAGGGCGTGCGGGTGAACATAGATGCGGATGAGGTCAGCGTGCCGGTCAACACCGCGACGCAACTGGGGCTGGTGCTGTCGGAGGTGATGACCAATTCCATGCAACATGCCTTCGATGACCGCGAGGCGGGTCTTGTCGACGTGCGGATCAAGAAGCTGAGCGAAGGTCTGCTGCGCCTGCAGGTGGCCGATGACGGCACCGGCATTCCCGAAGGTGTGGAATGGCCCAAGAGCGATTCACTGGGCGGGCGCATCGTGACCCAGCTGGTGCGGGGGCTGAACGCCAGGATCTCGGTGGATCGCGAAATTTCCGGCACCATGATCGTGATCGACATCCCCCGCAATCATACCGTCACGGAGTGAGCGAGGGGGCAGACGGCATGGGCGAGGAAAGGCGCAAGCCGGGCGGTTGTCGCTGACCAAGGTTGCGCGCCAACCGGACGGCTCTGATCCGGGTCCGAAGGACGCGATACCTGAAAATACCTGCTGCGCGTTATCCCTGAACGCGGGTATAAGTGCCCTCGCCCGCGAGGATCCCCTTGAACCCGCCCGGCTCGTCCAGCGAAAAGACGATGATCGGCAGGTTGTTGTCCCGTGTCAGCGCGATGGCGGAGGCATCCATCACCGCCAGCCGCTTTTGCAGCACATCGTCATAGCTGACGGTATCATAGCGCTTGGCATCGGCAAACTTCTTCGGATCCTTGTCATAGACCCCGTCGACACCGTTCTTGCCCATGAAGATCGCCTCGCAGGCCATTTCATTGGCCCGCAGGGCGGCAGCGGTATCGGTTGTGAAATAGGGGTTGCCGGTGCCCGCGGCAAAGATGCAGACCCGCTTCTTCTCAAGGTGGCGCACCGCGCGGCGGCGGATATAGGGTTCGGCCACCTCGTTCATGGTGATCGCGGAAATCACCCGGGTGTGAATGCCCAGACTTTCCAGCGAGGATTGCATCGCCAGCGCATTCATCACCGTGGCGAGCATCCCCATGTAATCCGCCGTCGTCCGTTCCATCCCCTGGGCAGAGCCCTGCAGCCCGCGAAAGATGTTGCCGCCGCCGATGACCATGCAGATCTCGACCCCCAGACTATGCACGCTTTGCACTTCATGGGCGATCCGTTCGACGGTGGGCGGATGCAGGCCGAAACCCTGATCCCCCATCAGCGCCTCACCGGATATCTTCAGCATCACACGTTTGAAAGTGACGTTGGACGCGTCTTGGGACATGTGCGGAACCTTTCGGGAGGGCTGGATTCATTGTCGGTTTAACTTTTGCGCAAAATGTCGCAAATGGAGGCAAGGTTCAATGCACGGCGGAAAGGTTCAGACAAGAAATGTCCTTTACCGAAGTTTTACGCGGCTTGTCGCCTGAGATGCCGGTGCTGATCGCAGGCCCCACTGCAAGCGGCAAATCGGCATTGGCCCTTGAAATCACGCAGGATCAGGGCGGTGTCATCGTGAATGCGGATGCCAGCCAGGTCTATGAATGCTGGCGCGTGATCACCGCGCGCCCCAGCGCAGAGGAAGAGGCCGCGGCCCCGCATCTGCTTTATGGCCACATCACCGCGACGCAACCCTATTCGACGGGTCATTGGCTGCGCGAGGTTGCGGACATCCTGAAGACCGGGCAGCGGGTAATCATCACCGGCGGCACCGGGTTATACTTCAAGGCGCTCACGGAAGGGCTGGCCGATATTCCGGCCACGCCGGAGGAGGTCCGGCATCAGGCCGACGGGATGGATCTGGACCACCTGCTTGCGGGCATCGACGTGCAGACCGCCGCCGGAATTGACACTGCGAACCGCGCGCGCGTGCAACGGGCCTGGGAAGTGCAGCAGGCCACGGGCCGGGGGCTGGCCCATTGGCAGGCGCAGACCGGTGCGCCGCTGCTGCCCGCAGCGCAGGCCCGCCGCATCGTCTTTGACGTGGAGCGCGACTGGCTGAACGCCCGGATCGCGCGGCGTTTCGACCAGATGATCGCGCAGGGCGCGCTGGAAGAGGTCCGCCGCGTCGCGCCAGCCTATGACCCCGCCCTGCCCGCGCACCGCGCCATTGGCGTGCCGGAACTGATGGCGCATCTGGAAGGCGACTTGACGCTGGATCAGGCCCGCGACCGCGCGGTGATCGCCACCCGGCAATTTGCCAAGCGCCAGCGGACATGGATGCGTTCGAAAATGGCGGACTGGCACCGGGTGACCCCGCAATAACCTGCGCACTTTACTTTTTTCAACTTTCTGACAGGGTAAATGGGTGTAAACTGCGGTTGAATCGGATCAAATGCGACCATTGCCATGAGTTTTTCCCTCACCGACATCAAGGTGATGACCCTGCCCCAGCTCACCGGCGGGCAGGACTGGCGGCTGCTGCTGGCGCAGGACCGTCCGCACCACCTGCTGATCTGGATCACGCGGGGACAGGGCCGCGCGCTGCTGGACGGGCAGCGCCGTGGCGTGGGCACGCATAACGCGCTCTGGGTGCCGCAGGGGTCGCTCTTTGCGCTGGACCTGGGGCGTCAGGGCATGGCCCAGGCGGTGATCGTACCGCCCGGCACCCCGCTGCGCCTGCCGGAAATGCCGCGCCACCTGCGGATCCGCGATGTGGCGGTGCAGAGCGAACTCAGCGGCTTGATCGAAGCGGCCGCTCGCGAACAGCAAAAGGACCGCCCCCTGTCCCAGGACGCGGCAGAGGCCCATGCCGCGCTGATCTCTGTCTGGCTGCGCCGTCAGATCATGCTGGAGGAACATGTGCCCCCGCGCCGCAATGCGGCGGCCCGGCTGAGCAAGCAATATTGCGATCAACTGCCGCAGCGCTTCCGCAGCGGGGCGTCGATGGCGGAATATGCGGCAACCCTGGGGGTCACCGCCACCCATCTGACCCGGGCGGTCAAGGCCGCAACCGGCAAGACGGCAGCGGACCTGCTGACCGAACGGGTGCTGGCAGAGGCGCGTAATCTGCTGATCGAAACACGCCAGCCTGCGCAGGACATCGCGCGCCACCTCGGTTTCGGCTCTGCCGCCTATTTCACCCGTTTCATGCAACAGCATACCGGCCAGCCGCCCAGCAAACTGCGCGGAGCCGCCCGCTGAAGAATCCGGCCTTGTACCTGAATCATCCTGTGACACGCATGTCCCGAGAGCGCCGCAGGCGCTGCAGGGTATGCGTGTCGCAAGTTTAAGGTCGGGCGCTCCAGGCTCTGGACCCTGGAAGTTGCATCGGCCCGATTCCACTCCCCGCGCGGGTCGCTTTTGGCAAAGTTGCATGTCGCAAAAAGACCATCAAGAGGCGGAAGATGACATTGACCTTTGGGGCAGCTTCATGCGTTCATAGCAGTCATCGAATGTGCGCAAGACACATGCAAGACGGCCGGGCAAGGCCGTGCCGCGCAAGGGGATGACCAGGAGCTTTTGCATCCTGCCGCGCGGCCGCATCGCCCGTCCTGAACACTCGAAAGGCCCGAAGGCCAAACCAAAAACCGGTGGGCAAACCCGCCGCGCCACCAACAGGGGCATTGAATGGGACTATTTATTCTGCGTCGGCTGGGCGTGATGATTCTGACGGCATTGTGCCTGACGTTCATCGTGTTCTGGCTGACCAATCTCTATCCAAACCTTGAAAAACTCGCAAAGACGCAGGGCAACTTCCGGATGTCGGACGAAGCCGTGGCGTCCTATCTTGGCGACCGGGGCTATCTGCAACCGATGCCGGTGAAATTCGGTCAATGGCTGGGCGTGATGCCCGGCTGGGTGACCGAGAAACCGGACGGCAAGACCTTCGGACGCTGTTTCTCGGCCAGCACGCCCGAGATCGACCGTCCGACCCGCTGCGGCATCCTGCAGGGTGACTGGGGGTTCTCCACCGTCTTCAAGGAACCGGTGGGCGGCACGGTGCTGACCCGTCTGGCGCTGACCGGCAAGCTGATGCTCTGCGTGCTGCTGCTGATGGTGCCCTCCGCGCTGCTGGTCGGGGTGCTCGCCGGGATGCGGGAAGGATCGAAGCTGGACCGGTCCCTGTCGACCTTTTCCATCGCCACCACGGCGACACCTGAATATGTCTCGGGCGTGATCTTCATCGCGGTGCTGGCCTCTTCCAAGTTCGGGGTGTCGCCGCTGCTGAACGACTGGGGGCTGATCGACAGCAAGACCCTGTTCCTCGGCTCCGCCACCTCTGCGATGGCGGATGCGACCTTCTGGAACTTCTTCCTGCCGGTGCTCACGATCTCGCTTTACGGCATGGGTTATATCGCCCGGATGACACGCGCCTCGATGACCGAGGTGATGACGGCGCAATATATCCGGACGGCGCGGCTCAAGGGCGTGAAATTCTCGGATATCGTGTTGAAACATGCGCTGCGCAACGCGCTGATCGCGCCTTTCACCGTGATCATGCTGCAGATCCCCTGGCTGCTGAACGGCGTGGTGATCGTGGAGACCCTGTTCAACTACAAGGGTTTCGGCTGGCTGCTGGTGCAGGCGGCGGGCAACAACGACATTGAACTGCTGCTGGCGGTCTCGGTTGTCTCGGTTGCGGTGGTGCTGCTGACGCAGCTCATTTCCGACATCGGGTATGTCTATCTCAACCCGCGCATCCGCATCGCCTGAAGGAGCTTTGACATGGAACCATTGACATGGACGGGCTCGCTTTCGGGGCTCAACATCATCTTCTACCTTCTGGTCGGACTGCTGGCACTGGCGATTGTGGTGCAGATCCTCGCCTCCTTCGTGCCGGACAGTTCCGCACGGGCGATCAGCGCGGATGGCACGCTGGCAGGCAGCACCGGTCTGACCGGGTTCATCAACCAGATCATCAGCTGGCTGTTCTACGCGGTGGTCGGGCTGATCCTGATCTACCTGATCGGCGGCATCTTCATGGGGCCTGCGGCGGGTATCTTCGGCGCCATGGCGCAGCAGATGATTCCGGTCTGGATCGCGCTGATCGTCACCTTTGCGCTGTCGGTCACCTACAAGCGCAAGCTGGGGCTTTACGGCAAGCTCTTTGACAGCACCGTGGGCATGATCGGCTTTGCCATCGTGATGTTCTGGGTCTTTACCGGCATTCTGGGCGGCGGCTTTGACCTGCTGGTCACCCATGACAGCCTGAGCCAGGTGTCGGGGATGAAGAACAAACTGCCCGGCACACCGCTGGCGCGGGCCGGCGAGGGCGAATATCCCTGGTTCCTGCTGGGCGGCGACAACCTGGCGCGGGACGTGTTCTCGCGGCTGATCAAGGGCTCCTGGGTGGTGGTCAAGATCGCGCCCTTTGCGACGCTCTTTGCCTTCATGGTGGGGATCACCCTGGGCTTGCCCGCAGGCTATTACGGCGGCAAGCTGGATACGTTCCTGAGCTTTCTGGCCAATCTGATCCTGGCCTTCCCGGTGATCTTGCTGTTCTACCTGCTGGTGACGCCGGAAATCGTGCTGACAGGCATCCCCAACTACATGGCGCTGTTCCTGTTTGTCTTTCCGCTGATCTTCCTCGCGATCCTGCTGAACTCGCGCTTCTACACGCAGCCGACGTTCCGCACACCGCTGCTGATCGTCGTACTGGGGCTTGGTGCCTGGCTCTACCTCGCGCTGGTGTCCAGCGACGGCACCATCGTGGAAACGCCGACCTATGTGATCCCGGGTTTGCCCGCCTTCCTTGATCCATTCGATCTGGGGCCGGGTATCCTGGTGGTCTTTGTCTCTGTCGTCTTTGTGAACGCGCCCACGGTCTTCCGGATCGTGCGGGGCCTCGCGCTGGACATCAAGACGCGCGACTATGTGGCGGCGGCGCAGACCCGGGGCGAAGGCCCGTGGTACATCATGCTGTGGGAAATCCTGCCCAATGCGCGGGGGCCGTTGATCGTCGATTTCTGCCTGCGGATCGGCTACACCACGATCCTTCTGGGCACGCTGGGCTTCTTTGGCCTGGGGCTGGAATCGGAAAGCCCGGACTGGGGCAGCACGATCAACGCCGGACGGCGGCTGCTGTCGCTTTACCCGCATGCGGCCATCGCCCCTGCGCTGGCCTTGCTGACGCTGGTGCTGGGTCTGAACCTGCTGGCGGATGGCTTGCGTGAGGAATCCCTGAGGGATTGATCCAGACGAGAGTTCCGGGGGTGCTACCCCCGGACCCCCGGGAATATTTATGGCCAAAAAGAGCGACAAGGGTTTCTCTGGTTCGGCCGCTCCAACAAGGAGAGACAAGAATGGTAAAAGAAAAGTATGACGGGCCGATCCTCGAGATCGACAAGCTGTCGATTTCCTTCTTTACCCGGTTGCGGGAAATTCCTGCCGTGATGGATTTCTCGGCCTCTGTGATGCCGGGCGAAGCGCTGGGCCTCGTGGGTGAATCCGGGTGCGGCAAATCCACCGTGGCGCTGGGGGTGATGCAGGACCTGGGCAAGAACGGGCGCATCGTCGGCGGCTCGATCAAGTTCAAGGGCCGCGACCTGGGCGAGATGAGCGATGACGAGCTGCGCGACATCCGCGGCAGCGAGATCGCGATGATCTATCAGGAACCCATGGCATCGCTGAACCCCGCCATGCGGATCGGCAAGCAGCTGATGGAAGTGCCGATGATCCATGCGGGCATGTCCGAGAAGGACGCCTATCAACGCGCATTGCAGGTGGTCACGGATGTGAAGCTGCCGGACCCCGAGCGCATCCTCAAGGCCTATCCGCACCAGCTGTCGGGCGGTCAGCAGCAGCGCATCGTGATCGCGATGGCGCTGATGTCGGAACCGTCGCTGCTGATTCTGGACGAGCCGACCACGGCGCTTGATGTGACCGTCGAGGCGGCGGTGGTCGAACTGGTCAAGGATCTGGGCAAGAAATACGGCACCTCGATGCTGTTCATCAGCCACAACCTTGGTCTGGTGCTGGAGACCTGCGACCGGATCTGCGTGATGTATTCCGGCGAGGCGGTGGAACGCGGCAGCATCGAGGATGTCTTTGACGAGATGCAGCACCCCTATACCCAGGCTTTGTTCCGCTCGATCCCCCTGCCCGGCGCCGACAAGAACGCGCGGCCATTGATCGCCATTCCCGGCAACTTTCCCCTGCCCCATGAACGCCCGCCGGGCTGCAATTTCGGCCCGCGCTGCGATTATTTCGAGGCCGGACGCTGCGATCAGGGGGTGATCCCGATGTCGGTGATCGGCGGCGAGGACCGGCACCACACGCGCTGCGTCAAATATCAGGAGATCGACTGGAACGCGCCGCTGCAACTGGCCGAGACCAAGACCAAGGGCGAGGTCGGTGACGTGGTCCTGAAAATGGACAAGCTCAAGAAATACTACAAGGTGGCGGCCAGTGCCATGTTTGGCGGCGGCGACACCAAGGTGGTGAAAGCCAATGAGGAATTGTCCTTCGAGGCGCGCGAGAGCGAGACGCTGGCGATCGTGGGCGAATCCGGCTGCGGCAAATCCACCTTTGCCAAGGTGCTGATGGGGCTGGAGACCGCCACCGCTGGCCAGATCCTGCTGGACAACCAGAACATCGGCGACGTGCCCATCGAGAAACGCAGCACAAAGAACGTGGCGGATGTGCAGATGGTGTTCCAGAACCCGTTCGACACGCTGAACCCCTCGATGACGGTGGGACGGCAGATCGTGCGGGCGCTGGAAATCTTCCGCATCGGCAAGAATGAAAAGGACCGCTGGCAGCGGATGCTGGAACTGCTGGACCTGGTGAAACTGCCGCGTGAATTCGCGACCCGGATGCCGCGTCAGCTCTCCGGTGGCCAGAAACAGCGCGTCGGCATTGCCCGGGCCTTTGCCGGGGATGCGCGGATCGTGGTGGCGGATGAACCGGTCTCGGCGCTGGACGTCTCGGTTCAGGCTGCGGTGACCGACCTGCTGATGGAAATCCAGCGCCAGCACAAGACGACGCTGCTGTTCATCAGCCACGACCTGAGCATCGTGCGCTATCTCAGCGACCGGGTGATGGTGATGTACCTGGGTCATGTTGTCGAACTGGGCAGCACGGATCAGGTGTTCTCGCCCCCCTATCACCCCTATACCGAGGCGCTGCTGTCGGCGGTGCCGATTGCGGATACAAGGGTCAAGAAAAAGCACATCGTGCTTGAAGGCGACATCCCCTCGGCGATGAACCCGCCGCCCGGCTGCCCCTTCCAGACCCGGTGCCGCTGGAAATCCCAGGTGCCGGGCAACCTGTGTGAAAAGGAAGTGCCGCCACAGCGGACAATGGCAGAGGGCCACCAGATCAAATGCCACCTGTCGGACGCCCAGTTCAACGAGATGGAACCGGTGATCGAAATCACCGTGGCCGCCGAATAAAGCGTTTCGGGGAATGGTTGAAGCACGAGGATCGCAAATGTCCTGAGAACGCGAAGCGTGGCAAGGTATTTGCGATTCAGCATTTTTCGCGAAACGCCCCCGCAGAAAAAGGGCGCACACCGGGGGAAGCGGTGCGCGCCCGAGGCCGAAAAAGACCTCTGATCAGACCGGCAGGGGACAGGCTGCCGGACTGAGGGGGGTGGTGTCGTCAGCGCGTGACGGTATCGCCGCCGGTGTTCACATTGCCAAGCTCTTCGGCAACGCGGTCAGCGAAGGCACCGATCATCACGTTGTAGAAATCATCGGTCGAGGGCTGGATCACATATGTGCCCTCGGGCGCTTGCGTGTCAGCGGAAAGCGCCGCGATGCTGACCGGGAAGGACCGGCTGCCGGTGCTGCTGCCGTCATCCGCCTCGATGGAGACCACGCCTTCCAGCTCGTTGAATTCACCGGCATCGTTCAGCATCGTGTTGCCGTTCAGCGAAACCTTGCGCAGCTCAACCCTGATCCGGCTGTCGGCGGCATCCGATGAGGTCGGGACGCGTTCGGCAATGGCTTCCTGAAGGTCCGTCGTGATGTCGGGGAACTTCTCGGCCGCATTGGCATCTGTTGCGGCGGCATAGGTGGTGCCGACGTCAATGGAAGAGATCGGCGGCAGGTCTGCAGCATTGGCAAAGCTTGTCAGGGCCAGCAGGCTGACACCAGCGGCCAGGCCCAGCTTTTTCAGATTATTGAACATCTTGTGCTCCTCATGTTTTGCGCGGTGCAGGGCGGATGATCCGAACCTGCGGCGCTCTGAGCAGACAACACCCCCGCGTATGGAAAGGTTCCCCCGGGTGGCGGATCCTTGCCGTATCACTTGACCATATCGTTATATTGGTTTTGGAAACAGCGGCTTACTGTCCGAAGATGACCTTCACGTAATTCCGTGTCTCGGCGTAGGGTGGCACGCCGCCGTATTTCTGCACCGCAGCAGGACCGGCGTTATAGGCCGCCAGCGCAAGCCGCCAGTCCCCGAAAGTGCTGTATTGCTGCTTGAGATACCGCGCGCCGCCTTCGAGGTTCTGCGCGGGGTCGGAAGGGTCCACCCGCAACCGCGCGGCCGTGCCCGGCATCAGCTGCGCCAGCCCGAGCGCGCCCTTGTGCGAAACCGCCTGGTGGTTCCAGCCACTTTCCTGCTGCACCAGCCGCAGGAACAGATCAACCGGCACACCATGGCGTGTCGCCGCTTCGCGCGCGATGGCCAGGAACTGGCCCTTGTACTTGCCGTTGTATTTCGGCGTGTCCCATTTTGTCGGGGTGTTGACGGTGGGCGGCTGCAACCGGACCGAAGCGGAATATTGCTTGGCCGCCCGGTTATCGAGCAGGTTCTTTTGCGATTTGAAAAGCGCGCGGCGGTTGCTGGACGAGAAAACATCCGCATCCGCGGCGGGCGTGCTGCCAATAACAAGGCTGGCTGCACCAAGGGCCGCCACAAATATCGTTCTGCGCATTCCCCGCGCTCCCGCCTGTTTGTTTTGGGCACCCTATACCAAACCGGGCGCGTGGCACCAGACCCCGATTCACGGGATATCCAGAGCCTAGGTCGTGTTGACATTCATTGTCGCCCACCCGTTTCAGTCCAAAATTGCTCAGTTCCAGGCAAGAGAGCGCAGGAATAGCCAG